>CACZZH010000054.1 GCA_902785635.1 uncultured Lachnospiraceae bacterium
CCCCGAGAGGAATGTTCATTCAATGTATATCCGGTGCCGTCCCGACTCCTTATCAGCAGTTTTTCCTCGATCTGGAGCACGCCGGTACCAGGATCGTATTCCTCGGAGAGCGGTATCCGAATGTATCGTCAGGCATCATTGCTTCCTCAGACGATATGCAGGGAAGCTTTGAAATGACAGAGCATCTGATCAGCCTCGGACACCGCCGGATCGGCTGCCTCTTTATCAGTGATTCTCTTTCCGGTCACGAGAAGTATCTGGGATTTTCGCAGGCGATGCTTTCTCACGGGCTCATGCTGCATGATGAACAGGTCTGTTGGATATCGGAAAGAGAGATACAGATTCTGCGGTCCGACCGGTCCCGGACTTTGCTTCAGAGGATTCTTCAGGAATATCCGCCTGAGATCACCGCTTTACTGTGCCAGAATGATGAGCTGGCTTTTCATGTCGTTCGCTCCATTCGTGAACCGGGAAGCGTACTGTCTCCCGGGATCTGCGTCACCGGATTTGACAACAGCTATCTGCTCGAAACCGGAACAGTAAGCTTTCTGACGATGGAAACGGATTCCCCGGAAGAATTTGCCTGCAGTCTGATGTACCAGGCACTTCTCGGCAGCAGGCCGGACACCGGAAAGATGCGGTGGAAACTGATCGGGGCCGGCTGAAAAGCCGGCCCTTCTGTCTGTTTATCTGCTTCGATATTCCCGCGGTGTCACACCTGTCGTTTTCTTAAAAACGTACCGGAAATAATTCGGATCCTTATATCCTACCATTGCCGCGATCACAGCTGTATGTTCATGGGTATCCGTCAACAGCTGCTTTGCCTTGTCGATACGTCTGGAAGTGACATACTCAATAAACGTCATCCCCATCTTCTGGGAGAACATTCCGGAAAGATATCCGGGACTGACATCTGCTTCTTTAGCAGCAGTCTGGAGCGACAGGACGTCCTCTGTATAATGGTCATCAATATATTTCAGAGTTCTCTGCAGGACATCACCGGAATTCACGCCTGCACCTGCATTCACGCCTGCTGTCAAGGAATCTTCAGCATCCGTTTTTTCATCCGTTTCCAGATCTTTGATGATCTCTTCATACACTTCCTGTGTGATCACATGCCTGTCCGGATGGGTATATCGGCAGGTATAATATCTTCCGACCTTTTCGTAGCAGTCTTTCAATCCGCTCAGACGGTCTGATACCGGTGAAACACAGAGAAAATACTCTGTATTTCCATCGGATGCGGCGGTGATCCGTCTGATTTCCTCTTCCGCCTGGGCGATTCCAAAGGTCACTGTGTCCGGAGCCCCTTTTACGATCACACAGAAGGATGTCCCGATCCACCGGACGACCACATACCGGACATGGCGAAGGAAAAACTGAAGGATATCCTCCCGGATCCGCAGCAGTTCTCCTTCCGGCTGTACGGACTGTGTCAGGTCCCTGGCATTGCTGTCGAACACATCAAAAAGAATGATACTGTAGCATGGCCCCGAGAGATCCAGGCGCAGCTTTGTGCTTTCCTGATAGATCTCCTCCACTGACATCCTGCCCGCAAATAAGCTTTCAAGGAAGCGTCTGCGCCGGAACTGTTCATATTCCTGAATCTCCTCCTGACGTCTTCTGAGATCGTCCCTGCTGCGCTGTTCCGTCTCGATCTTCTGGGCAAGTTCCGCAAGCAGCTGCGTTACCGCTCTGCGGGTCACCGGTTTTGTCAGGAAACGTTCTACTCCTATCTCGATCGCTTTCTGTGCATAATCGAAATCATGATATCCGCTCAGTATGATGATCCTGGTCTGCGGAAGCTTTTTCTTCACGATTCTGGAAAGACTCAGTCCATCCATGAAAGGCATACGTATATCCGTGATCAGCACATCCGGCTGCAGGCGCAGGATCTCCGGAAGAGCAAGTTCTCCGTCAGCCGAGTCACCAATAAAGGTAAAGCCGTATTGCTCCCAGGGGATATTATCCCGAAGACCTTCCCGGACAATACTTTCATCCTCTACAAGATAAACCTTGTACATGCTCTCTCCCCCTGATTCTCAATAGGTCCTGTCATCGAGATATTCCTCAACATTCTCTTTTGTGAATACCAGCTCTTCGACCGGATTGTCCTTCTCATAAGCTTCTTTCCCTACGATCCTGCGAATCAGGTCTGCAGTCACCGGGCCTAGAAGCGGTGAACACTCCACATCCACATTGATCTTGCCGTCACGCACCATTTCCAGTGCCTGCCTGACAGCATCGTAGGAAATGATCGTGATATCCTGTCCGGGGACGATTCCTCTTTCTTCCATGGCTTCGATCGCACCGAATGTCATATCGTCATTCTGGGAAACAAGGACATCGATATCCGGATAAGATGCAAGGAACTCCTCCATGATCTCCTTGCCTTTTGCCATGGTGAAATCACCGGACTTTTCCTCCAGGATCTTCCAGTGAGGAACCGTATCCGCGATACGATGAAAACCAATGCTGCGGCCCTCAGCGGCGGAAGAACCCTCCGTGCCTGTCAGAACCACGATGTTGATCGGTTCTTTTCCCAGCGGCTGCTGCTGCAGCCACTTTGCTGCTTTTTCGCCCTCGGCTTCCATATCTCCGCCTACCCATGCGGTGACCAGTTCTTCCTTCGAGGCATTGACCTGCCTGTCACTGGTGATCACCGGAATGCCCGCATCATAAGCCTCCTGCAGAACGGTGTCCCACCCTTCTTCTGTAAGCGGCGAGAATACGATCACATCCACCCTCTGGGAAATATAGCTCCGGATCGCCTTGATCTGGTTTTCCTGTTTCTGCCTGGCGTTGTTATAGATCAGGAAAAACCCGTTTTCCCTGGTGAGCGTTTCCTGAATGGACACAGTATTTGCACTTCGCCATACCGATTCACTTCCGAGCTGTGAAAAACCTACACTGATCAGATCGTCAAACATGTTCTCTGTCTGCCCGGCTTCATAGGCGGTCCTGTCTTTCCGGCTGCAGCCGGCTCCTGACAGTACAGCGATCAATATAAAAAGCATTACAGCTCCAACGTACACTGTCCCATGACGGATCTTACTGTTCATCAGAAACACCCCTTTTTCATCCTGCGCTGACTGTTTCCTGTAAATTTTCATTCTGTCTGACCCACTGTGCCGGAATCGTGATGGATACTTTCGTACCCACATCCGGCTGCGAATCGATCGTCATCCCATACTCTCTTCCGAAATTAAGACGGATTCGCTCATTTACATTCGCCATGCCAAAGCCAATACTCTTCTCATAGCTGCCGGGAAGTTCGATCTCCTTGCGCACTGCTTCAAGATCCTCTTTTGACATACCGACGCCGTTGTCTTCGACCCAGAAACAAATGGTGTGATCTTCATCATTCATCCTTCCGGTGATTCTAACAAGCCCCTTCGCGCGAAGGGGTTTGATCCCGTGATAAAGCGCATTTTCCACCAGAGGCTGAAGAGTAAGCTTCAAAATCTTATAATTATAAATGCCCGGATCGATATCGATCTCGTAATCCAGGATATCCCGATAACGGACCTGCTGGATCTGAAGATAACTGCGGATGTGAAGCTCCTCATCCCGCACAGTGATAAACTCCCGGCCGCTGTTGAGAACAAGTTTGAAGAAATTTGACAGCGACATGACCATATCTTCGGCTTCCTCATTTTTCCCGCCTTCGATCAGCCATACGATCGTATCCAGCGTATTATACAGAAAGTGCGGATTGATCTGTTCCTGAAGCAGACGCAGCTCTGCATTGCGCATTTTGCGCTCATCTTCCTTGATCTGTTCGACCATGACCTCCAGATGCTGCGCCATGTCATTGACGGCTCCGGCAACCTGTCCGATCTCATCATTCGTGTAAACACCCGCACGGGCATTAAAGTCACCCTGTGCGATCCGTTCCGTTACCCTGGTAAGCTCTCCGAGAGGCCCCATGATCTTCCTCAGGATCATGACGGTAGAGACTACTACTACCGCAATGATCAGCACAGTGAGAAACGTCGCCAGGCTTGTAAAGGAACGGATCTTGCTGCTGAGTTCTGTCTGGACAAGCTCAATGCTGCGTGTCTGATAATATATATAATGCTGGATATCATCATTGATCAATTCCGTGAGAATATAGATGTTGTTATCCAGCATTTCAATGTTTTCATTATAATGACCGCCTTCAGCCAGATTGATGCGAAGATCGTCCATCCTGTCCTCAAGCGTATCTATATTCCGCAGAAGACTGTTGAGCCAGGTGCGTGATTCCCTGTCAGTAGTAATGTGAGCAAGTGCATCGAAATCTTCACGCAGCTCATCGATCAGCACGTAGGGATTATTCCGGTCGTCAGCCATGTCGGAAAAGCCGGTGCTTTCCGTCTTTTTTTCAAAGGATTCTCCGTTGAATACCAGTTTGTAAATGCATTCATCCAGTTCTTCTTTGAAATTCAGATTATAACTGTTGGCTATTGTCATATTGCCAACGATCTCATCATAGGATCCCTGGAATTCCAGAATAAACCGCAGCAGGAATACATTCAGCACAACTGCAGGGACGATCGCTATGATCACAAGGAGAATCAGCTCCATGCGCAGGGAGTTTCGCAGACGTTTCATCGCTAATACCATTTATATAATATTGAAAACAGGGGGCGGCATCACATTCCGACCGTCCCCTGCATTATATCCTTATTATTCCTGTTCCTCTTCCTGTTCTTCCTGCGCGGCAGCCTGCTTCTTTTTCCTGTTCAGTATGCTGCAGATCAGAATACTGAGTTCATACAGCCCAAGCATCGGTACTGCAACCATGACCTGTGAGACCATATCCGGAGGAGTGATCAGTGCAGCAATGAAAAAGATCACAACGATCATCACCTTGCGGAATTTTCTCATCCACTCGACCTTCAGAAGACCGATCTGTGTAAGCAGAACGGAAACGACCGGAAGTTCGAATACGATGCCCAGTACCAAAAAGATCGTCAGCAGAAACGTAAGATAATTGGCAACCGAGACCGAGGCTCTCACATCGCCGCCTTTGCTCAGTCCGATCAGAAACTGCAGCATGAAAGGCAGCATGATCTTGTAAGCAAACAGTACACCCAGCACGAAAAAGAACAATCCGGCGATCATCGCTCCGAGAAACAATCCGTTTTCATTCTCCTTCAGACCGGGCTGCACAAACGCCCAAATATGAAAGAGGATGAGCGGCAGCGACAGGACCACTCCTGTCACAAGCGCTATGGAGAAATACTGAAGCAGAAGCTCCTGGGGAGCGATATATACGAACTGATAGCCATATTGCTTCCCGATCCCTGTCAGTGTGTCCACAACATTCGGAGCAAAATGAAGCCCCAGAAGGAAAAATACGACCAGACAGATCACACAGATAATGATCCGGTTGCGCAGTTCCTTTAAATGACCGGAAAGAGACATCGTCCCATCCGAATTGGATGGTTTGTTCTTTTTTTTCATTCCTTCGTATCTGCTTTCTCAGAAACTGTTGTTTCGCCCTTATCAGATTCTTCCATTCCATCCTTAAAGCTCTTCACGGATTTTCCGAACATCTTCGTGAGTTTCGGGATCTGTGTCGGACCGACGATGAGTATAACGATTACCAGGATAACGATAAGTTCGGTAGTTCCAAGTTTCATTTTTTGACCTCCCAAATTCCAATATTATGTTCAACCGTTGTTGACATCTGAATCTGTATCTGCATCCTTCTCTTCCGGTACATCCGTAACCGCAGCTGCTGCGTCAGCGGTACCCGGCACCTGCACGGAGCCTGCCTGCGCAGCGGAATTCATGTCCTGCATGGTTTCTGCTTCGGCAAAGGAGCCCGGCTCCTTTCCGGAGGCAGTTTCGACATCGCAGTTCTCCTCCTTTGCGCTTTCAGCTTCGACTGCGGGGTTTTGATCCTGAGCTGTTTCAGCTTCTGCTGCGGTTTCCGGTTCCTGATCGGAGCCGTCTTTGGCTGCATCAACGTTTTTTTCGGAAGAAGAATCGGATTTACCTATGTTGCTGATCGATTTGTTCAGATCCTTAATATCCTTGTTGATCGACTTCTCCAGATCCGTGAGAGGCGCCATCGCCTCTTTCAGCGGACGCTGTGCCTCTTCCAAAGGTTCCACGATGCTCTCGCGGATATCCTTCGTTGCCTCAGAGGAAACCTCCTTGAACTGCCTTAATGCCTCACCGAGCTTTTTGGCGTATGCGGGAAGTTTATCCGGTCCGATCACAACCAGCGCAACAATAAAAATAACCAGCAGCTCTGTCATGCCGATCTTCATGCCTGGAGTCTCCTTTGCTTTAACAGGTTTCCTGAAATAACAACAGTATTTTACCATGCCTGATGAAAGTGTTCAATAACCAGAATACAAAATAAAAAATAAACGGAAAATGAAAAGAGGATCCCCTCGGGAATCCTTTTTCCGTACTTTAGGCATTCACTTCTGGGATCTTACACAAGCTTTACAGTTGATTGATTCTGGGATGCCTTTAACGCTTCGTTTTCGAAAGATTCTTTAGCCTCATCCAGGAGGGAACGTACTTCTGCAAGCAGCGATTGCGCTTCGTGAAGCTTTTTGGAGGTCTCTTCGTATCCGCCGTCCTCAGCCGTGTGGGCCAGGCGATGGGACCACCGGTACTCCAGTGCCACATGATCGTCGACCATATCCAGCATCTGCATAAACTGCTGTGTATTAACACCATTTGCACACATAATATCTCACCTTCTCATGTATTAATAATCGCTATGACAGCATTTGTTTTCTTTTCTCAAAGACCCAGGCTGCGACATCATCCATCCCTTCTCCTGTTCTTGCGGAAGTAACAAATATATCAAGCTTCGGATTCAGGATCCGTGCATGCTCCTTCAGTGCTTCCATGTCGAAGTCTTCATTCAGGGGAAGATAGTCGCATTTTGTTACGATCAGAGCGTCCACAACGGCAAACATCGGAGGATACTTACAGACTTTGTCCCATCCCTCCGGTACAGACAGCAGCATGATCCGCCTGTGACAGCCGGTGTCAAAATCAGCAGGACACACCAGATTGCCGATGTTTTCCAGGAACAGATAGTCAAATTTCAGGTCACCGAAAGCAGCATACGCCTGCTTCATCATTCCCATTTCCACATGGCATACGCCTTTTGTGTTCAGTTCGACAGAGGGAATCCCCGCCGCTTTGATCTTCAGGGCATCGACATCGGATTCAAGATCCGCTTCGATCACTCCCATCTTTGCATCAGACAGTTTCTTCAGGCTTTCCATCAGAGCCAGGAGGAAGGTCGTCTTTCCGGCACCGGGAGATCCCATGATATCCAGCAGAAAGGTCCCTTCTTCTTTTCTGAGCATGCGGAACTTCTCTGCACTCCGGTCATTCCCTGCCAGAATATCCCGTTTCACTTCAATGACACGTGACTCATCCATTTACTCATCCCATCTTTCATAAGAGCAGCCGCCGGGGAAAGATTCTCCCGGCAGCTGCTTTGATCCGTCAGTTACCTTTAGAAGCCTCGATTTTACTGATGTAAAATTCCATGCCGCTGACTAATTGATAGTCTTTGTACTTTCCGCATTCCGGGCAGGTCCAGGTACGTTTGTCGATCGGAATCAGATGAAATTCATTTCCACAGGCATTGCATCTTACCATGTATGGCCTGGTATGAAGTACCACCCTGGCTCCTTCCGCAACGGTCCCCCGCGCCAGAAACTGGAACAGACTTTCAAACAGATCCTCCACAATGTCCCGGCCTTCACCAAGCACGATATGGACTTTCGTTACTTTGGCAGCACCTGCCGCTTCCGCTTCTTCCGTCACAATACTCACAACACTGCGGACCAACGACATTTCATGCATATGCCATTATACCTCGAGCGTTGATTCCGTAAAGTCTACCAGCTCACCGCGGCGCATACGGTCTTTTGCGAAGTATTTGTTGCAGTCCAGATAATCATCTGGCAGCTCCGGATAATCCGGGGTCGGGGTAAGGATACGAGCCTGTACCGGACATACCTTTACGCACTGTCCGCAGCGTACGCATGCCTTGTCCATGACACAGGTGCCGTCCGGGCCGTCCATCGTGATGGAAGACATCGGGCAGATCTTCACGCAGGCCTCGCACTTTACGCACTTCTCTGCATCGTATTCCAGCGTATAAGCACTGAAGAACTGAGAAGCACTGCCTTCGCCGTTGATTCCTCTCCATCCCATCAGGTTGCCGCAGCTCTGTCCATGGCAGCAGCAGATGATATCTGCGTTCTTCGCGCAGATGGACTCAACGACCATACCCTTGCTGATGATATCCTCAACGATCTCGATTGCTTCGTCCGGAGTGATCTGCTCGCCGATACCATTCTCGATGAAGTATTCAGCCATCTCACCAAGGGACAGACAGGTGCGTGTCGGATGCTCTTCCGGATACGGAACTCCCAGAGCTTCCCACATCGTACGGCACTGACACGGAGAAACCGTGATAGTCTGATTACGTTTGATCAGAGCTCTCCAGTCCTGCCAGTTTTCAAGCTTGCCGTCCTTACAAACATCTGCGCTGATCGGATACGTACGGAACAGCGGGAATGTGGTGTTGAAGCCGCCTTCATTGTTCGGATCTGCACCGGCAATGCCCTGACTGTCAAACTCAGCTACTGCAGCCATATCTTCCTGATAGTATCTCTGCAGTTCACCGAACTCCCAGAAGCCATTGATATAAGGCATCTGTGAGAAGAATGCAAGGCCGCCGCGGCGTACACGCCAGATCAGGTTGCGGTGAGCCTGGTCTTCCAGGATCTCCAGAGCCTTCTCTTCATCGTAACCGGAAGTTTCCGCATAATCTGCAGCCGTAAAGAGTTTGTGAAGCGGCATCTTCAAATAGTTTTCTGCATCTTCTTCACTCCACAGATACTGAATCATCTGGAAGCCGTTGGCACTCGGAATGGAACCGATACCTTTACCGATACGGTTGATGCGATTACGCATACGTACATATACAGCCGGAATCACTGTGCCGTCACTGAGAGTCAGATCACTCGTAACTTCAGACTCGTTCAGCACAGCTTGCATCAGAGCATCACTGTGTGCTACTTCTTCGTTAGAAGTCATGTTGAGAGCGAAGTGGTCAACTGCACCGGCTACGGCCTCATCAGCAGCCTTTTCTGCTTCAGTCTGAACTTCTTCAGCTTTGGCTTCAAGACCGAACAGCGACAGAACAGGCATCATGCCCATGCCGACTCCCATGGCTCCCATACCTTTCAGGAAGTCGCGTCTGCCAATTTCCCATTTCTTTTTGTTCTCAGTAGGATTTTCTTTCATAGTGTGCTCCTTTCATGAAATAATAAAAAACCTTACTTTTTCTGTCCCTATCTCCATTCTGGGAATCGATTTACAGATCTTTACACTTAATAGTAGCATGCCAACATAGGTTAGAAATAGCTAATTTTTTCGATTTTGGTAAATTTTTTTCATTTTTTATAGAGGATATGCACCAGGTTTTTTTTGTTGAACGTTTAATTAATTGTTAATAATAACATTACTGACAAGGATACTGAAACGAATATGCATGTGATTATTGGCAAAACAAAGTCCGCGAGTTGCGCATCCTGCCGGAGGCTTTTTTGTCTCATAAGAACTTCTACGGTATTTCCTATGAGACAAAAAAAAGCCGCCTGATCAGCGGCTTTAAAGTGGAGACGGTGGGAGTCGAACCCATGACCTCTTGAATGCCATTCAAGCGCTCTCCCAACTGAGCTACGCCCCCATCTACAGATTACCGGAAGTCCCAGTTCGAACTTCCGGTTCCGTACACGTGTGCTAGAGGATTCGAACCCCCGACCTTCTGGTCCGTAGCCAGACGCTCTATCCAGCTGAGCTAAGCACACATCGCTGTCCCAGACAGCAAAAAGATAATACCTCTAACTTCCGGAATTGTCAAGGGCTTTTTTGTTTTTTCCTGAAGCTTTTTCTCTATGAATCAAAGAACTGTCGTCCGTCTTCGGTTACGAGTCTCTCTGATCGCGGATATTCGAAGATCTCCGGATTTTCTGCATTTTCAGCCAGATAGGCGGCAAATTTCCGGGCATGCCACTTTGCCATAGCGAGATTGTGCATCAGATAACTGCCGCAATTTTCTGCTGAAGCACCGGGAACATCCTCTGCACTTTCGACGGATCGAAAGCTTCTCAGAAGCAGATCGAAGATCTCCCTGGGTTCGCGGTTTCCTTTCAGAATCAGATAAAATCCCGTCAGGCAGCCCATTGGTCCCCAGTAAATGATCTGATCTTTCCAGTCCGGGTCATTTCTGAGGTATGTTGCAATGAGATGCTCCAGGGAATGCATTGCTGCAACGTCAACAGCGGGCTCTATGTTTGGTCTTGTGACTCTCACATCATAGGTAGTGACCTTCTCATTCCCAAGGACATCTACTCTGCTGGTAAAAATCCCGGGGACGATCCTGGTGTGGTCAACGGAAAAGCTTGGGATCAGATCCATATTGGTATCTCCTTTCGTCTGGTCGTATAATAAGGTTCAAAAGCCGCCGGTACATAAGTACCGACGGCCATACATCAGTCATTCAAGTAAACCGGCAATTGCTTTGAACGCTTCCTCTTCATCATCCCCATCAACAAATACATCGATACAATCGGCTTTATGGCTTGCTAAAGCCATGACCCCCATGATGCTTTTTGCATTCACACGCTTATCTTCCACTTCAAAAGTGATTGCACTGTGAAAAGCACAGGCGGTCTGCACTATGTGCGGGATAATCTCACCAAGATTTCCTTTGGAACTACCGGCTATCTTCTGATTGATCATAACTGCCTCCCTGGCGTAAAGTGCATCCGAATAAACGGAGCATGATGAACATTACCGCATTCAAATGCGATGTCAGAAAACGAACACACACATACTAACACATCTTTTCCTGACGGTCAATCAGGATTAAGAAATGTTTTATCCAATTGCATTATCCTGCAATCGGATATTTATGCTGTAATATCCGGCAGAATGATCGATTTGCTCGGGCATACCTTTGCGCACTCTCCGCAGCGTGTACATTTCTCCGGATCGATCGTTGCAAGGCCGCCTTCGACCGTGATCGCGTCGTACTGACAGGCCTTTTTGCAGCGTGCACATGCGATGCATGCGGTCATGCAGACATCGCGGGCCATTCTGGCTTTGTCGACGTTTCGGCAGTGTACGTACACGCTCTGTTTCTTAGGCAGAAGACGGATGACATTGCGGGGACATTCTTCAACGCATGCACCGCATCCTGTACATTTGTCTTCATCGATCACACAAAGATTATTTTCCATGTGAATCGCGCCAAAAGCGCACTTCGCCATACAGTCACCGAGACCGATACAGGAGAAGCGGCACTGCTTCGGTCCGCCGGCAATACCTGCCGCCACACGGCAGGAAGGAATGCCATTGTAATTGTAACGTTCCTTTGCTACCGCTGTAGAGCCCTGGCAGATAACCCGCGCAACGATCGGGCTTGTCTCCTGGGCGGCCACACCCATTACCTCTGCGATTCCCTTTGCTGCTTCATTACCGCCGGGACGGCATCCGTTGACCGGTGCTTCACCCTTAACGACCGCTTCCGCAAAAGCATCACAGCTGGCAAATCCGCAGGCGCCGCATCCGGCACCCGCACAGTACGCGCGAACCTGTTCCACGCGCTCATCTGTTTTTACATAAAACTTTTTGGAAGCCATACCCAGCAGAGCGCCAAGTATCAATCCGATCACAGCAACGATCAGAGCAGGAATGAATATATCCATAATCTAGCCTCCCTTTCCTTACGCCAATCCGCCGAATCCCATGAATGCAACCGCCATCAGTGAAGCGCTGATCAGGGAGATCGGAAAACCTTTGAGCGGTTCCGGTATCTTTGATGTTTCAAGACGTTCGCGAACACCAGCCATCAGCACGATCGCCAGCATAAAGCCAAGACCACCGAACAGTCCGTTCAGGATGGCATATCCGAGATTGAGTTCATCGGTTATATTCAGAACAGCCACACCAAGAACAGCACAGTTGGTCGTGATCAGAGGCAGATAAATACCAAGAGCCTTATACAGCGCAGGGCTGGTCTTTTTCAGGAACATTTCAATGACCTGTACCAGTGCTGCGATCACAAGAATAAAGCTGCAGGTCTGGAGATAAGTGACATCAAGCGGTACAAGGACCAGATGATAGATGCACCAGGTGATGACCGACGCCATTGTCATGACAAGTGTGACTGCCAGACCCATGGATGCAGCGGTATTTACCTTTTTGGATACGCCCAGGAACGGGCAGCATCCGAGGAAACGCGAAAAGATAAAGTTATGCGTAAGTACGCAGCTTACCATAAACAGAAGGATATTTGTAACACCAGTCATGCGTTAGCACCCTCCTTTCCGGATTTTCTCATAGTGATCGCGTTGAAGATGCCAAGCGTGAGACCAAAGATCAGGAAACCGCCTGCGGGCATCAGGACCAGCAGCATGGATTCATAGCCGGCCGGCAGAATCTGGAAGCCGAAGATGGATCCGTTTCCGATGATCTCACGTACGGAACCGATCAGTGTAAGCGCAAAGGTAAAGCCCAGTCCCATGCCCAGACCGTCTGCTATGGAAGCGATCGGTCCGTTCTTGGAAGCGAAAGCTTCCGCACGGGCGAGAATGATGCAGTTTACGACGATCAGCGGAATGAATACGCCAAGCGCCTTGTTCAGACCCGGAAGATAAGCCTTCATCACCAGTTCCACGATCGTAACGAATGTGGAAATGATCACGATAAAGGACGGAATACGAACATTATCCGGAATAAGCTTTCGAAGCAGTGAAATGATCAGGTTCGAAAAGATCAGTACGAATGTGGCAGCAAGTCCCATTCCGAAACCGTTCAGAGCACTCGTTGTTACCGCCAGAGTCGGACAGGTTCCAAGCACAAGACGAAATGTGGGGTTTTCTGAAAGAAGACCGTTCTTAACGATCGCGCCTAAAGATTTTTTCTTAGCCATTTTCTTTCTTCACCTTCCTTTCATGTCCATAAACGCGGTTCTTTGTAAACCTGTCGATCAGCGGGGTCGCAATATTCATCAGCAAAATCGCGTAGGTCGCACCTTCGGGATAGTTGCCGAAATTGCGGATAACGGCGATCAGCAGACCGACACCCACCGCATAGATATACTGTCCCTTGTCTGTCATCGGACAGGTCACATAGTCTGTTGCCATAAATACGGCCGCAAACAGAAGTCCGCCGGAAAGGATGGAGACTACCGGATCATTTCCGAACAACCATGAAAACACAAAGGTCGTAGCGACCACGCATACCGGGATTCTCCAGGAGATCGTCTTTGTAACAAGGAGGAACAGAAGACCCACCAGGATAGCGACCTTACAAACCTCGCCCATGGTCCCCGGAATATTGCCGAGCAGCAGATCCTTGAGCGTGAAGCTCCCCGGACTTGCAAGCGGAGTTGCTCCGGTAACTGCATCCGCATAAGAATTCCATCCCGTGGGAAGGACCCAGCTGGTCATGCGCACCGGCCAGGAAGCCAGCAGTACGCCTCTGGCTGCAAGCGCCGGGTTCATGAAGTTGTCGCCCAGGCCGCCGAAAAGGCACTTTACAATAATGATCGCGAACAGGCTGCCGATCACAGCGAGCCACCAAGGTGCCTGAGGCTGAAGGTTCAGACCTACAAGCAGACCGGTAACGGCTGCGGAAAGATCGTCAATACGTACTTTCTGACCTGTAAGCATCTGCCAGATCAGTTCTGCAAACACGGCTGTAGCAGTCGCAATTGCCATCAGGATCAGAGCACTGTAGCCAAAATACCAGATAGCTGCGCCTGCGCAGGGAGCCAGTGCGATGAGCACATTCCGCATGAGCACACGGGTCGTCTGAGGACTATGCACATGGGGTGCCGAAGACAAAAATAAATTCATAACCGCTTACCCCCTTTTCTTGCGTGCCGCAGCAGTGATCTTGTCTTTCATGTTCTTAAACGCAGGTGTAAGGAACCTGTGTGCAGGACAGATATATGAGCAGCTTCCGCAAACGACACAATCCATGATATCCGCTTCTGAAGCAGCCTGCAGATCATCTGCATCGCAAAGATATTTCAGTTTGTAGGGATTCAGGCCGATCGGGCATGCTTCCACGCATCGTCCGCACCGGATGCAGGGGCTCTCTTCAAGGTTCAAAGCCTCTTTCTCATTATAAACGACCACGCCGTTATTTGCCTTTGCCAGCGGTACGATATCGCTTGGTGCGGGCATGCCGGTCATCGCTCCGCCCAGAACGATCTTACCGGGCTTTTCGCTGTAACCGCCGCATTCACCGATGATATCCTCTGCCATCGTACCGATACGGATCCGGAAATTGGAAGGATTGTTTACATGTCCCGTAACCGTTGTGATACGAGAGATCAGAGGTTTACCGTCGATCACTGCATCTGCGATCGCCGCAGCCGTGCCAACATTCAGAACGATCACATGTACATCCAGCGGAAGCTTTTTGGTAGGAACCTCACGTCCTGTGACCACATGAATGAGCTGTTTCTCACCGCCCTGCGGATATTTGGTCTTAAGAGGACGAACCTCAACGCCGTCCCTTCCGTTTGCAGCTTTGCGCATCGCCTCGATCGCATCCGGCTTATTGTCTTCGATCGCAATGATGCCTTTCTTTACATCCAGTGCTCGCATCGCAGCACGCAGACCGTCAACGATCCGGACACTGTTCTCAAGCATCAGTCTGTGGTCTGCGGTCAGATGTGTCTCGCACTCTGCGCCGTTTAGAATGATCGTATCGCAGTACTGCCCTTCCTTTACCGCGAACTTTACATGTGTCGGGAAGGAAGCGCCGCCCATACCACAGATGCCTGCTTTCTTAATAGCAGGAACGATCTTTTCTTTCGGACAGGTCTCGACATTGCCGAGCGGCTCAATATCATCGACCCACTCATCCGTATAATCATTCTTAATGGTAACACCGATACCGGGAACTGCGCCAAGCCCCTGCACCGGACCGACATCGATCACTTCACCGGCAATGCTGGCGTGTACCGGAAGGCCCAGGAAGCCCTCCGGAGTGCCGATCACCTGACCGACCTTTACTCTGTCCCCTTTCTGAACGCAGGGAGTACTGGGTGCCCCCAGATGCATCCCCATCATGATCGTTACAGTATCCGGGATATATTCTCTTACTGCTTTATCACGTGTAGGCGCTTTTCCCTCATGAGATCCATGAAGGGGATGAACGCCTCCTCGAAACGTTTTTTTCATAATGATCTGCACCCCCTTCTGTCAGTTTTTATACAGGCTGTTCAGTGCATCCAGCGCAGCCTGTGATGTTACGGTAGCTCCGGTAAGCGCTTCGATCCCGTCCTTTCCGAACTCGAACGGTCCCTTCTTGCCGATGAACTGATCCGCGAAAGATTTTTCTTCACTCACTTTTGTGCCAAGTCCGGGTGTTTCATCCGGAGTGTCGATCGTGAGCGATTTCACGCTGCCGTCAGCATCCATCACTGCATGAACGGTCACATCTCCGCCTTCGATACCGGGGGCACTTGCAGTCTTTTCTGCTCCGTCTGCGCTTTCCTCAGTCGGTTCTTCGGCTGCTTCTTCGGTTGCTTCCTCATCGGCTTCCTCAAACAGACTGTTCAGAGCATCCAGTGCTGCCTGGGATGTAACAGTAGCTCCGGTAAGCGCTTCGATCCCGTCCTTTCCGAACTCGAACGGTCCCTTCTTGCCGATGAACTGATCCGCGAAAGATTTCTCTTCACTCACTTTTGTGCCAAGTCCGGGAGTCTCATCCGGAGTATCGATCGTGAGCGATTTCACGCTGCCGTCAGCATCCATCACCGCATGAACGGTCACATCTCCGCCTTCGATACCGGGGGCACTTGCAGTCTTTTCTGCTTCTTCCGTGCTTTCCTCGGTCGCTTCCTCTGCTGCTTCCTCTGCTGCTTCAGTTGCTTCCTCGGTCACTGCTTCGGACACTTTCTCAGTCGCTTCTTCGGTTGCTTCCTCTGTTTCTGCTACAGCTGCCGCTTCAGTTGCTTCCTCGGTTTCTGCCGCAGTTGCCGCTTCGGTTGCTTCCTCGGTCGCTGCTTCGGATACTTCTCCGGCTGCTTCCTCAAACAGACTGTTCAGTGCATCCAGAGCTGCCTGGGATGTCACAGTCGCTCCTGCGATCGCTTCAACGCCGTCCTCGCCAAATGCGAACGGTCCGGTCTTGCCGATGAACTGGTCTGCGAAAGATGCTTCTTCGCTTACTTTTGTTCCAAGTCCCGGAGTTTCATTCGGAGTATCGATCGTAAGAGAAGCTACGCT
>CACZZH010000055.1 GCA_902785635.1 uncultured Lachnospiraceae bacterium
CAGACGTATACGGACAGATTCGTATCTGGCACAGATCATCTGAAAACGACGGAACCGGTTCCGGCACATCTTCAGGGGAACCCGGGCGAAGCGGCAGATTCTCTGGGACAGCGCGTATCCTTTCCCGGATCTTTCCTGTCCTCGGGACTGCCTGCCTCCTAAGCCTTACGGTACTCTACGCAGTATCCGGAGCATCAGCCGCCAGTATTCCGATCGTCCTCATACTTGCAGCCGGCGGAGGGGTTCTGCTCTATCTGTCCGGCAGGCAGAGCGCTGCCATGGCCGGCCCTCCGTCCGCCGGTCAGGCTGTTCCTGTCCCTTCTTTCGACAAAGACCGGATCGCGCGTACCTTCCGCCGGATCCTGATGACGATGGACCGGTCCCTGGAGGGGATAGCCGGTTTGCCGGAAGCACAGCGCGGCCAGGGAAGTGCAAAGGTCAGCGGAGGAGACCTTTCCGATGAGGAAGATCTCCTGATGCTTTTTTCCGGACAGCTCGAAGCCCTGTACAGCAGGGACGGAGCCTATGCCCTGGATGAGCTTGGGCAGGTCCGGCATTATCTTCACCGTCATCACATCGAACTGAGTGATGACTGGAGCGGACATAAGGATTGGTTTGAATATGTGCCGACCGTAAGCAGCGGGGTGCTTCGCCCTGCTCTGGTTCATACGGATGACGGAAAACTGCTGATCAAAGGACTTGCCGGAATGCATTCCTGACAGACTGCTGCCGGGCAGGACCGGCAGAAGAAAGAGACCGGATATGGAACAGTTTTATGGATTTGATCTGGGTGATGCAGAAAGCGCGATCGCCCTTTTAAAAAAGGAGGCAGGCTCAGACGCCGCTCTCTCACCGGGTGCTGTGACGATTCTCTCCCTGCAGGGTGCGAAAAGTTTTATTTCAGCCTGTGCAAAGCTTTCATCGGGTGCTCTGGTGATCGGTGAACAGGCCTGCTATGCTCCGGACGCCGTATCCCGGAAAGTGCGGTTTAAAAGCCGTTTTCTCACGGACCCGTCCGCTGCAAAGGACATACGCAGCTTTGCCGCCGGCGTACTGGGAACTCTTCGCGAGAACGGGGACCTGATCGCCGGGGATGAAAGCTGTTTCTATATAGGCTGCCCCGCGGGATGGGATAAGAATACCCGTGAACTCTACCGGGAGATCTTTGAAGATCTCGGATATCCGCCCGCAAAGATCGTATCCGAATCACGGGCGGCTCTTGTATGCGCCTGCCAGTCGAGGCATCTTCAGGTAGGATATGATATTCTTTCCCGGCCGGTCCTTGTGGTCGACATCGGCTCCTCCACTACAGATTTTGCCTATATCACCAAAGGAAAAGAAGTCTCCCTTCGCACTGCCGGGGAAGTCTTTCTGGGCGGCGGCATCATGGATGAGCTGCTGCTGGAAAACGCTGTCAGCGAATCTCCCCAGGCTGTCCGCATTCGCGAAATCTTTGAAGCGTCGCCGGCATGGCGCAGCTACTGTGAATTTGCGGCGCGCCGGCTGAAAGAACAATACTTCTCAGATGAAGAATACTGGAGCAGCCCCGGTATCGAATGCAGCAAAACGATCCTCCTCCGCTACGATTCTGCCCCGGTGAGGCTGAAGATCCGCATCGATGCGGATATCGCCGAAAAGCTGCAGAGCGGTCCGGCAAGAGCCCTTGACGGCAGTTCTTTCCGCACGGTTTTTCGAAACAGTCTGACAGAAGTAAGCCGGTCGATCGAAGGCCCGCAGCCGGATCTGCTGTTCCTGACCGGCGGCGTCTCCCGACTTCCCGCGATCCGGGACTGGTGCCGGGAGATATTCCCCGATGCAGTTGTCATCGCCGGTTCCGAGCCGGAATTTTCCGTGGCGCGCGGTCTTTCCTGGTGCGGTAAGATCGATGAGGACATACGGGCTTTTAAGGCAGATGTTGCGGCATTGATCTCCTCCCCTGTTGTGGAGCAGATCGTAGAAGAACATCTTCCGGAACTGTACCGGCTCGCAGCACAGACTCTGGTAGCTCCGATTCTTGAAAGTGCTGCTCTTCCGGTATTTGACCGCTGGCGCAGCGGCCAGATACGACGCCTTTGCGATGTTGACACAGCTCTTCAGGAGGAGATCACTGCCTACCTGCACACGGAGGAAGCCCATGCGCTGCTGGTTAAACCGGTCACCGCCTGGCTGGGACCGGTGTCTGCTTCGCTGGAAGAACATACGATGCCGATCTGTGTCCGTCATGGGGTCCCGAATGCCGCGTTAAACCTGAACTCCTACTTATCCCTTTCCGATATAGACATACAGGTAGATGCCCGGGACGTATTTGCCGTCAATGAGATCACATGGCTGATCGATACGATCATTTCCATTCTGGTCGGTCTTCTGTGCGGAGGAAGCGGCATGGCTCTGATCGCCGGCGGACTTCCAGGGATTATTGCCGGAGCCTTTCTTTCCCTGCTGATCCTGCTCCTTGGAAAGAACCGCATGCAGAAAGCCGTGCTCCATCTCGATATCCCGCTGCCCATGCGGAAGCTGGTCCCGAAGAACCACTTCCGCACAAGGCTGGAAGCGCTGACCGAAGAAGTAAAGGAGAACCTTACCCGGGATCTTGCTTCCGAAAAAAGCGATGCACTCTCCGGGCGTATTGCCAGGGAGATCTCCCAGCAGATCGAAGAGTGCCTGATCAAAATGGCTGAGATCGTCGAGATTCCTCTCGGATAAAGGCTTTATGACCGGTCATAGCGCCGGCTGCTTTCCTCCGGACTGTTTGCGATCATTTTCATTTTTCGGTAAGTGGTAGGTGAGCATCCTACCATTTTCCGAAATACCTTTGTATAATTCATTGTATTTTCGTATCCGCTTTTTACCGCAACTTCCCCGATCGTCCACTGCGTCTGTTCAAGAAAACGCTTGCTGTTCTCCACCCGGATAAGCGCAAGATATCTGGACGGGGTAGTACCGTTATACTCCCGGAAAACATGAGACAGATAGCTTGGTGTGATCCCGACCTGTCTTGCAAGCTCATCCATTCGCAGTGACTGTGTATAGTGCTCACAGATATATCTCTGTGCTGTCTCTACATAAAATCTGCCTTTTCCCTCTTCCTTCCCTTCCGGTTCCTCTTCCGCTCCCCCGTATGTTCTGCCATCCCTGCAGCGTACATATTCCTGCCGTTCCCCGAGAATTGAAAAAAACTCAAAAAAAGCACCGGTCCGCATCAGCTCTTCCTCCGGCGAGAAAGGTTCTGTTCCTGCATTCTGCCTTCCCATTTTCCGGATCAGCCTCCCGGCAAGACGCATCATTGTCTGATCCAGAGAAAGATACGGCTTTTCAGCGGAAAACCCAATGTGCTCCATCAGCGTATTGCACAGTTCTCCGCTCATTCGGATCCATACATATTTCCAGGGATCCTCCAGATCCGCTCTGGCAGTTTCCTTTTCTCCCGGAACCATCCAAAAAGCCGACTCTTCCTGTATTTCAAACGCCGTTCTCATATTCCTCAGGATGCCCTTTCCCGAAAGCACAAAACCGATCAGATAATGCTCCCCGCTGCCTGAAAGCTCTTCTCCGCCTGTACAGCAGGTCTCACCACAGCCGATGATACGAAAACTCATGCTGCCCCGAAACATTCCCTCATTATCCATTTTCATATTTTCCTCTGCCTGGCCTGCCATGCGCGTATTGCATTACCCTTTATCCGCTGTCAGTGACGCCCACTTCTTGAATGTTTTCAGATCCACATCCAGCCTTCTTGCTGCTTCTCTGCCGGATATCTCCACTTTTTCCCATTGATCACAGATTTCTCTGAAATTATCGGGTATTTTCCTCTCCGGACGTCCGAATCTTACGCCCCGGGCTCTCGCACTGGCGATTCCTTCCTTCTGCCTCTCGCGAATGAATTCCCGTTCGGTCTGCGCAACATATGCGAGAATCTGCAGCACCAGATCGGCGATAAAGACTCTGGTGATCCCGTTTTCATCCTCCTGCGTATTCAGAAGCGGCATATCGATGACCCGTATGTCGAGCCGGTCAATACTCTTGACCACCAGAACATCTCCCTTCTTCAGTTTGCGGATCATCTTTCGATAAGCAGGCCGCTCAAAATCCTTTCCGGACTGTCGATCAACAAAAATGTTTTTTTCAGGAATTTGATAGGTACTCATGGCATCCATCTGTCGGTCTGTGTGCTGATCCCTGCTGGAGACCCGCACATACCCATATATCACGTTTATGCCCCCCTTCCTGAGAATTATCATCTTTTGCTGTTGCTCCGATTTATTGATATTGTACTCCGATATAAGCAAAAATGGAAGTATTTCTTGGCTTTTTTCCTGATTTTCCTGTCTGAAATTGCATGTTTCTGTTTTTTATTTGTTTGGTTCAGAGTTTATTTGCTTCCTTTATACAACAAATTTGTTAATTATTTAGTGCAAATCTGCCCACTTTTCCAAACTTTATATATAAAATATGTTTCCCCCGGAAACGCAAAAAGACCGCAGCGGGAACCTTTCAAAAAGAAAGATCCCCACTGCGGTCTTTTGCAGGCTTTGATCCGGTATCAATGATGGAAAAGCCGGATTCCGGTGAATACCATTGCCATCCCATACTGATCACAGCAGTCGATCACGAGCTGGTCACGCACAGAACCTCCCGGCTGCGCGATATATTTTACCCCGCTCTTTTTTGCGCGCTCAATATTGTCCGGGAACGGGAAGAAAGCATCCGATCCAAGAGCAACATCCTGATTTTTGTCCAGCCAGGCACGCTTTTCCTCACGGGTAAATACTGCCGGTCTCTGTGTAAAGCGTTTCTGCCACTCGCCGTCCCTGAGCACGTCCTCATACTCTTCGCCGATATATACGTCGATCGTATTATCACGATCCGCTCTGCCGATATCTTCTTTAAACGGAAGATTCAGCACCTGCGGAGACTGCCGCAGGAACCAGTTGTCTGCTTTCGATCCTGCCAGCCTGGTGCAATGGATGCGGGACTGCTGACCCGCGCCGATACCGATCGCCTGTCCGCCTTTCACATAGCACACGGAATTGGACTGTGTGTACTTCAAGGTGATCAAAGCGATCTTCAGATCGCGGAGAGCTTCCTCCGGAATCTCCTTGTTGACTGTCACAATATTCGAAAGGAGCTCTCCGTCTGTACGCAGTTCGTTCCTTCCCTGCTCAAATGTGATTCCGAAGACCTGCTTTCTCTCGATCTCGGCAGGCACATATGACGGATCGATCTCGATCACATTATAATTCCCGTTTTTCTTCGTCTTCAGAATCGCGAGTGCTTCTTCGCTGTATCCAGGGGCGATCACACCATCAGAGACCTCACGTTTGATCAGCTTCGCAGTATCCTCATCACAGGGATCAGAAAGGCTGATAAAATCTCCGAAGGAGGACATGCGGTCAGCTCCTCTGGCTCTTGCATAGGCACAGGCCAGCGGTGAAAGTTCTCCCAGATCATCCACCCAGTAGATCTTTGCCAGTGTATCGTCCAGCGGAAGGCCTACTGCAGCTCCCGCAGGGGAAACATGCTTAAAGGAAGTCGCTGCCGGAAGTCCCGTGGCCTCCTTCAGTTCTTTCACCAGCTGCCAGCCGTTGAACGCATCCAGGAAATTGATATATCCCGGTCTTCCGTTAAGCACTTTTACCGGAAGGCTGCTTCCGTCTTCCATGTAAATACGGGAAGGTTTCTGATTCGGGTTGCATCCGTACTTTAACTGTATCTCATTCATATTGATCTCCTTCCTGGCACAGGTTGGCCAGCCGTATATTTATCTCAGTTCTTATTGATGATCTTCGTCTCATATTCACCGGTGCGGATGTCGATGAAGCGGACAAACAGGGATACCTTGTTATCCTCATCCAGGGAAGCCCACACGGTCTTGGTAAATGAAGAGATATCCCCGCTGATCACGACAGGCTCAGGTTCCCCTTCAAAAGCAGGAAGCGGCTCCTCATTGCGCGCATAAGTATGGATAAAATGTCCCTGTCCCGCTGCAGGATTCTCATATGCGAAAGTAAACCGCTGGCAGGAAGAAGGATCTCCGTCATTTGATTTCAGGATCGACATCTGATAATCAAATCTGCCGCCCTCCACATGCATCAGTCCGGATATGCGCGGTGTGAAATTCGGAGCATCCGGTTCAAACGTGCGGCTGCGCAGAGATTCCTCAAAAGTCAGGCCTTTGCACAGTCCTTCATATACCGTATCCGTCTGATCACCGTTCGTCACGATCGTATGGTTTCCGAGTACGCGGACCGGTGCGTAAATGATCAGACTCGGATCCTCCATTTTGGAAGGATCAAATGCCTGCGTCCGGATTCCCTCTCCGTCCGGAACAAAAACACGATTTCTGCTGTTTGTACTCCTGCCCATGATAAAGTAGGCTGTCACTGCTTTTTTTCCGTCCTCTGAGACACCGATCACAATGCCTCTTCCCGGGTAGGTACTGCTTCCAAGGGCCTGTGCAAGACTCTTTCTCATCATCTTTGTTCCTCCTTATACAGATCAAGTCGGGAACGCCATCCGGCGTTCTTGCTGCCGGGCTGCGCGCGTATCCCATGACTGAAGTCACGGGTATTGCGCGATGAAGAATAAAAAATGTCCGGACACACAAAAAGCGAATGCATTTTCCTACGCATCGTTTTTTTGTATGCCCAGACGGTCGGCTTTATTCTTTCCGAAAGCAAGATATATGCTGCTTCTTCCACATGCATACTCCCCTGCAGTATCCTCTGCCAAAGCCGCAGCTGATTTGCCGTAAAGCGCGGGCTTCTCACCGTCAGTCGTATGCACAGCCCCAATATACCCGACATGCTTCAAAAAATCAAGTGAAGAATGTCTAAACTTCGGAAACCTTTTATCCGAAGATCACGAACATTACGAATACCAATACGGAATACAGAAGACAGGGAAGCAGATTCCTGGTGATGATCTTTCCTTCTTCTCCTATGGCATTCGTCGTGGAAGCCACCGCGATCACGTTCTGAATACAGATCATGTTGCCGATGGCGCCTCCTGCCATCTGCAGCGCTATGATCGACGCCTTATTCAGTCCAAGCATGCCCGCTGTCTGATACTGGAGCGGCCCGAACAGAATTCCGGAGACGGTACAGGATCCCGAAACAAACGCTCCGAAAACGCCCAGGATGGGAGAAAACAGAGGGAACGCCCTGCCTGTGGCAGCGGTAAGTCCTGTACTGACAAGGGTCAGCATGCTCTCCAGAGAAGAATGATTCACTCCGGATCCCAGCATGATCTGTACCATCCCGATCCCGCTCACAAGCGCGATCGCGATCATCAGCACCTGCTTCCCGGTACGTCCGAATACATCCGCTACATCCTTTCCTGTCAGGGAATCTCTTTTAATGATCAGCATTCCCACAGACACCAGTGCGAATGGAATCAGACCGGGACTGTAAAGCAGTGCCAGATCATAGGTCAGGGCATCATTTCCGAGGATCGAGGAGACATGGATCGAAACGCTGTTCAGCATTGCTTTCAGTCCGAAGGCGGGGATCCTTGTGATCAGCAGGATTCCTGCAATAAACGCATAGGGCATCCATGCACGGATCATTTCTTTTTTTGTAACATGACGGGACTGGGTATCCACGGCATCACTTCCCGCATTCCGGACCGTGCCGAAAGGAGCGTCAGAGGCAAACTCCCACACATGTTTCGGTACCAGGATCCTTTTTCTTGCCATCCATACTGTGATCACCAGGCCGGTCACAGCACCCAGGATAGAAGCAAACTCCGGTCCCAGGAAAGTTCCCAGCAGATAATAAGGTACTATAAAAGAAAGCGCAGCACATATTGAAAATGGTACCATCTCAAACACATAGGAAGCTTTTCTGTCTTTTCCGTAGAAGAGCACCAGAACGATCACCAGCAGCAGCGGTATGATCAGGCCTGCAACTCCCAGATACAGCACTGTCCTGCGGGTCACATCTGTCGTGAACTGTGTGATATCTCCCCCCTCTCCGGTGACAATGGCGGAAAGATTTGCCATATTCATGCGCATTGGCGTTCCCACTGCCGCAAACGGTACCGGTGTACTGTTGGAGATCAGAGCCACTATACAGGCGGCAGCCGGTGGAAATCCCAGTCCGACCAGAAGCGGTGCAGCCAGGGCTGCAGGCGTTCCGTACCCGGCAGCGCCTTCAATAAAGGCCCCGAACAGATACCCGATGATGATCGCCTGGACCCGCGGATCAGGAGAGATCTGCCTGAACCCCTGGCTGATCACATCCATGACCCCTGTCTTCCGCAGTGTATTAAGCAGCAGGATCGCTCCTCCGATGATCAGAAGAAGGTCAAATGCCTTCAGCAGACCATACAAAAAGTAGCCGGCCACATGGATCAGATCCATCTGCCATACACCCAGTACCAGCAGAACGGTCATCACCAGTGAGATCATCAGAGCTTTTCCTGAAGAAAACCGGAATATCACCATCAGCAGCAGCGCCGTAACAAACGGCAGCATTGCAAGAATGCTGTAAACCATTTTCAATCGCTTCCTTTCCCATACATTTCATACATTTCCACAAGCCAGTCCTTCGCCTGTTCATATCCCTCCGGAGAAAAAGCAAAGGTCCTGACCTGTTTTTCTTCTTCCGGGGTGTTTTCATAACTATACGGTTCCGGATAAACACATGCTGCCAGTTGATCTTCTTCCTTTCCGACCCGATAGCGCATTCCCCGATAACTTCCATAAAAAGGTGATTTTTTAATGAAAGCAAAAGAGAACAGATCTTCTTTTATCATTTCTATATCCGCTCGGCGCACCCGCTGCAGCCGCCGCATCCTCCTCCACTCATCACAATATCATCTGTCACCAGATCCATCAGAGGAATCAGGCAGCAGACTGCCTGCGCCGCGATACCCTCTCCGGATCCCGTAAATCCAAGCCTTTCTTCCGTCGTTGCCTTGATGCTGACCTGATCCGTCTCCAGTTTCAGTGCCCTGGCAACATTCTCCCGCATCTGCGGAAGATACGGCATCAGCTTCGGCCGCTGTGCAATGATCGTCGAATCGATGTTCTCGATCATATAGTTATGCTCCTCCAGAATCCTGCCGACCTGTGCAAGCATGGCAATACTGGATGCTCCTTCCCAGGCCGGATCCGTATCCGGAAAGTGCTGTCCGATGTCGCCGAGTGCTGCGGCACCTAAAAGCGAATCCATGATCGCATGAACGATCACGTCCGCATCGGAGTGTCCGAGAAGACCTTTTTCAAAAGGGATCTCTACCCCGCCAAGGATCAGCTTCCGGCCTTCGCTCAGCCTGTGTACATCGTAGCCTGTTCCTACTCTCATACTTCGTTTTCTCCTCTGTAAAGATTTCAGTGCCTTTCCTGCGTATTCTCATACACCGAGCAGAAACGTGCGGAAAAAGACGGTTTTCTTCCCCCCGCATACAGATGGGAGGTATCCCCGACTTTCGAAGCACGGAACTGCACGATCCCCTTCTCGCGTTCTTCGGAATACAGTTCTGTCACGGAACTGGGCGCCATCACCAGACTGCCCCATAAGACAAACGGGGAGACCCCCCACAGATGAGAAAGCATCACACAGGACACCCCATAATGGCAGAACAGGGCGATCGTCCGGTTTGTTCCCTGCACCGTTCTGTACAGTCCCCCGTCCCGCACATAGCCATACTGTTCCAGAAGCCGGTCCAATCCTGTGCACACACGCTGGTAGCACCAGGCCATATCACTGTTCCGGGCAGGAGGCATATCCTTCCATCCCTCCAGGTCATAGTAGCCCGGCTCATTTCTCCAGGTGGCCGGCATCTGATCCCACACGATACGCGGCATATAATTCCCGTTTTCATCCCTTCCGGTATCCGGAAAAGCTTTCTGCAGGAAAGGGTCTGTACTTACATCCAGTTTTGCCGGAAATTCCTCCAGCCAGTCCAGCACGCAGGCATCCGCCTCCAGGACTGCCAGGGAAGGTGCCGCTGTACGCCTGGCTCTCCCCAGCGGAGAAACGTAAAAATCATCTGCTTTTTCCCTTTTCATTCTTTCCGTCAGAAGCTGTGCTTCCATTTTTCCGTTTTCCGTAAGGGAATCATGTTCGTAGTCCGGATCTCCGTGCCGGATCATCAGTATCCGCATATTGCATACATTCCTTTCAAATTTTCTGGTTTAACCTGAAACAGATTATTTCAGCGGTTTTTCTCAAAAATGGTATACACTGGTAATGAGGTGACAGCATGAAACAACGACTCCAAGACCTTCGGCATGACCATGACCTTTCCCAGAAACAACTGGCCAAAATCCTCAACATGTCCCAGCCCGGGTATTCAAAATATGAGACCGGTGAAAACCACGTCCCCGTATATGCCCTGATCCGCCTGGCTACTTTATATGACACGAGTATTGATTTCCTGCTCGGTATGACCAATGAGAAAAAATCCTATAAACGCACTGAAAAACAGGAGATCCTGTACCGCGAATATCAGAAAAAGCTGCAGGCCTATCTGGAACAAAAAGGCATTATCCGTCATTCGTAAGGCAGGAAGCAGCTCCGGATCCGGAACTGCTTCCTGCCTTGGATGGATATGCATTCAGTGTCTTTTCTCTACCTGATCGTCTGTATCAGTGCATCAACCGCAGCTTTCATCGCTTCAACACGGCCTGCAGAGGTCTGTCTGTTGTCAGCGACTGCATAATAATAGAACTTGATCTTCGGCTCAGTTCCTGAAGGACGCATGGCGAACCAGGTATTGTCCCCAAGATCAAACCTGAGCACATTGGACGCCGGAATATCCTGATATCCATGGATATAATCGATCATTCGCTCAACTTTAAACGGTCCGAATGCTTCCGGCTTTCCATCCCGGAAGGCATCCATGATCCGGCCGATCAGTGCAGCCCCTTCCGCGCCTTCTCTGACCAGAGAGACCTGATCTTCGCTGTAATATCCGTATTTCTGATACAGCTGTTCCAGGCCGTCAGTCAGGGACATGCCGCGTTTCCTGTACCATGCGGTCATTTCCGCCACCAGCATGGCACAGCACACACCGTCCTTATCGCGCACAGCCTCTCCCGGCGCACATCCGATGCTTTCTTCATATCCGAAGAAATAGCTGTAACCTTTATCATAAACATCATGGATCTTACCGCAGATATTTTTGAAGCCTGTAAGCGCCTCGAACACCTCGATGCCATAGCTTCGGGCGATCGCAGCGCCCATATCGCCGGTTACGATCGACTTGATCAGAGCTCCCTTTTCCGGAAGCCTTCCGGTCTCTTTCATTCCCTGAGCCATATAGGCGATGAGCATGGCACCGGTCTGATTGCCGTTGAGGAAATGGTATTCTCCATCCTCTCCGGGTACTTCGATCGCCATCCGGTCGCTGTCAGGGTCTGTCGCGATCAGCACATCCGCACCGACCTCTTTTCCGAGCTTCTCGGCAAGCTCAAAGCCTTTCGGATCTTCCGGATTCGGATATCCCACCGTGGTAAACTCCGGATCCGGCATTTC
Organism: uncultured Lachnospiraceae bacterium; assembly: GCA_902785635.1. Lineage (GTDB taxonomy): Bacteria > Bacillota > Clostridia > Lachnospirales > Lachnospiraceae > Merdiplasma. The sequence goes on from CACZZH010000055.1 coordinate 11,481, forward strand.
CTGTTCCGGCACGATATGGAAATTCGTATATCCCATCTCCGTCAGCACTTTGCGTACCGGCACAGCCCCTGCCCCGTTCAGAGGAGTATATACAATACTTACGCTCCGGTCAAGTTCATTATCCGGATGCTGCTGCATGCTCTTCACATAATCCAGGTAGGACCGGTCCATCTCCTCACCGATCATGACGACCAGACCTTCCTCCATTGCTTTCTCCAGAGGGCAGGTATTGAACTTGTCGAAGAAATCCAGCTTCTGGATCTCTTCGAGCATCCCCTCGGAGATCTCTCCGGAGATCTGCGCTCCATCAGACCAGTAGACCTTGTAGCCGTTGTATTCCTTCGGATTATGACTTGCCGTCATATTAACGCCGGAGATGCATCCGAGTTTGCGGATCGCAAAGGAAAGTTCCGGTGTGGGACGCATGGAAGGAAACAGATAACTGCGGATCCCGTTACCGGCCATGATGGAAGCGACCAGCTCCGAAAATTCTTTGGAATGGTAACGGCAGTCATAGGCGATCGCTACACCTTTTGACAGATCCTCGCCGGACTTGATGATATAATTCGCGATTCCCTGCGTTGCCCGCCCAACTGTGAGCACATTCATCCTATTGGTTCCGGCGCCGCATATGCCGCGAAGGCCTGCTGTTCCAAATACGATCTCCTGATAAAACCGGTCATTGATCTCTCTCTCATCACCGCTGACGCATTGCAGTTCCTGTCTGAGCGGATCGGAAAGAGGAAGCTTCTCCAGCCACAGAGCATAACGTTCTTTTGCATTCATGTTCCTTACCTCCATCCCTTTTCGGTCGTTCATTTGCAGTTTCTTTGTAACTTTACATTTTTTTACTTTCTTCACAGCGGTGGCATGCCGCCATGTGCCCGTTTCCGTAATCGAGCATGGCCGGTACTTCCTTCCTGCAGCGTTCATTCGCATATGGGCATCTGGTATGGAAGTAACAGCCCGAAGGCGGATTGACCGGACTGGGGATCTCTCCCTCCAGAATACTGCGGTCGTCATCACGCCGGTGCGGATCTGCAATGGGGATCGCATCCATCAGGAAACCGGTATACGGATGCAGCGGATGGCGGTAAAGCTCATCCTTATCTGCGATCTCGCACATTCTTCCCAGGAACATCACACATACCCGGTCCGCAATAAAATTGATCACGGACAGGTCATGTCCGATGAACAGGCTCGTAAGCGAAAGCTGCTGTTTCAGCTGTTTCAGCAGATTGAGGACCTGACTCTGTACGGATACATCCAGTGCCGATACCGGTTCGTCACACACCAGCAGCTGCGGCCTCAGCGCGATCGCTCTTGCGATCCCGATCCTCTGCCGCTGTCCGCCGGAAAACTGATGCGGATATCGGTTCAGAAACTGTGCAGGTACCCCCACCATTGCCATCAGTTCCAGAACCTTTCCCGTGGTCTCCTCTTTCGAATTGCATATATGATGTGTCACAAGAGGTTCTGCTATGATGTCCCGTACCGTCATCCGCGGATTGAGGCTTGCGTAAGGATCCTGAAACACCATCTGCATCTTTGCGCGGACAGGACGGAACTCCTTTTCCGACATTTTTGTAATGTCTTTTCCTTCAAACCATATCTCACCCTTTGTTGCAGGAAGCAGATGTATAAGTGTTCGACCGAGAGTGCTCTTTCCACAGCCGGATTCACCGACCAGTGCAAGCGTCTCCCCCTTACAGATCGTCAGATCGATCCCGGAGACCGCATGTACGACCTGCTTTCTGGCGGTGATAAATTCCTTATAAACGTCTTTTGCCTGCAGGAGTATCTCCGTATTCACCGGTCACCGCCCCCTTTCCGGCCTGTGCCGTTTTGATCTTCCTCTTCCAGTGCCAGGAAGCAGCGGCACTCATGATCCGGAGCAGCCGTGACAAGCTCCGGCATCTGGCTGCGGCAGCGTTCCTGCACCAGTTCACATCGATTGGCAAAAGCACAGCCCTTCGGAAGATGCAGCATGTTGGGTACAACTCCCGGAATGGTGTGCAGAAATTCGGGATTGTCTCCGATTCTTGGTATGGAAGCGAGCAGTCCCTTTGTATATGGATGCCGTGTATGGTCGAACAATTCAAACACAGGAGCATGCTCCATGATCTTTCCGGCATACATCACATAGATATCATCGCAGATCTCCGCCACAACACCCAGATTATGCGTTATGATCAGCACACTCATGTTATTCTGCCGGCAAAGATCCTTCATCAGGCGCAGAATCTGCGCCTCGATCGTAACATCGAGAGCAGTCGTCGGTTCATCGGCGATCAGCAGAGCGGGCCTGCACACCATCGCCATCGCGATCATCACCCTCTGACGCAGTCCTCCGGAAAGCTCATGGGGATAGCAGGAATACCGCTTCTCCGCCTCCGGGATTCCCACCTTTTTGAAGATATCGATCACCTGGCGTTTTGCCTCTTCCTTTCCGATGTTCTTATCATGAACCAGCAATGTCTCCTGGACCTGCCGTCCCACCTTAAGCACCGGATTGAGAGAGGTCATCGGCTCCTGAAAGATCATGGAGATATCTTTTCCGCAGTGCTCTCTCAGTTCGCGGTCGGAAAGCTTTGTCAGATCTTTCCCGCCGAGCAGGATCTCCCCTTCGACGATACGGCCCGGATATTTGAGAAGGCCCATCACGGATTTGGCTGTCATACTCTTTCCGCACCCGGATTCGCCTACCAGTCCTACGATCTTTCCACGCGGAATCACCAGATCGACACCGTTCACAGCAGGCACTTCTCCTTTATCGGTAAAAAAGGAGGACTTCAGGCCTCTGATCTCTAAAACATTTTCCGTACTCATATATTTCCTCTGAATTCAGGTCCGGCATCCGCCGGAGGCTTTTAAAAATCTTACTGGGTCTTCATGTAAGGATCCAGTACATCCCGCAGCCCGTCGCCCAGGAAATTGAACGCCAGCACGATGACCATGATCGCAAGGCTGGGGGCAAGTGCAAGCCATGGCTGCGTAAACAGGAACTGCTTGGACTGATTTACCATCAGGCCCCAGGAGGCTGCCGGCGGCTGTACTCCAATGCCAAGGAAGCTTAAGGTACTCTCCGAAAGAATCGAAGAAGGTACGCTCAGCGTATAAAGCACGATCAGGGAAGGGATGCAGTTCGGCAGGATGTGACGGAACATGATCTTGCCGCTTCCAACGCCGATCGAACGGGCTGCTTCCACATATTCCGTCTCTTTCAGGCTCAGTGTCTGTGACCGCACCACGCGGGAGACGCTGGCCCACCCCACCAGGGACAGAGCGATAAAAATACAGACTATGGAATTGCTGAAACGGCCCAGCGTATACATAATGACCATGGTAAGCAGCAGAGACGGGAAGGAAAGCATGATGTCCGCCAGGCGCATGATCACATAATCGACCCAGCCTCCGATAAAGCCTGCAAGAAGCCCCATCACGATCCCGATGACCAGGGATATGATCGAAGGGAAGATTCCGACGATCAGAGAGACTCTGGCTCCGTAAAGAATACGGGAGAACACATCCCTGCCCAGCTCATCTGTCCCGAAAAGGTGTGCCATGGACGGTCCCTGCAGCCTGGACATCAGGTCCTGCTCTGCCTCCTTGTAGGGGGCGATCACGGGTGCAAATACTGCCAGCAGGATGATGATCAGGATCACGGCTGCCGAGAGTGCCGCGACATGGTTCTGGCGGCACATCCGGAACAGTTCCTCCTTCAGTCCGTCTTTCTCACCGATCTCACTGGCAAGCTCCTGCGCTGTTTTTTCAGGGGCTCTTTCTTCTCCGGTCAGCTTTGTCTCCGCTCCGGAGGGCATTTTTTCGTCTGTTTTCTTCATCCGGTCATGCCTCCTTTCGAATACGCGGATCCAGAACGCTGTAAAGCAGGTCTGCGATCAGATTGCCCACCACAACGATCACTGTGGTAAACAGGACTGTACCCTGCAGAAGCGGCATATCCCGCTTCTGGATCGCTTCGGTGGCAAGTCGCCCGATCCCGGGTATCGCAAAAATACTTTCCGTTATAACAGCACCGGACATCATGGAGGACAGCTGCAGCGCCATCATGGTGATGACAGGGAGCATGGAATTCTTCAGGGCATGACCCAGGATCACTGCCCGCCGGGCCAGACCTTTTGCCCTGGCTGTGTCAATATAATCCGCCTGCATTACTTCGATCAGGCTCGACCTGGTCATCCTGGCGATGCTGCCCGCGCTGTTCCAGCCAAGCGCGATCGCCGGAAGAATCATGGAATACAGACTGCCGTCGGAAGTCAGAGAAAACGCCCGGATCTTAAATGCCAGCATATACTGCAGGAAAAGAGAAGTCATGAACACCGGTACGGATACACCGGCCAGAGAGAATCCCATAAACAGCCTGTCGGGGATCCGGTTCTGCGTGATCGCGGCAATGATGCCGGAGATCAGACCGACCGCCCATGCGAAAACAGCCGCCATCAGCGAAAGCTTCACCGTATACGGAAAGGCTCCCAGTATCAGTTCGGTGACCGGCCGCTTCATGGTATAACTCATTCCCAGATCGCCGCGAAGCGCATTCCATATGTAGGACAGAAGCTGCACTCCCATGGGCTGGTCCAGATTCATGGATTTTGTGAGACGTTCCACCGTGTCCGGACTCACATGCTCTCCAAGGAGGATCGCCGCCGGATCTCCCGGCACGATACGGAGCATAATAAAGATCATTACAATAACGCCCAGCAGCACCGGTATGATACTCAGGAAGCGTTTCAGAATCACTTTCATAAAAGAGTATTCTCCTTTCTGTGATCCGCTCTGTCAGCTGTTTCGGATCCGTATTCGGATTTCCTGTATACGGGCGGAGATCTCTTGCATTTTTCAAAGAGAACTTCGCCCCTGCACGGGAACGTATGGTCCACCCGGCACAGCCGCAGGCCGTGCCGGGTGGACCCGGTATGATAACAGATCAATTATTTCATCGTTACACCATATACGTTGAAATCACTGTATCCTGCCCAGTGCGGAGTAAAGTGCTCAACTGTATCTGCATTGACGATAAACAGATGCTGACGGGTGTACAGCGGTACCCATGCTGCATCTTCTTCCACGATCTTCTTTTCAAGTGCTGCATATTCCGCAAGACGCTCGCCTTCATCCACGATGGCGCTTGCTGCGCGCACACGTGCCATGACTTCTTCATCCGCATAGTTCAGAGAACGAAGCGTTCCGGTGTCCGGAGAGCTGAAGAATGTGTCTATGATGTTGCTGGGATCGTTGTAATCCAGCGTCCAGGTGGCTGTGAAGGAAGGCATCTCGCCGCTCTTGCGCAGTGTCAGCCATGCAGCCTCATCATAGTTTTCGATGGTGGCATTGATGCCTACCGCCTGCAGGTTCTCGGCGATGATCTGCAGTACATTGGCTACGCTTGCAGAAGCACTCGCATCAGCGGAAAGCTCCATGTCAAATCCGTCGCCGTATCCAGCCTCTTCCAGAAGAGCTTTTGCGCCGTCCGGATCATATGTCAGCCATCCCTGGTTCTCTTCCGTAAATCCGATCGAGCCTGCCGGATAAATGCCGTCTACTGTCACGCCTTCACCGGCATAGATCGCATCCAGGATGGACTGACGGTCGATCGCCATCTGAATCGCTTTACGGACATTCACATCATCCAGCGGCTGCACATTCTCATTCAGTGCAAGATAAGTGGTAGCCAGGCGGTTCGCATATACGATATTGTCCGAATACATCGGGTTGATCTTAAATGTCTCGGCGACCGCAGAGTCGATCGAGTCGCAGTCAAGAATATCGATCTCGCCGTTCTGGAACGCCATGCTGATGGTGCTGGGCTCCGGATAGATCTTGAACACGACTGTGGATGCGCTTGCAGGAGCTCCCCAGTACAGCGGATTTGCCTGCAGTGTCAGGCTGTCGTTGGCGACCCACTCGGTGACCATGTACGGGCCGGAACCGATCGTCTTTTCGGGAACAACGCCGAAATCATCGCCTGCTTCTTCAACATTGTCCTTGCTGAAGATACAGCAGGTGGGCGTTGCCAGAACTGCCAGGAAAGAAGCATACGGAGCATCCAGAGTGATCTCAAAATTGAGGTCATCGATCACTTTGAAGCCTTCCAGCGTATCCGCTTCTCCGGCCATCACTGCATCGGAGCCTTTGATCGCGGATGTAAAGTCTGTCTGCACGCTGTCCTCCAGTGCGAACATACGGGTGAAGGTATATTCCACGTCTTCAGAGGTAAGCGCAGAACCGTCGGAGAACTGGATGCCGTCCTTCAGGGTAAAGGAATAAACTGTACCGTCATCGGAGATGGAATAATCATCCAGCAGGCTCTTCACGAGCTCCGAACTTCCGTCATCATTCAGCTGCACTTCGAAAAGTCTGTCAAATACAGCAAGAGGAATTGCATAGTTGGAAGTGGTTTTGTGCACATCCAGAGTCTGGGCGTCAGCGGTCCATGCGATATGAAGGACCTTTTCCTCCTCCGCCGCAGAAGCGCTTAATGTTCCAGCACATAATGCCCCGGCAAGAACTGCAGCCGTCAACAACGCACATACATGTCTTTTTCTCATAATAAGCCCTCTTTCTTTCTTGAAACTATACCAGAATGGAAATGCTCCGGTATATGCCTTCCGAAAATGGCGCACCCCACGAAGGGGACGCGCCATCGCATTTCCAAATCTTGGCCATTATATCATAGTGCGCTTGTATTGACAAGCAATTCGGTGAATTTATTCTCTCTGTATTCGTTCTTTCGGCCAATTATACATGCTTATGCGTACTATTCCGCATGAATATACACAAGTGTCATTTCTCATGAAAGGACAAATCTACCCTCCAGAGCGAGGTACTGGTCAAACAGGGTACGGCTGATCTGCTGTCCGTATACAAATGCAGGGTGATCGTTTCCCTCCAGTTTATTCACAAAATCCGTACACATCAGAACCAGCACATAATCTCCGTACGGTGTATGAATGATCCCGCCGTCATTTCGGCAGGCGTCCATGCTCCCGCTTTTTGTGGCTGTCCAGATCAGCTCCGGATCTGCTCCTGATTCCTCCGGATCCATGTAGTAGAGCGGCAGTGCTCCCGTGAGCATCTGATTATAATGCTGCTGGCGGAAGATCTGAATCATTTTTCTATCCGCCTCCGGAGCCACAAGCTTTCCCCGGGCGAGCAGCGAAAAGAAATGTCCCATATCCCTGGGTGTGATCGATCCCAGTCTCTCTCCCCAGGTGTCCGATCTCAGCATGCGGTGCAGCTTCGTATCCGGGCAGCCGATCTTCCGGATAAAGGCGTTGATTTTTTCAATGCCAAGATAGTCGATCAGCATATTGGTAGCGATATTGTCACTGCAGATGATCATCAGGGTCGCTGCGTCCAGCGCCTTGAGCACAGCCCCGGGACCGAGTGCGCGGATCATGCCGGATCCGTCCACATAGAACTCTTTCTTATAGACGAGCGGTTCATCCAGCGAGGCTTCTCCTCTCCGGTCCGCATCAAAAAGCGCTCCCAGGATAAAGATCTTGATCGTGGAAGCGGACTCAAAGGAGCGGTCCGCATCCATGCAGATCACATTTCCCCTCAGGTCATCGGCAAAAACACTCATTTTTGCATCCAGGCCGCACAGATGGGCCTCGATCCTTTTTTCCAGTGTGAGAAGCGGATGTGCCATGATCTCTTCCTTTCTTCACAGGTTCTCGGTAAAGAACCGCATTGCATTTTTATAGAATATCTTTTCGATCTGCCTCGGCGTAAAACCTGCTTTTTCAAGTCCGTCTGCCAGCTTTGGCATATCCTGTGCTCCTCTGACCTCCAGATCCCCCTCGATTCCGTCAAAATCACTGCCCAGGGCAAGAAGATCTTCTCCGCCCAGATCCATAAGATGTCTTGCGTGCACAGCCATGTCGCTGATCCGGGACTTCACGTGCTCCCGGTCCGTTCCCGGATCCAGGAAAGAGGCACAGTAATTCAGGCCCACGATACATCCCCGTTCTCCCATGGCACGGATCATATCGTCTGTCAGGTTGCGCACATGGCCGCAGATCGCCCGGGCATCCGAGTGGCTGGCTGCAAACGGACGTTTTGCTGCTTTCACCACGTCCCAGAATCCGCCGTCGGACAGATGCGAAACATCCAGTATCATATGCAGGCGTTCCATTTCCTCCACGAATTCAAAGCCCTTCATAGTCAGCCCATGATCTGTCACGGGGGAACATGGCCATACATTGTACGCATTTCCCGGCACACTGTTCGGCCAGGCAAGACCGTTTTCATGGTTCCAGGTAAGCGTCATCATCCGCACGCCGAGGCGGTACAGATTCCGCAGGATCCGGATATCATCGAGACACACGCCTCCTTCCTCCACCGTCAGCATTGCGCCGATCTTCCCGCTGCCCGGGAGCGCCCGGATATCCTCCGGTGTGCGGATCATGACAAGATCCTCCGCATATTCATCCAGAAGACGGTAGAAAATGTCGATCATCTCCATACAGGATACCAGCGGGTTTTCATTCTTCCTTCCGAGATTCACAAAACAGGCAAAGCATTGCAGCAGATAATCCCCCTGTTTCATCCTCTCCAGATCCATCTGCAGATCGTTGTTCGCAAAACTCAGGCTTCTCCCGTCGTTTTCCGCATAGCGCAGTTCCGACAGTGTATCGCAAGCGCAGTTCCGACAGTGTATCGCAATGCAGGTCCCAAACTTTCATACGCGTTGTGTTTCCCCCTTTATTTATGGGCTTTTTCGCCATCGATGATACGCTAGTGTACCATTTTTGTACCAATTCTCATTTTGTTATGCCATCTCTGCAATCAGTGCCATCTCGTTTTTAATGGTATCATCCTCAACGTGACAGTACAGATCCATCGTCATGGCAAGTGTGGAATGTCCGAGTATATTCTGCAGTACTTTCGGTTTCATTCCCTTTGCGATGCAGCGGGTTGCAAATGTATGTCGGAAACAATGTGGAGAAACATGTTCAAATTCCGAATGCTCTTTCTGAATGTTCTTCTCATAAGCAATGAGAGAAATCCTTACTGTTGTATCTCGGATCGGCATATTATGATTGGTAACGAACACCAGATCTTCAAAGCCTTTTTTAGGAGCATACTGATTACTAATCCCATTTTTCCTCAGTTTCTGCCTCAGCAATGCTTTTTTGACATTAGCGGTCATTGGAATAAATCTGTCCCCAGAAATTGTCTTTGGTGCATGAAACGAGTAGATCGGATTACCCTTATTCGGCAAGAATGTCAAAGTACGACAAACATGTATCTTTTTTTTCTCAAAATCCACATCGTTCCAGCACAACCCAAGAATCTCTCCAAGTCTCATGCCCGTGTCGAGTGCAATATCAATTAAAGACTTCATGTATCCTTCTTCTGCGCTGTCCAATAACCACTGAGTCTCTTCATATGAAAGGATACGTTTTTCTTTCTTCTGGTCCTTTGTGACTGTCACATTCAAATCTCTTGCCGCATGGGAGGGAATAAGATCAGATTTTACTGCTTTATCCAGCATATCGACAAGCAGAACCTTACAATCATCTCTTGAAGCATCACTTGAAAGCTCATTTAAAGCATTTTGCATAATGGTCAAATTCAAAGTTTTCAGTTTTCTCCATCCAAGTGAACCTCGAAGTCGATTATATTGTACACTGTATAAATGTTTTGTTGTTTCACGACAATTGTTTTTGAATGTGCTCAGCCATTTCTCGAACCATTCATCCAGGGTCATTTTGTTGTTGACAACGTTTATCTGTTTCTCATTCTCATATTGCGCATCACGTAATTTTTTATTAATTTCAGTAATGGTTTTAGCATAGATAACATCACGCTTGCCAAATCTGTTTGTAAATCTGGCCATATATAAACCGTCACTTTTTCTCTGGGATATACCTTTACCCAGCTCTTTACCCTTTAATGATTTACCCATATCTATATCAATCTCCTTTCGTTTCGGTAAATCCCAGGGTAATATATGCATATTTTTCGTGTTGTATTATAGCATAAATCACCCTGGGTAGTACATATTCTTAATCAAGCGGAACACATGTCAATCCAGTCATCAAGCTTCTTCTTATTCGCATACCATCTGTTCCCAATCTGTACTCCGAAACCATTACGTCCACGGAGGAGTTCTCTGCATTTAGTTAAGATAATCCGCCGTTTCCTTCACGTCCAGAAGTGCTTTATTTCCAATATTTTCCTTCTTTGTCATCTATATTTTTCCACATCCTTTTTTTATAAAACCTCTGTCGAATAACCTTCATTTTTTTAACCTCCTTCTTCTGTGTATACAGTTTATCTATTTATCGTAAATCTATCTGTAAAAGGCCAAAGCCTGAAAATAATCCATTTTATGCGGTATGCGTCTTAGTCAAGACGCAAATCTATGTGATCAGCAATGCGCTGTTGTTTTATCAATAAAAAAATATCCAAAAATCGCTGTTTCAAGCCATACCCTACCAACTGTCCACCCGAATACATTCAGACGAAAATCGGGGGCGATTATATGAGATGACAATAGAGTCCAGACCCTAATATGGCGACTGGTTCACTACTGGCACACCGCTGACAGTCCAGTTGTCGTCACCCAACTTATTCCAAGTACACAGTTTCGTCCAGTGTTGCTCCAGCTTGCAGCATCTCGTTCCAGTCATGGTATGGTGTCGGCGGTATCATCACATCAAGTCCTGGATTTCGATCTCGGCATTTCTGGCCAGCATCATCGTCATTGTCGACGCAGAGGACTACCTTGCATTTTCCATCCTTCACGACCCTATCTATAACCGCCTGGTTCGATACGCCGCCCATACTGATGTAAAAAGCATGCTTCCGTCCAAGCAACTCATACAGACTGATGGCATCTATTGCCCCCTCGCAGATGTATACAGTATCCGCATCTTTGCCCGTCATAAAATACCAAAATCGGTCTGGTGTCGTTCTACCGCTGCTGATTATCTTCCTACCGTCGCCAAACTGATCATACGTTGCCCTCACTTGGAAAGAAGTTTTATCATAGTTGACAAAAACGATATGATCGCTCCATTCTTGATAGATCAACCCCTTTTCCAACAGAAGACGAACTGTATCCCTCGGTATCTTACGTTCATCGCAAAGGTACTTGTATACCGTGAGATCTTTGGATGTGACACAGGATATCTTCTTTGCGAATATGATGAACGTGTTCGTTACCAACAAGATGTAAGAGATATAACTGGTTTATCTGGCGTGGCGACTCTCAGGCTTCAGGACTGGCATAAAAAAAGTGAAGATCTAGTTGGAATTATCAGCTACCTGTTGGAATCTCGGGATTTCTTACCACTACTGTTTAAGATTAAAAGGTTATGCTCCCTGGCTGAAGAATTTGATCAAAAAAGAACAAAGTTTCGACCTGCAAAAGACGTTGCCGCTGAATCTGATATGATAACAGCCACGAAGTATTCTGCGGCCGAAATCTTCTCACGCATGCTAAATGAGATTTACGATGAGTATGATCATGAAAAAAAGGATTACAAAGAAATTCTTGCACGGTTAAGAGGAGAATAGAGTGTAGAAGACTTCTATACCGCAAACAGGTAAGACAGATGATATCTACACTCTTTCAAACAATT
>CACZZH010000056.1 GCA_902785635.1 uncultured Lachnospiraceae bacterium
AGCATGGAAACGACCCTGTCCTGATCCGCCAGATTGATTCCGATCACACCCATGGAGACTCTTCCGGTACAGCGCACATCAGTCTCACGGAACCGGATGCACTGTCCGAAGGTCGTAACAAGAAGGATCTCTTTCCGGCCATCCGTCAGTGCTACGTCGATCAGTTCATCTTCTTCTTTCAATACGATCGCTGTCAGTCCCTTTTTACGGACGTTCGCATAATCCAGAAGGGACGTACGCTTCACGATACCGCTGCGGGTCGCCATGAACAGATATTTTCCTTCTTCAAAACTTTTCAGAGTGATGACTTCCGAAATCTTTTCCTCCGGCTGCAGTTCCAGAAGATTGACGATCGCAGTCCCTCTCGATGTCCTGCTTGCTTCGGGAATCTCATAAGCCTTCAGGCGGTAGACCCTGCCCTTATTGGTAAAGAACATCAGGTAGTCATGGGTGCTGGTCATAAGCATCTCCGAGATGTAATCATTTTCCAGCGTCTGCATACCCCGGATGCCCTTTCCTCCCCGGTTCTGGCTCTTGAAGGTATCCTCCGTCATCCGTTTGATATATCCCAGCTTCGTCATGGTGATCACAACATTCTCACGCGGAATCAGATCCTCTGTGGTAAAGTCGAAATCATCGCGGTCGATCACTGTCCGGCGGTCATCACCGTATTTATCGGAAACCTCCAGAAGTTCCGTGCGGATCACTCCGAGAAGAAGGTTTTCATCAGCAAGTATCGCCTGCAGCTGTTCGATTCTCTTGACCAGCTGCGCATACTCTTCCTCCAGCTTTTCTCTTTCCAGACCGGTCAGAGCACGCAGACGCATATCTACGATTGCCTGCGCCTGTGCATCAGAAAGACCAAAGCGTTCCATCAGTCCTTCTTTCGCCAGCTGTGTAGTACGGCTTCCCCGGATGATCTTGATCACTTCATCGATATTATCAAGAGCGATCAGCAGTCCCTGCAGGATATGAGCTCTTTCCTGCGCCTTGTTCAGATCATACCGGGTCCTTCTGGTCACGACCTCTTCCTGATGCTTCAAATAATATTGCAGCATCTCGAGAAGGTTCATCACCTTCGGCTGGTTGCCGTCCAGTGCAAGCATATTCACACCGAAAGTATCCTGCAGCTGGGTATGCTTGAACAGACGGTTCAGAATCACCTTTGCATTCACATCATGGCGGACATCTACCGTCACGCGGAGACCTTCCCGGCTGGATTCATCCGTGATTCCGGTGATTCCTTCGATCTTTTTATCCCGCACCAGCTCCGCCATCTTTTCGATCAGGCGGGCCTTGTTGACCAGATAAGGAAGCTGCGTGATCACGATCCGGTTCTTCCCGTTCGGCAGAGTTTCAATATCCGTTACTGCACGCACACGGATCTTTCCTTTTCCTGTACGATAAGCCTCCTCAATACCGCTCCTTCCGAGAATGACCGCTCCGGTCGGAAAATCCGGACCCTGGATGATGCCCATCACTTCTTCAAGAGAAGTATCTTTTCCTTCTTCCACGCGATTGTCGATGATCCGCACGATCGCGCTGATCACTTCCCTCAGATTATGCGGAGGAATGTTGGTAGCCATACCGACTGCGATACCGGTAGCACCATTTACCAGAAGATTTGGAAAACGTGCCGGCAGTACTGTAGGTTCTTTTTCTGTTTCATCAAAGTTCGGGACGAAATCAACTGTATCTTTATTGATATCCGCAAGCATCTCCATTGATATCTTGCTCAGACGCGCCTCTGTATAACGCATGGCGGCAGCGCCGTCTCCGTCCACCGAACCGAAATTGCCGTGGCCGTCTACCAGTGTATAACGGAATGACCAGTCCTGTGCCATGTTGACCAAGGCACCGTAAATGGAACTGTCTCCGTGCGGATGATACTTACCCATCGTATCACCGACAATACGGGCACATTTTCTGTGAGGTTTGTCAGGACCGTTATTCAGTTCGATCATACTGTAGAGAACACGTCTCTGCACCGGCTTCAGCCCGTCTCTTACATCCGGCAGCGCTCTGGAAGCGATCACACTCATGGCGTAGTCGATGTAAGATTCTTCCATTGTCCGTTTCAGGTCCACTTCCTGAATCTGATCAAAAATATTGTCTTCCAAAATTTATGTCCTCCCGCTCTTACGCGGATCCCCGCCCCTGTCAGAGGCGAATTTATTGTTTCTCACAAGCTACGTCTGAGATTACACATCAAGATTGCGTACACGATCCGCATTCGCCTCAATAAACTCTCTTCTTGGCTCTACCTGATCACCCATCAGCGTAGTAAAAGTGACATCGATCGCTGAGGACTGTGCATCGTCCATTGTTACACGTTTCAGGATCCTCTTTTCCGGATCCATTGTTGTCTCCCAGAGCTGTTCCGCATCCATCTCTCCGAGACCTTTGTAGCGCTGTATCTTATTATTCTGATCTCTTCCTACCTCACTGATGATCTTCGCCAGTTCATCATCGCTGTAGGCATACCATACTTTTTTATTACGCTCCAGTTTATAAAGCGGAGGAGTAGCAAGGTATACATATCCCTGCCTGATCAGTTCCGGCATGAACCGATAGAAAAATGTCAGCAGAAGCGTTGCAATATGTGCACCGTCCACATCGGCATCGGTCATGATAATGATCTTATGATAACGAAGCTTCGTGATATCAAAGTCCTCATGGATTCCGGTACCGAAAGCTGTGATCATTGCCCGAATCTCCGCGTTTCCGTAAATGCGGTCAAGTCTTGCCTTTTCCACATTCAGGATCTTTCCGCGAAGAGGAAGGATTGCCTGAGTGGCACGGCTTCTCGCCGTCTTTGCACTCCCGCCTGCGGAATCACCCTCAACGATATAGATCTCACATTTGCTCGGATCCTTATCTGTACAGTCTGCAAGCTTTCCGGGAAGAGCCAGTCCGTCCAGCGCAGATTTTCTGCGGGTAAGTTCTCTGGCTTTTCTTGCGGCTTCCCGTGCTCTCTGAGCCATGATGGACTTGTCCAGAATCAGACGGGCGACCTGGGGATGCTGCTCCAGAAAGATCTGAAGCTGGGAAGAAAGCACACTTTCCACAGCACCTTTTGCTTCCGAATTTCCGAGTTTCTGCTTTGTCTGTCCTTCAAACTGCGGTTCTTCGATCTTGATGCTGATGACAGCTGTCATCCCTTCACGGATATCCTCACCGGAAAGATTTGCTTCGCTGTCCTTAAGCAGCTTATTGCTTCTGGCATAATCATTGAACGTCTTTGTCAGAGCATTTCGGAAACCGGTCAGATGTGTACCGCCTTCCGGCGTAGTAATATTATTTACAAAACTGTAGGAACCCTCTGTATATGCGTCGTTATGCTGCATCGCCACTTCCACATATACGCCGTCCCTCTCTCCTTCACAGTAAATAATATCCGGATAAAGAGCAGTCTTTCCGGTATTCAGATAAGTGACGAATTCCTTAATACCGCCTTCATAGTGGAATGTCCTTGTCTTGATCTCCTCGCTGCGCTCGTCGATAAGATTTATTTTGAGACCTTTTGTAAGAAAAGCGGTCTCACGCAGACGTTCCTTCAGTGTATTATAGTCAAATACTGTCGTCTCAAAGATCTCATCATCCGGAAGGAATGTAACCTTTGTCCCGGTAAGCCTCGGATCGCATTCACCGGCTATCTCCAGACGATAGCATACATGGCCTCTTTCATAGCGCTGTTTATATATTTTACCCTGATTGAAGATCTCCACTTCAAGCCATCGTGAAAGCGCGTTCACTACCGAAGCGCCTACACCGTGAAGTCCTCCTGAGACCTTATATCCCCCGCCGCCGAATTTTCCTCCGGCGTGAAGAATCGTAAATACAACTTCCACAGCAGGTACACCGGCTTTTGCGTTGATTCCGACCGGAATTCCGCGTCCGTTATCCACGACCGTAACAGAGTTGTCTTCATTCAGTGTAACGGTGATCTCCGTACAGTATCCTGCCAGTGCCTCATCCACGGAATTGTCGACGATCTCATAGACCAGATGGTGAAGTCCTCTTTCGGAAGTGCTTCCAATGTACATACCCGGTCTTTTGCGCACGGCTTCAAGTCCTTCCAGAATCTGTATCTGATCCGCACCGTACTCCCCGTTATTTTCAGTTGTACTGCTATTTCCCGTCAGTTTTTCTTTTTCACTCATATGAACCTTAGCTTTCTTTTAAAACATTTCCGTCATTTACGAAAAAAAGACTGTCGATCGGAAAACGATTTTCCACAAAATCTTCCACACCTGTGCAGGTTATCAATGTCTGTATATCCTGAATGCTGCTAAGCAGATAACGCTGTCTGTCACTATCCAGCTCGGAAAGCACATCATCCAGAAGCAGCACCGGTGTATCGCCGGTCTTTTCCCGGATCATTCCGATCTCAGCAAGTTTTAAGGACAGTGCCGCAGTTCTCTGCTGACCCTGAGATCCGTATCTGCGGATATCCACACCATTGATCAGAAAAGACAGATCATCCCTGTGCGGACCGCAGGATGTTATTTTCATCCTCTCATCCTTTGAACGGTTCTCGATCAGTGCACCTGCAAACTGAAAAGGACCGGTATTCTTTTCGTAGGAGAGAATCAGTTCTTCTTTTCCTCCGGTGAGAGATCTGTGGACTTCTTTCACTTTTCCGGCAAACTGAAGTACAAATTTTTCTCTCTCCTTGATCACCTGTGTTCCATACCGGACCAGCTGCGCATCCCATACATCCAGGGTATCCCTGTATTCCGGATGAAAAAACAGATCCTTCAGGAGTCTGTTGCGCTGCATCAGAGCCTTCTGATAACTGGCAAGGTTCTGGATATAATGCATATTCATCTGACACAGATGCATATCCAGAAATCTTCTTCTCTCTGCCGGTCCGTTTTTAATGATGTTCAGATCCTCAGGTGAAAAGAATACGAAATATCCAAGACCCACCAGTTCACTTGCTCTGTGAATCGGCACGCCATTAATGGCAATTCCCTTTGCCTTGCTCTTCTTCAGATGCATGTCGATCCTGTAGGTGATATCCCTTTTTACAAGGCTCATCCTCAGATGAGATTCCTCTTCGCCGAACCGGATCATTTCACGGTCCTTCGCCTGCCGGTGCGATCTTGTTGTCCCGCACAGAAACACTGCCTCCAGGATATTTGTCTTTCCCTGTGCATTCTTACCGTGAAAGATATTGGTCCCCGGATCAAAAGGAATCTCCATTTCCTCATAGTTCCGGAAATTATTCATCTTTACAGACTCAATAATCATTCTTCAATCCGTATCTGTTCCCCTTCAAATGAAACGACATCACCTGGGTACAGCTTTCTGCCCCTTCGCACTTCCGTCTCGCCGTTGACCAGGACCATACCATCCGTGATCACCGTCTTCGCATCTGATCCTTTTTCACACAGCCCGGCTGCCTTCAGCGCCTGTCCGAGCTTGATATATTCCTCTTTTACTTTGATTATTTCCATAAGTCATCGTCTTTCTGTCCGCACGCGTAAGTATTCCTGCGGAATATTTTAAACCACAAAGTTCACCGGAAGCACCAGATAGATATAATTGCCTGCTGCATCTCTGATAAAGCAGGGTGCTTTGGCATTCATGTAATAGATATCGATCTTTTCATCATCGATCACGCGAAGCGCGTCGATCAGATATTTCGGATTGAAGCCGATCATGATCTCCCGGCCTTCCATTTCAATATCGATCTCTTCATCCATGGAACCGATCTGGGAATTGATCCGCAGCTCCATTTTATTATCGGCAATATTCATGATGATCGGTTTCCGGTCTTCCTCTCTCACCAGAAGAATGGAACGGTCGATACAGTCGAGCAGTTCCCTCCGGTTGATCGTTACCTTCGTCTCATAATCACTGGAGATCATCTGGTCTACCCGGAAATACACTCCCTCGATCAGCCTTGATACAACGGTCGTACTGTCAAATATGAACATGATATGATTCTGCGTCATATACATTTCCACAATACTTTCCGCATCTCCCGGAAGAATCTTGAAGATCTCCTGAAGAGTCTTGCCGGGCACGATCACGCTCTTTGCGGGATAATTATTCTTCATTACGAGTCTGCGGATGGAGATCCGGTGGCCATCCAGTGAGATCACACGCAGAATATTCTCGTTGATCTCAAACAGTTCTCCGGTCATGATCTTATTAGAATCATTGGCGGCGATCGAGAAGATCGTCTGACGGATCATTTCCTTCAGAGAAAATTGGGAGATCTCCACGGGATCCTCTTTTTCCAGATAAGGAATACGTGAGAAATCTTCCCATTCCTTTGCCATGATCTGGAAATTGGCTTTCTCACAAACGATCTTTACATGGAGGTTTTCATCTGCACTGATCGTTACTTCATTTTCAGGAAGTTTGCGGATGATATCCGACAGCATCCTGGCGTCAATGGCAGCTGCTCCCTTTTCTTCAACAATACCGGTCACTTCCGTTTCAATTCCCATCTCCATGTCATTTGCTGTTAATGTGATGGACGAAGTTCTGGCGTCGATAAGAATACACTCCTGTATACTGAGCGTTGTTCTGGAAGGAACTGCCTTGGATACAATATTGATGCCGCTGATCAGTTCGGATTTCATACATTTGATAATCATAATACCAACTTCCTTTCACCAAAGTAAAAATGCAGGAGCACCGGGTCCAGCTTTGCTGCTTTCGAAAAAATAGAATACGAAAAGCTTTCGCTTCCTGACGATGGACTCGCAAAAACGTTTGGAACGTATAATATATAAAATAATATTTATTTCGTAACAGAAGTAATAATACCTGTTGATATGTGGAGAAGTCTGTCCGGCCCCGTATTTACAGGATTTTCCGGAAGGAAAACCGGTGGAAACCGGAGCAGGAACATGTGAAGAAAAGAAGAGTTTTCCACATCAGATATTCGGATTGATCTTCCGGCGTATGATCTCCACAGTGTTGCGCAGAGCTTCCGACTGCTCCATATCTGATACGATTTTGTTGATACCGTGGATAACTGTGGAATGATCTTTCTTTCCTATATAAGTACCGATGGTCTTATATGGAATGTCGATCATTTCACGGCAGAGGTACATGACGATCTGCCTCGGTATAACGATATCGCTGCTTCTTTTATTGCTGGAAAGATCCGAGGGCTGAAGATGAAAATGTTCTGCCACGGTCTCCACGATCAGAGAAGGAGTGATCTCTCTGTTCTGGTCGGGAGCCACAATATCCCGGATCGCTTTTTCAGCGAGTTCCACATTGATCTCTTTATTGTCCAGCCGGCTGTAGGCGATCAGTTTGTTCAGAGCTCCTTCCAGTTCACGGATATTGGACTTAATATTATTGGCAATATACTGAATGACCTCATCATCGATGTCATATCCGTCGGTCTCCTCCTTTTTCCGGAGAATCGCCATTCGTGTTTCAAAATCTGGAACGGAAATATCCGCCAGAATTCCCCATTCAAACCTGGAACTGAGCCTTGTCTCCAAAGTCTCGATCTCCTTGGGAGGCTTATCGCTGGATATGATGATCTGTTTGTTGTTGCCGTGAAGCTCGTTGAAAGTGTGGAAAAATTCCACCTGAGTCGCGTCCTTTCCGGAGATGAACTGGATATCGTCGATCAGAAGGACATCTACACTCCGGTATTTTTCACGGAAAGAAGATATCTTGGAATTATTGTTATTCCCGTTTCGAATCGCATCGATCAGCTCGTTGGTAAAGGTCTCACTGGTAACATAAAGCACATTCATCTCCGGATTCTGATCCAGAATGAAATGGGCGATCGAATGCATCAGATGAGTCTTTCCAAGACCTGCACCCCCGTATATAAAAAGAGGATTGTACATTTTACCCGGCGATTCTGCTACAGCAAGAGCAGCTGCGTGGGCAAACTTATTGTTGTCCCCGACAACGAATTTATCGAAAGTATATCTGGGATTGAGATTGGCTCTCTCCTTGGAAAGAGCAAGCTGTACATTCCCCTGGGAGGCGTCGCCTTCTGCGCTTCTTGCACGCGCCTGATCCGGCATGATGAATTCGACAGAATATTCGATTCCGGTAAGTTCTGCAATAGCAACTTTGATCGGAAACATATATTTCTTGTTGATATAGTCGACGCCGATCTGTTCCGATGGGACCAGAATCGTAACGATTCGTTTGTCATCGTCGATATTATGTACCTTCAGAGGCTGCAGCCAGGTCTTAAAGGAGATGTCGGTAAGGTCGTGTTCGATCTTGACCATTTGAAGAATCTCATTCCACTTTTCTTTGATTACATCCATATTTGATCAGTTCCGTTCCTGTTCTTTTATATTTTCATACTTTAAAATACGTAAAGACGATAAAAATCTACACTAATTCTACTCCAAAATGGGTCGGATTTCAATGTATAAGCAGGAAACGTTTTCCACTACTTATCCATGAGGTTTTCCACAGATTATCCACCAAATGTTGAAAACCTGTGGAAAAACGGATGATTTCATGTGTAAATTACGGGAAATGCTGAATTTATAAGGAAGCTGAATGTGGAAATCAGATTGACCGAACAAGTGAAATATGATATGTTTTTCACAGCGTATTATTGATCTGTTATCCTCACAGAAAGGAAATATCATCTATGAAAAAACTTGTTCTGATCAGACATGGAGAAAGTGAATGGAATAAACTGAACCTGTTTACAGGCTGGATGGATGTTGATCTGAGTGAAAAAGGTCATGAAGAAGCAAAGCAGGCCGGAAGAACTCTGAAAGAGGAAGGCTATGATTTTGATATCTGCTATACCTCTTATCTGAAGAGAGCGATCCATACTCTGAACCATACACTGGATGAGATGGACAGAAACTGGCTTCCTGTTGTAAAGACCTGGAAACTGAATGAGCGTCATTACGGAGCACTTCAGGGCCTGAACAAAGCAGAGACCGCTGAGAAATACGGCGAAGAACAGGTCAAAATCTGGAGAAGATCTTTTGATATCAAGCCGCCCGCACTGGATGAAGATGATGAGCGCAGCGCGACAAAGCAGGAAATGTACCGTGATGTAGATCCCGCACTTCTTCCGGCAAACGAAAGTCTTGAGACTACCATTGAGCGTGTTGTTCCCTTCTTTGAGGAAGTGATCAAGAAAGACATGCAGGATGGAAAGAGAGTCGTGATCGCGGCACATGGCAATTCCCTCAGAGCACTTGTTAAATACTTTGACAATCTGAGCAAAGAAGAGATCATCGGTGTAAACATTCCTACAGCTGTTCCGCTTGTATATGAATTTGATGATGATTTCAATGTGATCCGTCATTACTATCTCGGCGACCAGGATGCGATCAAGGCAAAGATGCAGGCGGTTGCAAACCAGGGCAAAAAGAAATAAATAATGTAAATGAAGATCCGGCCGCTGCGGCCGGATCTTTTTATAGGATAGTATGGATTTTTCTGCAGTCGTGTATCACTGCAGATAATGAGTTTGTTGAGGCGGCCTCGGGGGCAGGATCCCTCACCCTGTCTAAAACTTGCAGGGGCCACAAATCTCTATAACTCGTCAACTGCAAAAACAGGGGCAACGCCAGGATACGCCGTGTAATCCTGATGATTACACGGCTAATCCTGAGCTGCATCCAGGCTTTGAAAGCCTGGCTTCGGCCCCTGTTTTTTTGTTGTCTCGTTAAGAGATTTTGTGGACTGCAAAATACGACCGGCTGAGGGATCCTGCCCCGTCGGCCGCTCCTACTACTCATCACCTCATATTTTTCCGCAGATTTGTGAAGTAATACGTGTATATCCGTTTTCAAAAGATGTAAGATAGCACTCTTATCGCGCTATTTCAAAATCCGGTATGCTATTTTTCGCATATTTTCCGTCCGTCTTACGCTCTCAGGCATGCGCGCCATCGGGGGCAGGGATCATTTATAGCGAAATTGTCAGGACAGGAACGCAGACGAGATATGCACCCTACGCAGTCTTAGAGCGTTTTGTCTATGCGCGAATGCGTCGGAGCCTTAGACGAAGTTGGGTGAGAGCTCGGCGGAGTGGGTCCGGGTTTCGCGGTAATGATTCCTACCCCCGATGGTGCGCATGCTGTCCGTATGTGTGAATTTCCGAATGCGGAAAAACATATACATTTAGTTTTCTTGAAGTGCCTTGGAAGGCTGCATCCTTGCAGCATGAAGGGATGGAAGAAAAGAGAAGATCTGCGTCTGGATCACAGACAGATGAAATACAGTCAGGACAGTCTGAAAATGCAGTGTGGGCATCAGATCCGTTCCTGCGGACCATACCATAAAAAGAAAGAGAATACCAAGAACCAGGACAGATAAGATACATGCACAAAAAGCGCTGATCATTCCGATGCAGAAACCTTCAAAAAGAAACTGAAAAAGAATGTTTTTTACCCCTGCTCCGACTGCCCTGCGGATACCGATCTCCTTTGTGCGTTCCTGTATGGAAAAATACATTGTATTCATGATGAGCAGACCGCTGATAACTGTCATGAGGAACAGAACAGGGATGCCAAATGTCCGTACGGACCGTATATATTCCTCTGTCTGCTTCAGGATAGAATCATAATCATACAGGCAGGTATAACCGGAATGGAGATCCGTGCGCTGTGTGATTAAATATGCTTCGGAAAAGGATTCTTCTGTAAATAGAAAAAAACAGGAAGAGGAAGTGACCGGAAAAAGATCATCTTCTTTTCTGATCGTATACAGATTGCAGGATACTTCTGCCGGATCGTCGGATGAACTTATGAGGATATCCCGGTTCAGCTGCAGATTATTTCCGGCTGTAACGGGAAGATCTTCGATCACACCGCATACCTGAAAGATATGATCAGACTGATCATCCCGGAAAGAAAAAATTTTACCCGTTGGCAGATCATCGCCGAACAGAAGCAAAGCTGTACTGTGTTCGATCATGCATGGAATGATATCACCGTTCTCTATTTCAGGAAGAAGGAACTTGTTTTCCCGGAGTTTTATCCGGTCGACGTACAGACTTCCGGAAGCCTGATACGGAAGAAAGCCGTTTTGAATGGATCCGGAAAGAATCCTGACATTCATGTTCAGAATAAGAGGCCTGCCCCGATATGTTCCTCTTCTGCGAAGTACTTTGTCGGATTCTCTTTGAAGCGTATATATATATGAAAGGTTATTCTTTTCCAGTGAAGAGATCAGTCCGGACAGATCTAGATCTCCCTCGGACTGAATCAGAACACCGTTTCTGGCAAACCGCTGCAAATGTTGAAACGTCTGAAAAGTATAGGCATTTATCAGTTCAGAAAACAATATGTAAAGGATCAAAGGAATCATGACCCCGCTTATGGTGAGTATCAGTCTCCTTTTTCTTCCTATATTAAGTAGAACTGCTGTTTTTATCTGAAGATGAAGCATCCGCATGTATTTCATTTTATAAATCCATTAAAGTTCTATGATCCGGTCTGCCCGGTCTGCAATGGACCGGTCATGTGTGACCATGATCATTGTCTTTCCCTGATCGGTAAGATTACGGAATTGATCCATGATCATATTTGTATTGCTCTCATCCAGATTTCCGGTAGGTTCATCTGCCAATATGACATCAGGATCCATAAGCAGTGCTCTTGCAATAGCGATTCTCTGCTGCTCTCCTCCGGAAAGAGTTCGTATATCCCTGTTTTGTAATGATTCCAGATGGAACATGCCGATCAGATCTTCTGTTCTTTGGCTGATCTTTTTTGAGATCGGATTTCCGGAAAGAGGAGAATAAATAGACGGAAGCATAATGTTGCTCTGCATATCCAATCCCGGAATCAGATGATAATTCTGGAATATAAATCCAATGGAACGGTTCCGGATAAGATCCTTTTTGGAGGGCTTCAAAGACCGGATATTCTGTCCGAAAAGCAGATATTCACCGGAAAAGTCCTGATCGAGCAGACCGATCAGATGGAGAAGTGTCGTTTTCCCTTTTCCGGATCTGCCTGTGATGATCGTGAACTGGTGCTGCTTAAATACACAGGAGAAATGATCCAGGATTTTGCGATCACCAAATGATTTCTGTATATTGTTTAAGGAAATAACAGTACACACTTCTTTTCCCTTTCACATTTTAAGGGCAAAAGATATTTTGCCGCTGATATTATTATAATAACGAAAGCACCAGATCCCCTTCCGATAATCCGGATGTGATCTCGGTCATTCTGCCGTCTGTGATTCCTGTATCCACAGAAAGTTCCACAGTGCTGTCCTCTTTTTTTAAAAGGACGCAGGTTTCTCCCGCATTATTGAGAAACACACATTCTGAAGGAATGAGAAGAACATCCTGTTTTTCTTCCGCTGTGATCCGGACAGTCACGCGGCTTCCCGGCCTTCCGAGAAGACCTTGATCCTCAAGAGATAAAATGATGGAAAAGATGCCTTCCGTCACATTATCTCCGGTACTGATCAGAGATGCTTTCGTTTCCTGTCCCCCGATCCAGGCATGGATCCGGGTACCGGAGTTAATTTTGTTCAGGTAAAGCTCCGGAAGTTTCACTTCGAGAAGGATGTCCGGAGAAGAAAGATAACGGATTCGAATCTGGTCTTGTGAAGGTTTATTCACACAGAGAATTCGTATCGCGGAAGGAAATGAGAGGATGCTGCCGTTTTTATATTGCCATACTGCCCGTCCCGGAGAAATATAATCTCCGGGACCGGCAGTTATTCTTCCTTCAGAGGAAGAAAGTTCAAGGTTTCTGATTTCATAAGAGCCGGTCGGAACAGTCTCATCAAAAGTGATCGTGTCTGCGATGAAACCTCTTTTTACAGCAAATACTTCCTCATATCCGGTTATGGTCTCTTCTGTTTCCGCTGTGAGGATCCCGGAACCCGGATAGATCCGGAAGGGATCTGCCTGACTGAAAAGCAGCCTGAAAATAAACAGAAAAAGACAGCACAGAATGATCATTGCAGAAAATGTAAAAACTGGT
Organism: uncultured Lachnospiraceae bacterium; assembly: GCA_902785635.1. Classification (GTDB taxonomy): domain Bacteria; phylum Bacillota; class Clostridia; order Lachnospirales; family Lachnospiraceae; genus Merdiplasma. The sequence continues at coordinate 12,926 of CACZZH010000056.1, forward strand.
TTACGCATCACCGATGATCTCCCGGTCGATATAATTGCGGATCATGCTGTCATTTTCAAATCCGATGATAAGAAATCCCTGGGGCTCATTGAGCAGATATTCTCTGCCTTTTTGATCCTGATAGCGGATGATCCTTGAGGCTTTGATGAGATCGGAATCGGAAAAGCCTTCCTTATAATTGAGGCAGAAAGACAATTCTATTTCATCGCCTTTCTTTAATGAAAGAAAGCCTTCTCCGGGTACAGGACTATTGTTGACTTTTCTGGTAATATTTGTGATATCCAGAAAATCAAGAGCTTCGAAGGCGGTAATGGTGCAGTCTTCATTCACTTCAAGCCTGATGGTGACCGGCCTGGAGGGATCCGAAGGAATCACGGAAAGGATCGCCTCCGGCGCGTCCGTATAAAGAAGGATTCCTCCGTCATCCGGAATATCCTGTCCGTACAGACCTTTTGGATTATAAAATCGCATGGATCTGGGTGTATAGGAGTAAAGTTCTCCGTCGATATTCAGGTCCAGACTGTCGATGGAAAAATCTGCAGGCTGGTCCGGACGGGCGGATACCTTCAGATGTATATAGTAATAATGCCATCCTCTGTATACATCTCCTGCAGTTGTCTCCTCCTGTGTGATCTTATAATCTCCTTCTCCTGAGATCCGGTAACGATCAACTTTGATCTCCTTAATTTCTTTCCTGGAGAAAACCGGAAGCTCATAGGAGAATTCTTCTTCCTCTTCCCCGGAGAACAGGGTGGCATTACATACCATTCCTCCTCCATATAATATGTTTTCCATTATGCTGTCCTTTTCTGTCTCAGATACGGAAAAGGATTCTTTCGTTTCATTCACAGACGGACGGGAAGCACATCCGGCAAAAGCGGCGGAAAAAAGGATGATCGCTGTGAGACAGGTTGTACGAACGGATAATCGCATATGTTCCTCCTGTTTATCTTCTTGCAAGTTTTAAATAGAGTCCCGCTCCTCTGTCAAAGGTATAGCTGTATTTGATCTGTGAGCGCTTCAGAAAGCGGTGAGATCTGACAATTGCGTATTTAAGAATATTTCCAAAGAAAGCCGGCCTGTAATAATAAAGCGTACTGTAGTTTTTCATTACAAAGGTATAATCAGTTGAATAGGAACTGGACACAGTAGATGAATAGTTTCTGGAAACGCTGGTAGCAAGACTGACATTCGGTGAAGAGACGCCCAGGGTCGAAGAGACGATGGAAGAAACGGATTTGGATCTGCTCTGTCCGAGATGGACTGTAATGTCCCTTTTATTGTTGGACAGCCAGGAGCCGGTCAGATAATATAAAGGCCGGTAATATTTGGCATTTTTCTTTGCTCTGTAGATGTAAAATAAGGATGTCTTGATCTTGATCCATTTCTGACTGTCTGTGGAATAATAAGTATCGCTGCCGGTATAATATTCTGCAGCATTCCTGGACTTTTTCGGAGGTTTGCTGATATATGCCGAGGCGCCGGACACAGGAGCTGCAGCGGCTGAAAAGACAGCAGCGGACAATAAAAAAGCGCAAAATCTCTTCATAAGAGTATGTTTCATAAAGCGATCCCCTTTCCCTGATGATGGATGAATTCTGCGAAGTGCAGCTGAACAGAGTTGAGTAGGTATTGTGTATTAGAAAGATCTTTCAATACGAATGGAAGGCAGGATCGGAACATCCTGCATCAGACGGATATCCGTTCCGGTAAAAATGAATATAACTCATTGTATCAGGAATGTCAAGTACAAATAATATAATAACAGCTTTAAATAAAATATGATAATTGTGAAAATATAGGATGGAAGGGTCCGGGTCCAAAATATAGGACGGCCGGATTCATCAAATTACAATATCCTGTTCTTGACTTGCATTTGCTTTATGGTATAATAAACGCGATGTTTTCACAGTTTCCGTATGAAACGTATTTTAGAATAAAACCAATTATGATAGATAGATTGGTAAGTAAAGGGGGGACGCCGCTATGAAGATGACATTCCAGCCGAAGAAGAGATCCAGATCAAAGGTTCATGGCTTCAGAGCAAGAATGAGCACTGCCAACGGAAGAAAGGTGCTTGCTTCCAGAAGAGCTAAAGGCAGAAAAGTGCTTTCCGCTTAACCAATGGATATGCCAAGTATCGGAGTTTCGTTCGCGAAACTCCATTTCTTTATCTCAGAAAGAATGAATTGAATGAAGTTTTCAGAGTCGCTGAAAAAAAACAGGGATTTCCAGTTTGTCTATCAAAACGGGAAGTCCTTTGCCAACCGATACCTGGTGATGTATGTGCTGCGTACAGGCACTGCACATAACCGGATCGGTATTTCGGTAAGTAAAAAAGTCGGAAATTCCGTCGTGAGACATCATATCACGAGATTGATCCGGGAAAGCTACCGGCTCAATGAAGAAAGTTTTGATGATGGTCTGGATATGATCGTGATCGCCAGGCCCGGCGCTAAAGAAAAAAATTTCTTTGAGATCGAGAGCGCACTGCTTCATCTGGCACGGAAAAGTCAGGTGCTGGTGAAGGAAGTCTGATAGAAGATGCTGGTCAGACAGAAGATATGAAAAAGATTTTGATCAAACTTATAAGGTTGTATAGGCGTTACATTTCACCTGTGAAATACACGAAATGCCCTTATTTTCCAAGCTGTTCCAGCTATGGACTGGAGGCTGTCGAAAAGTACGGGGCTCTGAAAGGTTCGCTTCTGGCGATGTGGCGCATTTTGCGATGCAATCCTTTCTCCAGGGGAGGATACGATCCGGTTCCCTGACGGAGATTTTCATGGAGGACACAAAATGTATCTGACAAAGAACAAAACTCCCATCATTGGTGCAGTTGCAATCGTACTTGGACTGATCATGAATGGGATTTTCAATGTTCAATCGGCGATCGGTCTGAATAATATCGGTCTTTGTATTATTCTTTTTACGATCATCGTAAATATGCTGATGCTTCCGCTTACCGTCCAGCAGCAGAAGTTTTCCAAGCTGCAGACGAAGATGAATCCGGAACTTCAGGCGATTCAGAAAAAGTACAAAGGTAAGAATTCAGATCAGGCCGCGATGGCCAAAATGAATGAGGAAACACAGGCAGTTTATGCCAAATACGGCGTAAATCCCATGGGCAGCTGTCTGCAGATGATCATTCAGCTCCCAATTCTGTTTGCTCTTTACCGCGTGATCTGGAATATTCCTGCTTATGTGGATAAAGTAAAGGCTGTTTTTGAAGGACTCGCCTCTTCCATCCTTACAACTGCCGGCGCAGAGGAATATCTGGGCGAAGTTGCAAAAACGGTAGGCGTAAGCTTTAAAGAGTTCTCTTCAAACACGATCATTGACGTTCTTTATAAATTCAAACCGGCCAACTGGAACGGACTGATTGAAAAATTCCCGGATCTTACGGAACAGATCAATTCCACAAGAGAAAAAGTCAACAGCATGAATACCTTCCTCGGAGGACTGGATATCGCAGATGCTCCGATGAATATCATCCGCACCGCATGGGGCAATAAGGAGATCCTGCTCCTGATCGCAGCAGTTTTGATTCCTGTGCTTGCAGCAGTTACTCAGTGGCTGAGCGCCAAACTGATGACTAACATGCAGAGTGATGCAGCAAAGAATAACGAAGGCGCAACAGACCAGATGTCTCAGACCATAAAGAGCATGAATACGGTAATGCCGATCATGTCTGCAGTATTCTGCCTCTCTCTTCCGGTAGGTATGGGTATCTACTGGATCGCCAGTGCAGTTGTGAGAAGTATCCAGCAGATCGCGATCAACAAGCATCTTGATAAGATGGATATTGATGAACTGGCGAAGAAGAACCTTGAAAAGCTGAATGAAAAGCGGGCAAAGAAGGGACTTCCTCCTGAGAAGATGAATTCCAATGCGCATCTTTCCACCAGAAACATTGAAAACAGTAAATATGGTGTTTCGGCAAGCAGGAAGGCACAGCTTCAGAAAGAAGCAAGTGAGATCAAGAGCTCTTCGGAAGCCAAGTCCGGTTCGGCTAAGCCGGGAAGTCTTGCCGCAAAGGCAAATCTTGTCCGTGATTATAATGAAAGTCACATGAAAAAGTGATCAGAGGGGAAAGAGAAATGGATGAGTATATCAGAGTCACAGCCAAGACTGTTGAGGATGCCATTCTGGAAGCATCCATTGCGCTTGGAACAAGCAGTGACAATATCGAATATCATATCATAGAGAGAGAGACAAAAGGTTTCCTGGGAATCGGTGCAAAGAAGGCAGTGATCGAAGCCCGCAGAAAGATGTCTGATGAAGATATCATAAACGAAGTGTTCCGCGGGAAAGAAACAGAACCGGCAAAGAAAGCCAGGAAAAAGGAAGAATCTTCTGAAAAAAAGGCTGCGAAGAAAACGGAGAAAAAGCAGGTAAAGGAAACGGTCAAATCAGAGAAAAAGGAAGAAAAGGCTGCAGCAAAAGCAGAGAAAAAACCTGAGAAATCTGAAAAGGAAAAAGCCGAAAAAGCCGAAAAGAGTGAAAAAGCTGTAAAGAAAGCAGTCAAAGAAGAAAAAGCTTCTGGTAAAGAGGATAAAAAATCCGAACAGAAAGAGCAAAAGTCAGAAAAGAAGGCGGCAAAGGCTGAGAAGAAAGGAGTTCCGGCAGATCCGGAAGTGGTAAAGAGCCGTGCCGAAGAATTCCTTTCCTCCATGCTCAGCGCAATGGGAGTACAGGCATCGATCGAAACAACATATGAGGACGGCACTTTGAATGTAAACCTCGAAGGCGATGATATGGGAATCCTGATCGGAAAAAGAGGACAGACTCTGGATTCCATTCAGTATCTTACAAGCCTTGTTGTAAACAAAGGAAAAGCGGCTTACGTAAGAGTAAAGATCGATACGGAAAACTACAGGGAACGTCGGAAAGCAACTCTTGAGAATTTGGCAAAGAATATGGCCTTCAAGGTCAAAAAGACCAGACGCCCCGCTTATCTGGAACCGATGAATCCTTATGAGAGACGCATTATTCATTCCGCTCTGCAGAATGATCCTTATGTGACAACACACAGTGAGGGAGAAGAACCGGCAAGGAAAGTCGTCATTACTCTGCGCAAGCATGAAAGAGACGAAGCCGGACAGGAAGAGTAATTATACAATATGAAAATGGAGGGCTGTCGCAATTGGTCGTTTTTTTAATCAGTTGCGGCGGCCTTCACTCTTTTACGAGGTCCTATGAATAACAATGATACGATCGCTGCCATCTCCACGGCAGTAAGCGAAGCCGGAATCGGCATTGTAAGGATCAGCGGCCCGGACGCTCTGGAAGTGGCGGACCGGGTATGCCTTCTTGCAGGAAAAGAAAAAAGGAAGCTGGCTGATGTTCCTTCCCATACGATACATTACGGGTATGTGACAGGCCCGGATGCCGGCCGGACAGAGATCATAGATGAAGTGCTGGTCAGTGTCATGCGCGGCCCCAGGTCATTCACAGCAGAAGATACAGTAGAGATCAATTGCCATGGCGGCGTATATGCTGTGCGAAAATGTCTGGAAGCGGTGCTGGAGGCGGGCGCAAGAGCGGCACAGCCCGGGGAGTTTACGAAAAGAGCTTTCCTGAACGGCAGGATCGATCTTTCATCCGCAGAGGCAGTAATGGATGTGATTCAGGCAAAGAGCGCACTTTCACTGAAGAGTTCCGTTCAGCAGCTCAAAGGAGCAGTATTCCAGGCTGTGCGTACTCTCCGCTCTTCCATGCTGGAAAAGGCAGCTTATATAGAAGCTGCCCTGGATGATCCGGAGCACTACAGCCTGGAAGGGTTTTCAGGGCAGCTGCTCTCCTGCGCTGCGGACTGGAAAGAAGAAGTGGAACATCTGGTCCGTACTTCTGACAGCGGCAGACTGGTACGGGAAGGAATCAACACAGCCATTATCGGAAAACCGAACGCCGGAAAATCATCTTTGCTGAATCTTCTTGCCGGGAGCGATCTGGCGATCGTTACAGAGATCGCCGGGACTACCCGGGATGTGCTTACACAGACTCTTCGCATCGGGGATGTCGTACTGAATGTGGCGGATACGGCAGGTATTCGTGATGCAAAAGATACAGTGGAACAGATCGGCATTGAAAGGGCTCTCTCCTGTGCAAAAGAAAGTGATCTCGTATTATATGTTGCTGACTCTTCTCTCCCGGTCGACGAATGGGACCGCAGGATTCTGGAAATGCTTTCCGGGCAGAAAGTGATCGCTCTATTGAATAAATCAGATCTGCCCAGCGTGACCGGTCCGGAACAGATCCGCCCCCTCATAGGTGAAAAAGGTGTGATCCTTTCCGTTTCCGCTTTGGATGGAACCGGTATTGAAGATCTGAAAGACAGTATAATGAAAATGTTTTACGGTGGGGATCTGTCCTTCAATGATGAGGTCGTGATCACAAATATACGGCACAGGCAGTGCCTGATCGATGCCGGAAAAAGCCTGGATCTTTTGCTGGAAAGTCTTGAAATGGGATTGCCGGAGGACATCTGCAGCATTGATCTGACGGATGCGATCGATCATCTCGGGGAGATCACTGGCGAGACTATGAGGGAGGATCTGATCGACGAGATCTTCGGGAAATTCTGCATGGGGAAATAAATAACAGGAAACCGGAATGGAAAAGAAAAGTATTTTTAGCCTGAAAAAGAAAACAGATGTAGTTGTAGTGGGTGCAGGACATGCAGGATGTGAAGCAGCTCTTGCCTGTGCCAGGCTTGGACTGGATACCGTGCTTTTTACCGTAAGCGTGGAGAGTATAGCTCTTATGCCCTGTAATCCCAGCATTGGAGGAAGTTCAAAAGGGCATCTGGTGAGGGAAGTGGATGCACTTGGAGGAGAAATGGGAAAGGCGATCGATAAGACCTTTCTTCAGTCCCGCATGCTGAATGAATCCAAGGGGCCTGCGGTCCATTCTCTGAGGGCTCAGGCAGATAAAGCCCAGTACAGCAAATATATGAGGGTGACATTGGAAAACACGCCTCATCTTTCGATACGGCAGACGGAGGTAGCGCAGCTTCTGTGTGAAGGCGGCACGATCACGGGGGTCCGCACGGTTTCGGGTGCTCTGTACGAGTGCCGTGCCTGTATTCTCTGTACGGGTACATATCTGAATGCGCGCTGTATCTACGGAGAAGTCAGTACCTTCACAGGTCCGAACGGACTCATGGCTGCTACGCATCTCACGCAGTCCATGCTGGATCTTGGCATTCGTATGAGAAGGTTCAAGACAGGAACACCTGCAAGAATTGATAAAAGAAGTATAGACTTCTCTACGCTTGAGGAACAGAAAGGCGATGAGCGAGTTGTTCCGTTTTCCTTTGAAACAGACCCGGACAGCGTACAGATACCGCAGATGTCCTGTTACCTTACCTATACCACGGAGAGGACCCACGAGATCATCCGGGAAAATCTGGATCGCTCTCCCCTCTTTTCCGGGATGATCGAAGGAACCGGTCCGAGATACTGTCCTTCCATAGAGGATAAAGTCGTCCGTTTTCCTGATCGGAACAGACATCAGGTATTTCTGGAGCCGGAGGGACGCGACATCAATGAGATCTATATCGGTGGAATGTCCAGTTCTCTGCCGGAGGATGTTCAGGAAAAAATGTACCGTTCTGTGATCGGTCTGGAAAATGCGCATATTGTGAAAAATGCATATGCCATAGAATATGACTGTATTGATGCGACACAGCTGAAACCGTCTCTGGAGTTCCGAAATATCCGGGGTCTGTTCTCCGGAGGCCAGCTGAACGGGAGTTCCGGTTATGAGGAAGCGGCAGCTCAGGGACTTGTGGCCGGAATCAATGCCGCACGTTATATAACCGGACAGGATCCTTTTATCCTTGATCGTTCAGAAGGATATATCGGGGTGCTGATCGATGATCTGGTGACGAAAGAGACACAGGAACCATATCGGATGATGACATCCCGGGCGGAATACCGTCTCCTGTTGAGACAGGACAATGCGGATCTGCGATTGACAGAAAAAGGATATCAGATCGGACTTATTGATAAAAATAGATATGAAAAATTCTGTAAAAAGCGGGAGCTGATCGAAAAGGAAATATTCCGTGTACAGAACCTTCCGATCGGAGCGAATGCTCATGTACAGGCATTCCTGGAAGACCACGGAAGCACCGCTTTGAAGACGTCTGTCACTTTGGCGGAACTGATCCGAAGGCCGGAACTGGACTACACTGTGCTGAAGGAATTGGATCCGGACCGCGGAACTATTCCTGAGGATGTGGCGGAACAGGTAAACATATCGATAAAATACGATGGGTATATACGCCGTCAGCTTCAACAGGTAAAGCAGTTTTTGCGTTTGGAAGAAAAAAAGATCCCGTCGGATATTGATTATGAAAAGGTCAACAGCCTTCGAATCGAGGCAAGGCAGAAACTGTCAAAGATACGGCCTGTCAGTATCGGGCAGGCTTCAAGAATCTCCGGTGTATCTCCGGCAGATATTTCGGTACTTCTGGTATATCTGGAGAGTCATAGAAAAGCAATAAATGATAAGGAGTGATTTATGGCAGATATAGATACTTCAGCACAGCAGGTGGAAAAGCTCCGGGAGACACTGGAGAGGCTTCCTCTGGAGATCAATGATGAGATGTGTGAAAAACTGCTGCTCTTCTACTCCATGCTGATCGAAAAGAATAAGGTAATGAATCTTACAGCAATCACACAATATGAAGAGGTTCTGGAGAAGCATTTTCTGGACTCTCTTTCTCTGATCAATGTGTGTGATCCGACCGGAAAGCGAATCCTTGACCTGGGAACAGGAGCCGGCTTTCCGGGAATTCCGCTAAAGATCGTGTTTCCTGATACGGAAATGGTTCTGGCTGATTCTCTGCAGAAACGGCTGCGCTTTCTGGATGAGGTGATCGAAAGCTGTGAGTTAAATAAGATCCGGACTGTGCATGGCAGGGCAGAAGATCTTGGAAAAGCAGGTTCTGAACTGAGAGAAAGCTTTGATTTATGTGTATCACGGGCTGTAGCTAATCTATCTTCTCTTTGTGAGTACTGTCTTCCTTTTGTAAAGACAGGAGGATGCTTTGCAGCATATAAATCCGGGGGTGCAGATGAAGAGATCGATCAGGCGAAAAAAGCGATTCACATTCTTGGAGGAAAACTGGAAAATAATTATTCCTTTACTCTTCCGGGTACCGATATGGGGAGAACGCTGATTCTTATAAGGAAGATCCGGAACACACCCCGAATTTATCCGAGAAAAGCAGGGCTGCCCGGAAAGCAGCCCCTGTGAAGAAACAAGTTTGGAAGGTTTGCTGTTGCACTTATCTTTATAAATAGGAAGCAACAGATTTCGGATCTTCCAGCTGTGGGATCCATTTGGTCTTTGGAATTTCAAAAATGCTGACATTCGAATTAAGCTTTGCATAGGAATCAGCATTCTCACTGCCACTCTCCGTTTTCTCTCCGTAGAGAATTGTGATCGGGAGTTTCAGTGAGGCAAAGGCTTTTGAAATATCCCAGGAAAGGTAGCCGCCGTTAAGACTTGCAAGAAAATACCGGCCTTTTCCGTTATCCTTATGAGAGGATTCATAAAGCGCATCCATTGTGGATTGCTGTACAAGAAAAGGATTAAAGAAGTATTCTTCTTTTAAACGGTAGTCCATATTGGATCGATTGGAAACGATATTATATATGGTCGTACCAATAACAGGGAGACAAAGAAGAAAGCGAAGAGCTTTCGCGTTTTCAATCAATCCGGATTTTAATGACTTTAAAGAAACAGGGTTGATCATGGTGATCTTTTTAAAGAGTGACGGATCAACTTGTGCTGCAATAACTGCGAAAGAGCCGGAAAGACCGGTAGCACAAATATGTACCGGTTCTCCGATTACATTTCGGATAAAGTCATTGATCATGAGGACCATAAGATAATTCGTGTATTGAATCGGCTGCTTCTCCGACCTGCCGCATCCCGGAAGGTCAATGGTGAAAATTTTGTATTTTTTGTTTAATTCCCTTGAAACATGAAACCATTCAAAAGACGAGTCCGAATAGGAAGCATTATGAATCAAAAGAAGGGGATCCTCTCCTCTCCCACTGACCTCATAATAGATCTTCCCAAAACGGTTATCGTAATATCTTCCTTTGTCGCTGCGAAGAATTCCCTTTTCAGCTTTAAGAAAAATACAATGATTGATAAAAGTCAGTCCACCGGCAATGGCAGTATTCAAAAAGAATAATCTCTTAATTGTACTTTTAGACATTTCGAATCCTTTTGTATAGTATAATAAAAGACAGACAATAACGAATGAGTTTTTATGGGTATATGGAAAAACGCATACACTGCATTTCTCTGATAGTATATCGAATATTCGTTCAGGTGTCAAAAGATAGATCCCGGAAAATGTTTTGATGGAGAAACGTTATGTTAGATGAATTTATTCTGGAACAGTTAGATCGTATTGAAGATGAGTATTTGGAACTGAATCAAAAACTTGCAGATCTGACAGAACAGGAAAAGGCAGAACAGGTTCAGTTAAATAAATATCTGGATGCAGATGATCTTGGTTTGGAGTTGTTTTCTCCAAGGTCTAATGCGGGTCCAATCAAAGAAAAGGTTTCTGAGATTCAGAAACATTTGGAAGAACTCCGAATCCTGCAGATCGAAACTACGGATAGGATCGCAAGGAACCGGGAAAAAGAAGAAAAATATCAGCAAATGCTGAATGAAGCACGAATGGCGGACATTTCAGATGAAAGATCAGTTTCTGACAACCTGAAAGAAGAAAAAGAAAAGGAAAAAATAAAAACCCAGGTAGAAGATCTGAAGGAAATTCTTGAAAGGGTTGAAAAATGCATTAATCTTGTCAATCATGACCGGTCAAAATGCAAAAGCGAGTTAAAAAATCTGAGATATTATCTAAAAGCGCTGATTGCGAATGATTCTGAAAAATGAATTTAAAATGTTTCACGTGAAACATTTTGCGGGAATGAGGAATAATCAAAGTTCCTGCAAAGAAAATGTTTCACGTGAAACATTTTTCTTTGGAAATCATTATTTATAATAGAAATCTAAGACCAGTTGTGATAAGATATCATATCGGAAGCGGCGAAGCCGCTGTTTCCCAAAGGGAACCGATATGATAACAAGCAAAATTGCTGAAAGCAATTTCGCGAGTCTATTATCAGGAAGCGAAAGCTTCGCAAAAGATAAGACATCGGAAGCGGCGAAGCCGCTGTTTCCCAAAGGGAACCGATATACAACAGAAAATCAGGATTTTCTGTTGTCATATGATAACAAGCAAAATTGCTGAAAGCAATTTCGCGAGTCTATTATCAGGAAGCGAAAGCTTCGCAAAAGATAAGGTATCGGAAGCGGCAGCTTCGCAAAAGATAAGACATCGGAAGCGGCAGTTTCTTATAAAAAATGAATCTGGCTGAGAGGAAGTGTACCAGTTGGGAAAAACCATTGTAATAGCCAACCAGAAAGGCGGGGTTGGAAAAACTACTACAGCTGTGAATCTTTCTGCAGCATTGGCAGCTGCAGGTAAAAGACCTTTGTTGATCGATATGGATCCTCAGGCAAATGCCAGCAGTGGATTTGGCATCAGCCGGGATGATATCAATAACAGTTCTTATGAATTGCTTCTCGGAGAAGCGGACGCTGATGATTGTATTTTAAAAAATGTGTATAAAAAGCTTTGTGTAATACCATCGGACATGAATCTTGCAGCCGCAGAGATCGAATTAACGGGTATAGACCGTAAGGAGTATCTTCTGAGAGATGCGATCGGTAATGTTAAGAGTAAATATGATTATATTCTGATCGATTGTCCGCCATCCCTGAATATTCTTACGATCAATTCCATGTGTGCCGCTGATTCGATCCTTATACCGATCCAATGTGAGTATTACGCGCTCGAAGGATTGTCACAGCTGCTTCATACCATTGATCTGGTGACAGAACGATTAAATACGCAGCTCCAGGTAGAAGGTGTGGTGTTCACTATGTTCGACGGCCGGACAAATCTTTCACAGCAGGTCGTGCAGAATGTTAAGGAGAACCTGAAGCTTCATATATACAAAAGCATGATACCAAGAAACGTTCGATTAGCAGAAGCTCCCAGCTTTGGAATGCCGATCATGGAATATGATGCACGTTCAACAGGTGCAGAGGCATATATGAAACTGGCAAAGGAGGTCATGAAAACTGCGAAGAACCGGAAATAACGAAAAATCAATCAGGAGGATATAATGGCTGTCAGAAAAGGGTTGGGAAGAGGACTGGACAGTATGTTTCCCAAATATACGCAGACAGATGAAACAGCCGGATCGAATGACGCTGCAAAGGAAAAGGAAAAAGGCAGACGCAAAAAGACAGAGCAGAAAACAGATGTGGTCTCCTCTGTAAGAAAACCAGCAAAAGCTCCGTCCGATGATCGCAGTCGGAAGGAAGCAGATGCCCAAAGCGGACCGGTCATGGTAAAGATCTCCAGAGTTGAGCCGAACCGGAATCAACCGAGAACAAATTTTAATGAAGATGCTTTGCTTGAACTGGCGGAGTCCATAAAGCAGGTTGGAATCATTCAGCCGATCGTAGTCCAGAAAAGGGAAGATTACTTTGAGATCATAGCCGGAGAGCGACGATGGCGTGCTGCCAGAATGGCAGGACTCAAAGAAGTTCCGGTTGTGATCAAAGAATTGACGGATAAAGAGATTCTTGAACTTTCTCTGATCGAAAATATTCAGAGAGAGGATCTGAATCCGATTGAGGAAGCAAAAGCCTATAAAAAATTACTGGAGGAATTCGATCTGACACAGGATGAGCTTGCGGAGCGTGTTTCAAAAAGCCGTACAGCTATTACGAACACGATGCGTCTTTTGAAACTGACTGACAAGGTTCAGGAGATGCTGATCACGGATATGATCTCGGCAGGACATGCCAGGGCCTTGATTGCCCTGGAAGATCCGGAGCAGCAGCTGATCGCCGCAAACAGGGTATTTGATGAAAAACTCAGTGTCCGGGACACGGAGAAGATGGTGAAAGCACTTCTTCATCCGCCGGCACCGAAGAAAGAGAAAAAGAAACCGGATGAAGCGCTGGAACTGATCTATCATGATATGGAGGACCGCCTTCGCGCTGTGCTGGGGACAAAGGTAACTGTCAACTACAGCTCAAGTGAAAAGGGGAAGCTTGAGATCGAATATTATTCCAGTGAAGAACTGGAAAGAATTTACGATCTGATCCGGTTTGGAACCGGACAGAATGCAAATTAAGGGGTGAGTATAAGAATGGAAAGCAGTATATTGAATTCTCTGGGACTCGACCCTGGTATCATATTGGTTCTGATGATGATACTAATGGTATTTGTCCTGCTGTACCTGGTGCGGGTATCAATGAAGCTGACGCGTTTCCTGAAAAGGTATCGTATCTTTATGAGGGGGAAGGATGCGGTATCTCTGGAAAAAGCGTTCGCCCAGAAATTTCTGGAAGTCGATAAACTTATGGAGCTCTCCAAAAACCAGGCTCTTGAGATCGGCAGAATAAAGGATGTTCTTACCAGAACGACGAATAAGATCGGCATCGTGAAATATGATGCGTTTCCCGATGTGGGAGGAAAGCTGAGTTTCGCACTTGCGATGCTGGATGAAAGCAATTCGGGATTTGTGCTGAATGCGATTCACAGCAGGGAAGGCTGTTATACCTATGTGAAAGAGATCGTTAAAGGAGAATCCTATATCGTTCTTGGGCAGGAGGAAAAAGATGCACTTCGCCAGGCTGTGAATTATTTCGGGGATCTTGGTTAAGTCCCGCAGACAGACAAAAAATGTAAAAGACAAGACTTACCGGCCTTAACTGTGAGTCTTGTGCAATGAAGAATAAAAAGAAAATAAAAAGAATATACAGAACAGGAGATAAACAATGCTTGATATAAAATTCTTAAGAGAAAATCCGGATGTCGTTAAAGAGAATATCAAAAAGAAATTTCAGGATCATAAGCTTCCTCTGGTCGATCAGGTGATCAGCCTGGATGCACAGCGCAGAGATATCATTCAGGAGACGGAAGCCATCAAAGCAGCAAATAATAAGCTCTCAAAGGCGAACGGACCACTCTTTGGAAAGCTTAAAAAATGTGCAGACGACGCGGAACGCGCGGAGATCGAAAAGGTGATCGAAGAAAATAAGGAGAAGGTACGGATCAATGATGAGCGTGAAAAGGCTCTCGACACAGATCTGGCTGAACTCGACAGGAAGATTCGTGAGATCATGTATGTGATCCCGAATATCATCGATCCTTCTGTACCTATCGGAAAAGACGACAGTCAGAACGTGGAGATCGAAAAGTTTGGTGAGCCAGCAGTACCGGACTTCGAGATTCCTTATCACACAGAGATCATGAAATGGTATGACGGCATCGATCTGGATACTGCAGTGGATAAAGTAGCCGGAAACGGTTTCTATTATCTGATGGGTGATATTGCCAGACTGCATTCTTCAATTCTTGCCTATGCCCGTGATTTCATGATCGGAAGAGGATTTACCTACTGCATTCCGCCGTTCATGATCCGAAGCGCAGTTGTCGACGGAGTTATGAGCTTTGCAGAGATGGATGCCATGATGTATAAGATCGAGGGAGAAGATCTGTACCTGATCGGAACTTCAGAGCATTCCATGATCGGTAAATTCCGCGACACATTAAACGATGAGGAAAAGCTTCCGTATACATTGACCAGCTATTCTCCCTGTTTCCGTAAGGAGAAAGGTGCTCATGGCATCGAAGAGCGCGGTGTGTACCGGATCCATCAGTTTGAAAAGCAGGAAATGATCGTAGTATGCAAGCCGGAAGACAGCCCAATGTGGTTTGACCGTCTCTGGCAGAACACGGTAGATTTCTTCCGTACACTGGATATCCCTGTCCGCACGCTGGAGTGCTGCTCCGGTGATCTGGCAGATCTGAAAGTGAAATCCCTGGATGTGGAAGCCTGGTCTCCGAGACAGAAAAAGTATTTCGAAGTCGGAAGCTGCTCCAATCTTGGAGATGCACAGGCAAGAAGACTCGGAATCCGCGTAAAGGGGAAGGACGGAAGAAAATATCTGGCTCATACGCTGAATAATACGGTCGTTGCTCCGCCTCGTATGCTGATCGCTTTCCTGGAGAACAACCTGAATGCTGACGGAAGCGTGAATATTCCGAAGGCACTGCAGCCTTACATGGGCGGACAGGAAAAGATCGAGAAGAAATAAGATGCGCAGGAGGTGAGATACTATTCATACCTATCTTCGAGCTATCGGATTTGGACAGCAGCCTGGATCAGAATATGAGATGGAACAGCTGCTGGACAATCTGTTCCATACATATGATGAACGAAAGATCGTAAAGCTTGAAAACGGAAAGGCAATGTATGAACTGTCCCGTGCATTCGGACCGCATATGGGGATCCGTGTCTGCGGGGAAGTGGATGGATTCGGCTTTCATCGTCAATACTATTATCCCTATCTGGAGGGACACTGCGAAACGACCGATCAGACAGTGATCATCAATACCCGCACGGATGGTGCCGGCTTTATCGGAGAAGCAGAGGACGGGAGAGTAGATATCTCACTGATCTTTTATCTGCAAAATCCGGCGGATTATCTGCAGAACAGCTTCATGGGCTACCTTGCGGATCGGAGGATCACGACAACGATCACAGGACTCGCCTCAGGAGGCGCGATTCTGCTGCCCGGAAAAAGTGACCGGCAGGGAACGCATCGTGAGGAGCGTAATGATTATTACCGGCGTCATGAGCAGATGGTGACCGCGGCGAAAAACGGCAGTGAAGAGGCGATCGAAAGCCTGACCATCGAAGACATGGATATCTATGCCATGATCTCAAGGAGAGTGCTGCACGAAGATATCCTGACGATTATCGACACATATTTCATGCCTTATGGTATGGAAAGTGATCAGTATCAGATTCTTGGGACGATCCTGTTCTACACAAAGGTACGCAACAGCATCACCCGTGAATATGTGTATCAGATGACGGTAGACTGCAACGGGATGCTGATCGATCTTTGTATCAATGAAAAGGATCTGCTTGGAGATCCGGAGGAAGGCCGGCGGTTCAAAGGAAATATCTGGCTGCAGGGAAGGCTGAACCTGGATCATTAAAGCTGACTTTATGCTGACTTAATAGGATTGTTAATCTTGACACCGGCGTAAGCCGGTGTTATTATTTGTCTCGAAGAAATTCCGAGTAAAATACTAGGATTTAGGAGAGCAATATGAGATTATCAACAAAAGGCCGATACGGGCTGCGCGCTCTTCTGGATGTGGCAGTATATTCCGAGGAAGAGCCGGTCTCGATCCGAAGCATTGCGCAGAGACAGAATATATCAGAGGCATATCTTGAGCAGCTTATGCCGAAGTTAAAAAAAGCCGGCCTCATCGACAGCCAGCGCGGAGCTTCGGGAGGTTACCGGCTTACGCGTCCGGCGGAGGAGATCTCTGTGGGAGAGGTACTGCGTGCCCTGGAAGGGGAGCTCGATGCTGTCAACTGCCCGGGACTGAAAGAAGCGGCCTCCGAGGAGGAAGGCTGCTCAGAGGCGCACACCTGTGTGACAAAGTATGTGTGGCAGAGAATTAATGACAGTATCACAAAAACGGTGGATGAGATCAGCCTGAGCATACTGGTGGAACAGAGCAGACAGATCCATGAAGAGAGCAGCGCAAATGTATCCGGAAAGCGTGCATGCTGCTGAAACGGTTTTTACAGATGACGGTCTGTATGAAGACTGTATTTTCAGCCGCGATCAACCGTGAGGCGCAGGATTGTTATGAAAAAATATGAGGTAAGGATTCCATGAAAAAAATAATTTATCTGGATAATGCGGCAACTACGAAAACAAGTCCTGAAGTGGTAGAAGCCATGCTTCCCTATTTTACGGAGCAGTATGGCAATGCTTCTGCCATCTACAGCATCGGAAGCTCCAATAAAGAGGTGATCTCCCGGGCAAGGAAAGACATTGCGGATGTGCTTGGGGCAAAAGAAAACGAGATCTATTTCACGGCAGGCGGTTCCGAGTCCGATAACTGGGCATTAAAGGCGACCTGTGAAGCATATGGTGCAAAAGGAAAGCACATCATCACATCAAAGATCGAGCATCATGCAATTCTTCATACCTGCGAATATCTGGAAAAACAGGGCTTTGAAGTGACCTATGTGGATGTGGATGAAGACGGTGTGATCAAAATGGATGATCTGAAAGCTGCGATTCGTCCGGATACGATTCTGATCTCTGTAATGTTTGCAAATAACGAGATCGGAACGATGCAGCCCATCCGGGAGATCGGCGCTCTGGCTCACGAACACGGCATTCTGTTCCATACAGACGCTGTGCAGGCTTTTGGTCAGGTACCGATCAACGTGGATGATCTGAACATTGACATGCTCAGCTCCAGTGCGCATAAACTTCACGGCCCCAAGGGTATCGGCTTCCTGTATATCCGCAAAGGCGTAAAGATCCGCTCATTTGTACACGGCGGCGCCCAGGAACGCAAGCGCCGTGCCGGTACGGAAAATGTTCCCGGTATTGTTGGCTTTGCAAAGGCTGCAAAGATCGCTCAGGAGACAATGGAAGAACGCAGAGCAAAAGAGATCGAACTGCGTGACTATCTGATCGACAGGATCATGGCGGAGATCCCATATACAAAGCTTAACGGACATCGCACAAACCGTCTTCCAAACAATGCGAACTTCAGTTTCCAGTTCATCGAAGGCGAATCCATGTTGATTCTTCTGGATGATAAGGGAATATGTGCTTCCTCCGGATCCGCATGTACATCCGGTTCTCTGGATCCTTCGCATGTACTGCTTGCCATCGGACTGCCTCATGAGATCGCTCACGGTTCACTGCGTCTGACCCTTTCTGAGGAGACCACGAAGGAAGATATCGATTTTACCGTGGATCAGCTGAAAGCGATCGTAGAGAGACTTCGCAGCATGTCTCCTCTGTATGAGGATTTCATTCGCAGGCAGGGAAAATAGACCGGTATGAGGTCTTATAAAGTGGAGATGAACTGATAAAGATGATGGGTACAAGAGACCGTTCCTGTCCCGGAATATTAAAAGGAGAAGAATAAATGTACAGCGAAAAAGTAATGGATCATTTCAACAATCCCCGTAATGTGGGAGAGATCGAAAACGCCAGCGGAGTCGGCACTGTCGGAAATGCCAAGTGCGGAGATATCATGCGGATGTATCTGGATATCGATGAAAACGGCATCATTCAGGACTGTAAATTCAAGACCTTCGGCTGCGGTGCTGCTGTTGCCACCAGTTCCATGGCAACAGAACTGGTAAAAGGAAAAACGATCCAGCAGGCGCTGGAAGTGACAAACAAGGCCGTTATGGAAGCACTGGACGGTCTTCCCCCTGTAAAAGTGCACTGTTCCCTGCTGGCCGAGGAGGCGATCCATGCGGCACTTTGGGACTATGCTGAGAAGAACGGCATCAAGATCGAAGGTCTCTCAAAACCCAAGAGCGATATCAGCGAAGGAGAGGAAGAAGAGGACTATTGACAGCATGAGATCAAGAGTTGCTTTAATACAATCATTCAAAGATACCCAGCGTTATATTAAAGAAAACGA
Source organism: uncultured Lachnospiraceae bacterium (assembly GCA_902785635.1). GTDB lineage: Bacteria > Bacillota > Clostridia > Lachnospirales > Lachnospiraceae > Merdiplasma. The sequence continues at coordinate 31,536 of CACZZH010000056.1, forward strand.
ACAGCTTCGTGAGGAGACACTGCTTGCAATGGCAGCAACAACGCTGTATCTGGAAGGCTACGAATCTTTTAATCCATCAATAAAGGTCGGGACTGCGAAGATCCGTGTGACCGAAGATACTACATTCCATTGTGCACAGACTCTGGTGAGCGAAACAAATGCAGAAGGTAAAGTAGCTGTTCTGAATTTCGCAAATGCGTATACTCCGGGCGGCGGAGTCACCGACGGCGCAGGTGCTCAGGAAGAATGTCTTTGCAGAAGCAGCAATCTTTACAACTGCCTGAATGTCCCGTATCTTCTGAAAAATTATTATAAATGGAATCGGAAGAACACGGGGGACATGGGAACGGATGCGCTGATCTACACCTCCGGAGTGACTGTGTTTAAGACGGATGATGACATTCCGGAAATGATGGAGAAGGAAAACTGGTTTAAAACCGATGTCATTACCAGTGCAGCGCCATATTATGATTCCTTCCGAAAAAAACCTGTGACTATGGAAACACTTGGAAATGTATTCTTCGGACGGATCAGGAATATTCTGGAAGTGGCAGCGGCCAATAATGTGGATGCTCTTGTGCTGGGTGCATTCGGATGCGGGGCCTTCAACAATCCGCCTGATCTGGTGGCAGAGCAGTTCCGCAAACTTCTTATAGACCGCGGGTACGGCCGGTTTTTCAAGGAGATCGTGTTTGCGATCAAAAAAAATGATACCCGGAATTCCAATTTTGAAGCATTTCAGGCAGCGTTCAGCGCAGATATTGTTTCATAACAGTTTAAGCTTCCCGGGATCTCTTCGGAAAGCTTAACAGAATCACAGGTTCGTGCAATAAAAGCTGTGCAATAAAAAGAAAAAAGGATTGGACAGAAGAGATAGAATCGTGTATTATAGATATGTTCATCTGATCGCAGATTAACATCGGGCAGCAGGGTTCGTTCTGAGCGCCGATCAGATCTGGATCAAATACGTCTACGTAGCTCAGCAGGATAGAGCGACCGCCTCCTAAAAAGCAGGCGATGCAGAAAGCCAGGTTGAGTAAGGCGGGAACACTCCGGTTCGAACAGAGTCGGAAAATTACAGCAGGTTTCACACGAGTTGTTTTGCAAAAGGGTTCAGTCCCTGTGAAACCGGAAATTTTCATCAGTTGTCTCCGGACGACGAAAGCCGTCCGAGATCATAAACACGGCAGCCACAGCCGATTGGCGAAAAACCCAGTGTTTAAGCCAAAAAATGGGCATGTCTACGTAGCTCAGCAGGATAGAGCACTCGCCTCCTAAGACTGGCACTACGGCTATCCGGCGAAAAATCAGAGAAACTGCTCTGAAGTTCGAAATGAGTCTCGGACAAGTACTTTTACAAACTATAGAGCGCCGCCAAAAAACGGCGCACCATACTTTCCAGTGTGTATGCTTCCTGCTAACGGATTTCAGTCAAAAAACCGGGAAATGTTAGCAGAGAATCATAAATCGGTTACCGGCCGAATGGTGAAAAACCCCGTGTTTAAGCCAAAAATCCGGATACGTCTACGTAGCTCAGCAGGATAGAGCGACCGCCTCCTAAGAAGGTGGCATAGCTGAACCCTGAGCTGAAAGGCAATTGTATTCTGAAGTTCGAAATGAGTCTTGGACGTTGAAAAATTTACATCGAAGCGTTTTTGAAAAGCGTATGGTACGATGTAAACCCTGCGTATGTTTCCAGCTAACAAAAAGGTATCAAAAACCGGAAAATGTTAGCTGAGGATCATAAATCGGTTACCGACCGATTGGCGAAAACCCAGTGTTTAAGCCAAAAATCGGATACGTCTACGTAGCTCAGCAGGATAGAGCGACCGCCTCCTAAGCGGTAGGTCGGAGGTTCGAATCCCCTCGTGGACGGCCTGAAAAGAGTGGAATGTGTTAGCTGGCGGATAGCCGGC
>CACZZH010000057.1 GCA_902785635.1 uncultured Lachnospiraceae bacterium
CTCCGACGCATTCGCGCATAGACGAAACGCTCTTACGTCGGAGCCTAAGACTGCGTAGGGTGCATATCTCGTCTGCGTTCCTGTCCTGACAATTTCGCTGTAAATAATCCCTGCCCCCGATGGCGCGGATGCCTGAGAGCGTAAGGCGGGATACCAAATACAGCTGAAAGTTTCTGTTGTTGACGCCAACTCAGCCAGGTGGGCCATGGAACCCGTCGCCTTGGCCTGTTCGAACAGAGAAATCCACTTGATATGGCGTTTGTGGCCGTCTCTTTCGGGTTTCGATGGGCTATTCGAACAGAGAAATCCGCTTGGTATGGTGCTTGTGGCTGTCCCTTTCGGGTTCCGATGGGCTATTCGAACAGAGAAAACTGCTTGATATGGTGTTTGTGGCTGTCCCTTTCGGGCTCCGATGGGCTATTCGAACAGAGAAATCCGCTTGATATGGTGTTTGTGGTTGTCCCTTCCGGGCTGCGACGGGCTAATCGAACAGAGAACTCTGGTTGATGTGCTCCATGTGGTCGTTCTTTTCGGCCTCAGACGGGCTAATCGAACAGAGAACTCTGGTTGATGTGCTCCATGTGGTCGTTCTTTTCGGCCTCAGACGGGCCCATTCGAACAGAGAAATCCGCTTGATAGGGTGCTTGTGGCTGTCCCTTCCACCAGGGGGCATGAGTCACGGCTCCGGAACACGCCATGGGGACAGGTTCCATGGTTCACTCTTTTTGTCACACTTTCATACTGCCCCGAGGCCGCCTCAGCAAACTCATGATCTGCAGTGATGCGCGAATGCGTAAAAATCCATGCGCAGATCATCAGTGTGACAGCGCATATGAAATGGCCTGGGCAAGGCCATCGTCATCGATATCGGCTGTCACATAGTCGGCGCCTTCCCGTACCTGCTGCATGGCGTTTCCCATGGCAATACCGAGACCCGCCTGACGGATCATTTCCATGTCATTCATACTGTCGCCGATGGCGACCGTATCAGCAATATCATATCCGAGGTAGGCTGCAGTCAGCTTCAGGCCGGATGCTTTATTGATGCCCTTCTGTACAATATCGCCGCCTCCGATCTCACCGCCCATGCGGAGCACTTCGAGTTCGGGAAAATGCTGCTCCGTATCAGCCAGGGCAGCTTCGGGAGCCTGTAGAAAAAAGGAATAGATGTCCCGGTCGGCCAGAGAGCGGAAGCTTTCATTTCCGACCCAGGGTGTCTCGTCCATATCGTATTTTCCAAGAGACCTGAGATAATCAGGCTCTGATACGTACCAGATCCCGTCACATGTACACATCAGGCAGTATCTGCGCCGGGAAGCAAACTGTATGAGCCTGCGCTTCAGGGCAGAGCCCATAAAGACCCTGCGAAGGACGGTATCGCCGATGGTTATGTGCGCGGAATTAGCGCCCATAATACCGTCCGGACGGAACCGGTCGTCAAAAAAAGCGGCAAGATCCTCTGCTTCTGCGGGCCGGCCTGTGGACAGGATCACCTGTCCGTCCCCATGGACCTGGATGCTGCGCAGTGCCCTGCGGGCACTTTCCGGAATGCACATGGTGCGATGGCTGAAGATGGTATTATCATAATCGATGAAAAATAGTCTTTTTCTTTTCATATAAACTCCTGTAAGCAAGACATTTCGGCCGCATACGCGTACAGTTCCTTCGGAACTTCCGGGCGTACAGTTCCTTCGGAACTTCCGATATGATATGATATCAGAGAAAAGGAAACTTGTCGACCTGACCGGGAGGGAACAGTACCTTCTGAAACCGGAGGAAAATGGTATGAACAAAGAGTGCAAGGATAATAAACGGATCCGGACCGGTGTCGGAGTGATGGTCTTTCGTGACGGAAAGATTCTGCTGGGACACAGAGTCGTGTCCGGAAAGGATACGGGAGGAATCTACCAGCCGGACAGCTGGTGCCTGCCCGGGGGGAAGCAGGAATACGGGGAGACGATCCTGGAATGTGCCGCGCGGGAGGTGCGGGAGGAGACCGGGCTTGAGATTTTTGATGCCCGGATCTTCGGAGCTGCAGATGATATACAGCCGGACAGGCACTTTGTAACACTGCATGTATTTGCACAGGCAGGAGAGGGAGAACCTGTCGTTACAGAGCCGGACAAACAGGATGCATGGGAATGGTTTTCACTGGAAGCACTCCCGGAGAATCTGTATTCACCGTCCCGGAAATTTATACGGGCTTATATCCGCAGAGAGCAAGAGTTTTCTTGCATATGAGAATAATTGATGCTATAATGTGGGGCGTGTAGCCCAGACAAAGACAAACGTGTGTGTATTAAGCACATGGAGCCTTTTCTGATCATATGTGCTCCGGCACGGAAAAGAAGGAGATGTTATTATGAAAAAGAAAATCGTTTCTGCTTTGATGGCTGTATCAATGGCTGCAGTAGTGATGGCTGTTCCGGCTCTGGCTGATACAGTAAAGATCGGTGTGTATGAACCGGCTTCCGGCGACAACGGCGCAGGCGGTAAGCAGGAAGTTCTCGGCATGCAGTATGCGAACAGCATTACGCCCACTGTTGAGATCGGCGGCACGGAGTACGATGTCGAGCTGGACATTGTGGATAATGAGTCCTCCAATGATAAGGGACCGTCTGCTGCTTCCAAGCTGGTAAGCGATGGTGTGTCTGTCGTACTCGGCTCCTATGGATCCGGTGTTTCGATCGCTGCTTCCGATATCTTTAAAGATGGCGGAGTACCGGCTATCGGCGTTACCTGCACTAACCCGCAGGTCACTCAGGGCAACACGCATTACTTCCGCATCTGCTTCCTGGATCCGTTCCAGGGTACGGTTCTTGCCAACTTTGCTGCAGATACATTCGGCGCAAAGAAAGCATACGTGCTGACAAAGCTGGGCGATGACTATTCAACAGGTCTGGGCTTCTATTTCACAAAGGCATTTGAAGAGCTGGGCGGCGAAGTTGTGAAGGGTGAATTCCCGGAAGGCAACAGCGACTTTACTTCTTACATCACAGACGCCAAGAACGAAGGATGTGACGTATTCTTCACTCCGACTTCCACCGAAGCTGCAGCAAATGAGATCGAGCAGGCTGCTGCACAGGGTCTTGCGATCCCGCTGCTGGCCGGCGATACCTGGGACTCCAACGTGATCCTGAATGCTGCAAAAGGCAAAGATGTGCAGATCTATGTGACCACTTTCTATCAGGAAGGCGGCAATGCGGAATTCGATGAAGGCTTTAAGGCATTCATCAATGAAGACTCCACCAATCTTGCAAACAACGGTAATGATGATACGGTAGCAGCTGTGTCTGCAATGGGATACGATGCGTATTACACCGCACTGGAAGCTCTGAAGGCAGCAGGCTCCACCGATCCGGCAGCTGTGAACGAAGCTCTCTGGGGAGTGACCTATGACGGCGTTTCCGGACATATCGAATTCGATCAGGAGAACGGCGACGCGATCCGCAGCTCAGCATTCGTAAAAGTTGCAAATACTGAGAGTGGTGCATGGGATTTCGTAAGCGAACAGACCATCAGCGAATAATCTGTGACGGACTGGTTTAGAAATTGAAAGATCCGGCCTGTTCCGGAGAAAGCGGGCTGCCGATGGCAGCCCGTATTGCTTTACCTTTAAGGAGAAATGTTTATGGATTGGCTCAGTAAAAATCTGCCTTATCTGATGGCAGGGATTTCCGTGGGCGGGCAGTATGCATTGATCGCGATCGGGTACACGATGGTTTACGGTATCCTGCGCCTGATCAACTTTGCCCATGGAGATATCTTTATGGTGGCAGGCCTTGTGATGGTATATGCCTCTACCGTGATGCCGGTTTACCTTGCGATCCCGCTGGTACTCGTGGTCACGGTAGTGATCGGATTCCTGGTGGAAAGAGTTGCCTACAAACCGCTGCGGACCGCACCGCGTATGTCGGTAATGATCTCTGCGATCGGTGTATCCTATCTTCTGCAGAATATGGCACTGTATGTGACCGGCGGACTGGCACAGCAGTATCCGGCTCTTCCATGGATCAGTGATACCATTACCGTATTCGGGGTGACCACGAAACGGGTCACCGTGATCACGCCTCCGCTGGTGATCCTGCTGGTGGCAGCTCTTGTAATGCTGATCCAGAAAACGAAGATCGGCATGGCCATGCGTGCGGCGTCCAAGGACTTTGAGACTTCACAGCTGATGGGAATCAAGATCAACTCTGTGATCAGCATGACTTTTATCATTGGTTCTTTCCTGGCAGCAGTGGGAAGCCTTCTGTTCTTTTCAAACTATACCGGTGTTACACCGACCGTCGGAGCCATGCCCGGCCTGAAGGCTTTTGTTGCAGCGGTATTCGGCGGGATCGGCTCGATCCCCGGCGCAGTGATCGGTGCATTTATCATCGGCATCAGTGAGAACATTATTAAGGGACTGGGATGGACCACGTTCTCAGATGCATTCACCTTTGCACTGCTGATCGTAGTCCTGATCTTCAAGCCCACCGGCCTGTTTGGTGAAGCTGCAAATGACAAGGTATGAAGGGAGGGGAGGCGTTATGAAAAAACAAACCGAAGCAATTATAAGCGTCGCCCTGATCGCGGCACTGCTGGCTGTCCTGTTTATTCTGGAGAGAACGATCCCGTCCACATCCATGCTGTTCACGGTGCTGAAAAAAGGCGCGATCTATGCGCTGGTGGCCGTATCCATGAACCTGCTCAACGGCTTCACAGGGCTCTTTTCCCTTGGCCAGGCAGGCTTCATGCTGGTCGGTGCCTACACCTACGGCGTGCTTACGATTCCGGTGGACCAGCGCCCGAATGTATATATGTATTATGATGGCGGCATGATTCAGTTTGCCCTGCATCCCATTGCGGCAATCATCATCGCCGGAATCATTGCGGGTATCTTTGCCTATCTGATCGGTCTGCCGGTACTGCGTCTGAAGAGTGACTATCTTGCGATCGCGACCCTTGGCTTTGCGGAGATCATCCGTGCCGTTTTCCAGTGGGATAAGCTCGGTCCGCTTACCAACGGCTCCAACCTGCTGCGCAACTATCCAAGCTATAAGAGCGTACTGTTCTATTTTATTGCAGCCGGGGTATGTATTGCACTGATCGTAATGCTGATCAATTCCACTTACGGCAGAGCCTTCAAGGCGATCCGTGACGACGAGGTGGCCGCGGAAGCCATGGGGATCAATCTGGCGCATCACAAACGGATCGCCTTCGTTGTGAGTTCGTTTTTTGCCGGTATCTCCGGAGCCCTGCTGGCAATGTACCAGACCAGTATCCAGGCTTCCATGTTTAAATCGGCAATGACTTATGAGATCCTTCTGATCGTTGTCATCGGCGGAATCGGATCGATCACGGGAAGCTGCATCAGCTCATTCCTGTTTATCATTCTTTCGGAGTGGCTGCTTCGTTTCCTGGATTCCGAGCTGGTCATCGGCGGATTTAAGGTCCCGCTGCTGCGTTCCGGTTTCCGTAAAGTCGTTTTTTCGATCATTATCATGATCATCGTACTGTTCTTCCGTCAGGGAATCATGGGAACAAAAGAATTTTCTGTGAGAAGGATCTTTAACCGTATTACCGGAAGATCCCGGAAAAGCAGTGAAGGGAGGAACGGCCGATGAGTGAGAATGTACTGAAGGTCGAACATGTGACCATGCAGTTTGGCGGTGTGGTCGCTGTTGATAATCTGAACCTTGAGGTGAACAAAGGGGAGATCGTCTCCCTGATCGGCCCGAACGGTGCCGGAAAGACGACTGCCTTCAACGTGATAACAGGCGTATATCCGCCAACGAACGGCGCTGTGTATTTTCAGGGCAGGAAGATCGTGGAAAACCATCCGCAGGGTAAGATGCGCAGGCAGTATCTGGGAGAAAATGAAGGAAAGTATGATCATGTGATCGCTCCCACACCGGACCGCATCACAAAACTCGGAATCGCAAGGACTTTCCAGAATATCCGCCTGTTTAAGAGCCAGACGGTATTTGAGAATATTCTGATCGCGGAACACATGCGCAGGACGAGTAATCTGTTTACTGCCACTCTTCACCTGAACGGCACAGAGGAACGGAATATGCGCGAAGAGGCTGACAGGCTGCTGCATATCCTGGAGCTGGATGATGTGCGTAATGAGATGGCCACATCCCTTCCTTATGGCAAACAGAGACGCCTGGAGATCGCCAGAGCCCTGGCCACAAAGCCAAGTCTGCTTCTTCTGGACGAACCGGCGGCAGGCATGAATCCGCAGGAGACGGATGAACTGACCGCTTTTATCGGAAGAATCCGGGATGATTTTCATCTGACGATCTTTATGATCGAGCATCATATGGACCTGGTCATGGAGATCTCCGACCGGATCTACGTGCTGGATTTCGGAAAGCTGATATCCCAGGGAACACCGGATGTCGTTCAGAGTGACCCGCGCGTGATCAGCGCTTATCTGGGGGTGCAGGAAGATGAGTAATTTACTTGAGGTCAGAGACCTGACCGTATCATATGGAGGAATACAGGCGGTCCGAGGGATCAGCTTCGACGTTCCGGAAGGACAGGTAGTCACCCTGATCGGGGCAAACGGCGCCGGAAAAAGCTCTACACTGCGCTCGATCGTTGGCCTTGTGAAGCCTTCCGGAGGAAGCATCCAGTTTCAGAGGAATGAGCTGAAGGGCAGCATGACAGAGAACATCGTTAAAAAGGGCATCACGCTGGTTCCGGAAGGAAGAAGAGTCTTTGTCAATCTGACTGTTCAGGAGAACCTTCGCCTCGGCGCTTACATGCGCAGCGATGATCTGACCGAGGATCTGAACTGGGTCTACGACCTGTTCCCGCGGCTGAAAGAGCGCAGCTGGCAGGCAGCCGGAACACTTTCGGGAGGAGAACAGCAGATGCTTGCGATCGCCCGCGCGCTGATGAGCAGACCGAAGCTGATCATGATGGATGAACCTTCTCTGGGACTCGCACCGATCATCGTGCAGGGCGTATTCGATATCATCCGTGAGATCAATCGCCAGGGCGTAACGATTCTGCTGGTTGAGCAGAACGCCAATATGGCGCTGAAAGCGGCTGACCTGGGATATGTAATGGAGACCGGACGCATCACCATGCAGGGAAAAGGCAGCGAACTCGCGGAAAACGAGGAGATCAAAGCCGCATATCTGGGCAAAGCCAGAAAGTGAAAAATTTGCTGCATCACAAAAAGAATTAATTTATCAGGGGAATGCACAGACGGCATCCGGCCGTCCCTGCATTCCTCTTTTTTCTCATAGGAAATTCCGTCGAATTTCCCATGAGAAAAAAGCCTCCGGCAGGATGCGCACTACGGTGTACGCTATTCCACTAAGGCTCCTTCGTCGCCAAGTGGAATATGTGTCGCACGTAAGGAAGATGTCGCATAATAAGGACTGGTTTGACTGCGGGGCCCGTATAGGAGACCTGGTACAGTCAGCTATTGACAGTAAAAATTATCAGCATTTAAATGAGTCGATCACAGATGCGATCAACGATACGATAGATGCCCTGCAGAAAAACCTTATGGGAAACGGCGGGAATGCGCGAAAGGAAGAGCCGGCTTCTAAAAACGGAAAGGCTTATGGAGAATACCGCGCCAGAGGAACCGCTTTTGATCAGGCAAAAGGAAGAGTAAACACAGGGGATCTTTTTGATGCCTTTTCCGGCCGGACGGACAACAGATCTTCCCGGGGAAGGGGAAAGGTGAGAAAGAACCTGAAGGGGATCGGATCCATGATCACCGGGTTTTCCCTGACGGCCTTTTTCGGAATCGGAGCGCTTGTATGCGGGCTTCTTGCGCTCCTTGTCGGAGGAAGCGGCGGACTGCTCTTTGCCACACTGCTTTTGACGGTATTTGCTGCCATCTCCGGTATTCTGGGCTGGAAAGGCCTGGGAACAAGGCGGAAGATGGAGCGTGCCGAACAGTATATGAGGATCATCGGGGACCGTGATTATTGTACTGTGGAAGAACTGGCTGCAGGTTCAGGGCGCAGTGTAAAGGATGTCCGGAAGGACCTCAGGGAAATGATCTCAGCCGGGATCTTTGATTCGGCAGCTTATCTGGATCAGGGCGAGACGACCTTTATGGTCAGCCATGAAGCATACCGGCAGTATCAGGACACACTGAAGGCATCCCGGGAAAGGGAAAAGGCGGCTGCTGAAAAGGCCGAACAGCGCCGGAAGGCGGAAAAGGATATGTCAGCAGTGTCAGAGGAGACCCGGAGCATACTTGCCGAAGGCCGGGAATTCATATCCCACATCCACGAATGCAACGAAAAGATTCCGGATGAAACGATGACACAAAAGCTGGATGTTCTCGAAAATGTCGTAACCAGAATATTCCAGCAGGTGGAGCAGAAGCCGGAGAGTGCACCGGATCTTCATCGGATGATGAGCTATTATCTGCCGATCACACGCAAGCTGATCGATGCATATATAGAACTGGATGATCAGAACCTCAAAGGAGAGAACGCAACAAAGACCAGGAGAGAGATCGAGCTGTCGCTGGATACGATCAACAGTGCTTTCGAAACGTTTCTTGACAGTTTTTTTGAGGATACAGCCTGGGATATATCCTCCGATATCAGTACCCTGAAGACGATGATGGCGAGGGACGGGCTGACTGGAAACAGAGATTTTGCAGGAGGCGAACGCATACGCACTGTCGGAGATGATCTGAAAGCTCCGGTTCCTGAAGAGGGAAGATCCGGCCGGTCCGGTGCGTCAGGCAGCGCAGGCGCTGCCGCAGCGATGCCTGCTGGTGAGAAGCAGTGAAAGGAGAGCAGACAGAATGGCGACTGATTTTACAGAGTTTAAAGAGGTTCCGAAACCTCAGCTGATCTTTGACGAACCGGCACCTGCCGGTATTGCGGCAGCCCCCGCTGACCCGCTGCAGGAAGCAGCATCGGAAGAACGTGTCCCTGAGGCATCTGCAGCCGAGCGTGAGGCGGCAAGTGCGGCAGCTGCAGCCATGGCAGCTCCGGCAAATGCAGCAGCTTCCGCGGCAGCCGCAGCCCTGGACTTCGGACAGGCTCCGGCAGCACCCGTGCAGGCACAGGAAGAAAAAGAAGTACTGGGAGCTGTAGACGACAGTCTGCTTTCCGAGGAAGAGAAGGCACAGGTAGATGCTTTCAGCCATCAGATCGACCTGACGAACAGTGCAGCAGTGCTGCAGTACGGAGCTGGCGCGCAAAAGAAGATGGCAGATTTCTCACAGAAGACGCTGGACAGCGTAAAGACAAAGGATCTGGGAGAAGTGGGCAACATGATCACAGGCCTTGTCACCGAGCTGAAAAGCTTTGACACCGGCGAGGAGCAGAAGGGCTTTCTCGGACTGTTCAAAAAGCAGGCCGATAAGCTCAGTACCATGAAAGCAAAATATGACAAGGCAGAAGTAAATGTGGACAAGATCTGCCACGTGCTTGAGGATCATCAGGTACAGCTGCTCAAAGACATTGCCATGCTTGACAATATGTATGCATTGAACCTTTCCTATTTCAAGGAACTGACAATGTATATTCTTGCCGGCAAAAAGCACCTGAAAGAGGTTCGCGAAGGAGAACTGGCAGAGCTCACCAGAAAAGCGGAAGCCACCGGTCTGGCGGAAGACGCACAGGCAGCCAGAGATCTGGATGAGAAATGCGAAAGGTTCGAGAAAAAGCTGTATGATCTGGAGCTCACAAGGGCAGTTGCTCTTCAGACAGCGCCGCAGATCCGCCTTGTGCAGGACAGTGATCAGATCATGGTGGAGAAGATCCAGTCAACACTGGTCAACACCATTCCTCTCTGGAAGAATCAGATGATCATAGCTCTCGGCATTCAGCATTCCACGGAAGCGGCAAAGGCACAGAAGGAAGTAACCAATCTTACCAATGAACTTCTGAAGAAAAATGCTGAGAAGCTGCATACTGCATCTGTAGAGACGGCAAAGGAAGCGGAACGCGGTATTGTCGACATCGAGACGCTGAAGCAGACCAACGCTTCCCTGATCACGACTTTGAACGAGGTCGTACGGATCCAGGAGGAGGGCCGTGCAAAACGCCGTGCTGCGGAAAGCGAAATGGCTTCCATGGAAGCAGAATTGAAAAACAAACTCATCGAAATGAGCAAGAGCTGAAAGAGATATGGAAGAGGAAATGTTCGTCAGCGGATTCTGCAAAGCCCAGAACCAGACAAGAATGGTACTGTGTGAGGTGCAGCGTGATCCGGATGGAAATGTACAGATCGTGGATACGGACTGTGCATACGGAAAATGTCCGCACACAAAAGACTGCCTGCTGATGAAAGATGGTATAATAAACAATTTTTGAGGAAGTGAATTGGACTCTTGCTGTGTGAAAATGAATCAGCTATAATGGAGTTCAATGACAAAGGAGATACAAAACGATGAAGAAATGTATGTATTGCGGACAGGAAAATGAAGACAGTTCCATAGTCTGCGCAAAATGCGGCAATACGCTGCTGGATATCCCGACGGACCAGATGCCTCCGCTGGAGGAGACTCATGATGAGGAGCCTGCACCGGTGCAGGGGACAGGTCCTGTGATACAGGATGGGCAGAATGCTTCTTCGGGAGTTGTATCTTCACCCGACGGGCAGCCGCTCCCGGATGCAGCTGCATCCGGAACCGTTTATCCGGGAACCATACCTGCAGGAGGGGAGCAGTATGACCCTGCGGCAGGTTATCCGCAGAATGGAATGGGATATCCGGGAGCAGGTTACCCGCAGGGCGGAGCAGGTTATCCGGGAGCGGGCTATCCTGGAGCAGGTTATCCGCCAAATGGGACAGGCTATCCGGGAGGAGGCTACCCACAGAATGGAATGGGATATCCGGGAGCAGGCTATCCGCAGGACGGAGCAGGTTATCCGGGAGCAGGCTATCCGCAGGGTGAACAGGGTTATGCCGGAGCAGCATACGGATACGGACAGCAGCCGGTCGGGCCGCAGGGAGAGGACACATCCGGATATGAAGAGGATGTTGATGACGATCTTCCTTCTCCCACGATGATGGAAAATGCCAGAAAAATGGTGCGTTCGCCTCTGACCTTTTTCGCTGCTTTGTGTTATTCGGTATATGTCATCGGATCGATCGTCTATGCTGTTACAGGCGGTGCTCTGACGAATCTTTCTACTCTGTCCAATACGATCAAGGCATTTAACGGGGAGAATATTGCTCTTGGTTATTTTGACAGACTTATAACCTGGCTGCAGGCACAGGATACTGCAAATATGATCTTATGCCGTGTGATCAGCGGAGCAGTTTACCTTCCCGCAGTTCTGATCATGATCGGACTGTGGATGGCGTTTGCAGGAATCTCTGCTAAGAAAGAAGAAGCGCATACAGCAGGGCTCACGCTCATGAGAGTGATCCTGATCATTCAGTTTATCGTCGTATGCATTGCTCTGCTGGCCGGTATTGGTGTATGTGTGGCTTATGTGGTGGCAGCCGGTGCGGCACAGACCATGATGACTCTGATCGTCGGAGTAGTTGCACTTCTGGTAATGGTGATCTTTACCGTTCTCACTATACTGTTTTACATACAGCTGCTGTTCTCCATCCGGGTGGTGCGCACGAACTGCAGGAGCGGTATTGATATCGGACGTATTCCCGGGTTTGTCATCTTCGTCGGTTTTGTAGGATGCCTGTTGGGAGTTGCAGCTGTACTGATGAAAGCACCGGATGATTACATTGGCCTGATCGCCGGAGCAGCGGAAGCCGCATGGCTGCTTCTGATCTCGGTCTGGGCAATCGTATACCGCGCCATAGTAAAGCCGAGATAAGGATCTAAGACAAGACATTTGTCATTTTCAGGGGAGTCGGGACCCTCAAAAGGGGAAGAGGGTTTCGGAATAAAAACGCTCGGGGGAGCAAGGGGATGTATAAAATAAAGAACGGGACAGATTCTGCTGATCGTGTCTACTCTGGTTCTGCTTCAAAGGGCAGAGTATCAGAAGCTGAGCGTCTGAGAGCAAAGGGAGAAGCTCTCCGCCACAGCAAAAGGTATGCGAAAGGCAGCAATCGGGTGTCCCGCAATCGGGAAGAAGAACAGAAACGATCTGAGCAGCTTCGGGAGCGCAGCGGAAGCCGGTATGCGGATAAGCAGGAGAGCTTGCGTGTCGCTTCACCGGTAAGCTACAGCCGATATGCGGATAAGCAGGAAAGCAGTGAGGAAGCACTGCGTCCGGGTCTCTGGCATCGTTGGATGGCAGGCCTGAAACGCGGGGATTCTCTTGCGGTTGCTGCTCTGTCTGTATTAGTGGTGTTTGTCGTCTGCTACAGTATCGTTGCGCTGTTTTATTCTTCCCATTTTTATTCCGGAACAACGATTCTCGGTATTCCATGCGGGAAACTGGATGTGGAGACTGCAAAAGAAGCTGTGAGCAGCCGGATCGGGGAATACACCCTGCAGGTCGACGGACGCAGCGGTTCCGAGAAGATCACTGCGGATGAAGTCGGGCTTTCCTATAAGGATGAGGGCGGGATCGAAGCACTGCTCTCTTCTCAGAAGAGCTGGATCTGGCCGGTGATGATGTTTCTGCGAAAAGATACGGTGCTGGAGGTCGGAACACAGTACGACCATGCCCGGATCGGCAGTGTAGTGAGAGGAATGGAGTGCTTCAGGACAGATAAGGCACGCTCTCCGAAGGATGCATATCTCGGAACGGATGACACAGGTTATATAGTGGTTCCGGAAGATATGGGATCTCTGCCGGATGCGCAGGCGGTAAAAAGTCTGCTGGAAGAAGCGCTTGACCAGGGTAAGACAAGGGTTTCTCTGGAAGCGGCTGACTGCTATGTGAAGCCGAAAGTCTACAGTGATGATCCGCTGCTGAACAGAGTTGCGCAGGAGCGCAACGAATTGCTCGGAGCGCAGATCACGCTTCCGTTCGGCAATTTCAACGAAGTGGTGGGCACCGAAAAGCTGATCAGCTTTATGACCGAGACCAGAGACGGAGAGTATTATATCTCCTCAGACCGGATCCGGGCATATGTGGACCAGCTTGCCAACAAATATGATACATACGGCGGTTATCGTTCTTTCCGTACCAGCCTTGGAACGGCTGTGGATCTGTACGGAGGAGACTACGGATGGCTTCTGGATCGGGCAGCGACAGCGGATGAACTTGCTGAGGCGATCCGTCAGAAAAAGACCATGACGATGGATCCGATCTATACGCACACTGCCATGAGCAGAGGGCTGAATGATATAGGTGACACCTATGTTGAGATCTGCATTTCCCTTCAGGAAATGTGGTGCTATCAGGACGGAGAGCTGATGGTGGACACTCCGGTCGTGACCGGCAACCCCAACAGAGATAATGAGACTCCCTCAGGCGGAGTGTGGGAGATCGATGCAAAAATGCAGGATTATACCCTGGTCGGACCGGATTACCGGACGCCGGTCAGCTTCTGGATGCCATTTAACGGAGGCGTGGGTATTCATGACCTGCAGGCAAGATACTATTTCGGAGGAACGATTTATCTGTATAATGGTTCCCACGGCTGTGTGAATACACCGATGGATGCCGTTGAACAGATCTACAATATTGTGTCAGTCGGTACACCTGTCATCGTATATGAATGATTCCGTTTCTGGGGAGTAACGGGCAGGATTATGCGCGATAAGGAAAAGCTGCTATGAAAAGGGGGGCGGCGAAAATGAATAGTGAATATCAGTACGAGAGATTATTTCGCGCACTGGGAGACGGGCATAGACTGACCATTCTTAAGCAGCTGGCCCAGCGTGAGATGAACGCAGGAGAGATACTGGAGACCGTAGATGTTGTACAGTCTACGCTTTCTCATCATATGAAGACATTGTGTGAATCCGGACTCGTGATTCCACGGAAGAACGGGAAATGGACCTGCTATACGCTCGACCGCCATATGCTGAAGACTGCCTGTGCCTATCTGCAGACGCTTGAGGCGGAGGCGAAGCAGGTACAGCAGACACCGCTGTCCGGGGATCAGAATGCAGAAGAGACACTGCAGCCGGAGAAGAAAAAGACGGAGGAGCTGCAGCAGCCGGAGGAGAAAAAGGAAGAGAAGCTGCAGCAGCCGGAGAGCAAAAAGGCGGAGGAGCTGCAGCGACCGGAGAAAAAAAAGCCGGAGCAGTCTGAACTGATAGATGAGAGACCTGCAGCCAAAGGAGTACAGCACCGGGATGAAGCTGTACCGGTTATGCAGGAAGAGTACAGCGGTGCTGTTGAATCCTTTGACATCGATTATTCCGTTCCTGAGAAAAAAAGGAGCGTAAAGGAAAAGAATAAAGATAAACAGGAGAAAGGGAAAGGCAAGTCCAAGGATAAGGCAAAGGTGAAGGGAAAAGAAAAATCCCGTGAAAAGGTGAAAGACAAGAACCGCACCAAAAACCGCGACAAGGACAAAGCCAGGGAAGGAAAAGGAAAACAGGCTCATTAAAGAGGAGCATTCAGGGAGATAGTTGCAGGAATGTCAGAAGAGAAGCTTGAAAGAGAAACAATACTTGAAAATTACACAGACCTTTGCAAAAAAGCCTGTGAGATGGATCTGAACCTCTATCTGGAATATGATGTAAAACGCGGTCTTCGTGAGTCGAGCGGTAAGGGCGTGCTTACCGGACTGACGGATATTTCCGACGTAAACGGGTTCCGGCTGACCAAAGGAAAAAAGATTCCTACCGATGGGGAGCTGTATTACCATGGGTACAATGTAAAGGAAATGATCGAAGGCTTCCGCAACCGGCGCTTCAAGTTTGAAGAAGCCACCTACCTGCTTTTGTTCGGAGAACTGCCGACACAGGAGCAGCTTGATGAATTTGTTAAGACCCTGGCAAGTTATCGGGAACTGCCCGGTAAATTTGTCCGGGATGTGATCATGACAGCTCCAAGCGCGAACCTGATGAATGGTCTGCAGAAGAGCGTGCTTACATTGTATTCCTATGATGAACTTCCGGATGATACTTCTATTCAGAATGTACTGCGTCAGTCTCTGAGTCTGATCGCGACATTTCCGCTGATCTCTGTATACAGCTACCAGGCATATCAGCATTATAATCACGGAAAGAGCCTTGTGATCCGATATCCGAAACCGGAATTATCCACCGCGGAAAATATTCTTCGTATGATGCGTGATGACGGCGTGTACACAGAACTTGAGGCAAGAGTTCTGGATGCGGCACTTGTCATTCATGCAGAGCATGGCGGAGGCAACAATTCTACCTTTACAACACATGTGGTCTCCTCCACAGGAACTGATACATATTCGGCAGTAGCAGCTTCATTAGGTTCCCTGAAAGGTCCCAAGCACGGCGGAGCAAATCTGAAGGTGCAGGATATGTTTGCGGATATCAAGGAGCATGTTTATGACTGGGAGAATGAGGAGGAACTGCGCAGTTATCTGACCAGAATCATAAATGGTGATGCTTTTGACGGCGACGGCCTGATCTATGGCATGGGACACGCGATCTACACAGTCTCTGATCCCAGGGCAGTGATCCTGAAAGAATATGCCAGAAAGCTTTCCGAGGAGAAAGGCCTTGTGAAGGAATTCCAGCTTTATGAGAGTGTTGAGAGGATCGCGTCGGACATGCTTACCAACCGAAAGCGTCTGTCCAAACCCATCTGCTGCAATGTTGACTTCTACAGCGGATTTGTTTACAGCATGCTGGGGATACCGGAACAGCTGTTTACACCGATCTTCGCGATCGCCAGGATCTCCGGCTGGTGTGCTCACCGTATGGAGGAACTGATCAACGGCGGCAAGCTCATCCGTCCTGCTTATAAATACATAGGGCATCATCAGGAATATAAAAAGATAGAAGACCGGTAAACCGGTCTTCTTTATTATTGCTTTTTTATGAAACTGTGAACCGGTATCCGACGCCCCACACCGTACCGATTGACCAGTACGGACTGGAACCCAGTTTATCACGCAGCCTCATAATGTGTACATCAACGGTCCTCGTATCTCCTGCATAGTCATATCCCCAGATGTGATTGAGCAGCTGCTCGCGGGTAAAGACCTGGTTTGGGGAAGAAGCAAGAAAATACAGCAGTTCGATCTCCTTTGGCGGCATGTCCAGAGAAATACCGCGGCAGATCACAGTGTAATTGCTCAGGTTGACGATCAGATCCGGAAGCCGGACCAGCTTCTGACCAATAGTCTGCCGGTCTGTATGGGAAGTCTGGCGCAGATATTCGGGATCCGTCCTGCGCAGCACTGCTTTGATGCGCGCCGAAAGCTCTTTTACATCAAATGGTTTTTTTACAAAATCATCGGCACCGAGCTCCAGTCCCAGTACACTGTCAAAAACGTCCGAACTGGTCGAAAGCAGGATGATCGGAATGCGGGACTGCTCTCGAATCTGACGGCACACCTGATAACCGTCCAGACCAGGGAGCGCAATATCCAAGAGGATCAGATCCGGGTGAAAAACTCCGAAGAGTTTCAAAGCTTCCGGTCCATCCTGCGCGATCATTGTTTTATAACAGCGTTCCGATTCCAGATAAAGGGAAATCTGTTCAGCAATATTCTCATTATTGTCAGCGATCATTATTTTCTGTCTGTTTGCCATTTTATTCCCTGAACTTTCTCAAAAGATGTCAACCTGTGAAAACTGTTTATTTGAATGTTACGATCGTTACTCCGGCATCCCCCTCTCCAAATTCTCCGAGACGAAAACTCTTTACATGCTTCTGCTTCCGAAGATACTGATGTACTGCTTTGCGAAGCGCACCGGTTCCCTTTCCGTGAACGATGCGAACGGACGGAAGATGGGCCATATAGGCGTCATCCAGGTATTTATCAAGCTCAGTGATCGCTTCATCCGTCGTTTTTCCGAGAAGATTGATCTCAATGCCTACTGCCATAGATTTGGACATTTTGATCTTTCCGGCGGAACTCTTCTGACGGACAGGGGCATAAGGATTTTCATCCTGGATAAGCTCGAGGTCGTCAAGCTTTACCTGGGAGCGCAGGATGCCCATCTGTACAAAAAGATTGCCCTTTGCATCCGGGAGCGTGCTTACGGTTCCCTTCAGATTCATGCTGAGGACCTTCACGCTGTCACCGATATGCAGATCCTTTGCCGTAAGAGCTTTTCCGGAACGCACAGCAGGTGCGGATTTAGCTTCTGCTTCCATTGCTTTCAGACGTTCACGAAGAGCCGTCCGCTGACGTTCCATTTCACGGGAAGCATCGCGCTCACTGCCAAGACGATTGTATACACGGATCGTTTCATCTGCGTATTCTTTTGCTTCGCGAAGAATCGCCTGAGCTTCTTCTCTTGCCTTTGCAAGGATCTTTTCACGGCTGTCATCGAGCCGGGACTGGCGGCTGGCATAAGAACTGCGAAGCTTTTCTGCTTCCGAGCGGGCCTGTGCGGCAAGCTCCCGGTCAGATTCGATCGCGCGCCGGGTGTTTTCCAGGTCAGCGACAACATCTTCAAAGCTTTCCGCTTCTGAGCTGATATGCTTTTTCGCTTCTTCGATGATGTAATCCGGGAGGCCCAGCTTAGAAGAGATCGCAAAAGCATTGCTTTTTCCGGGAACTCCGATCAACAGACGGTAGGTAGGCCGGAGCGTGTCAACATTGAACTCACAGCAGGCGTTCTCGACCCCGGGTGTGGAAAGGGCGAAGATCTTCAGTTCACTGTAATGCGTGGTGGCGATCGTACGGATCCCGCGGCTGTGCAGATCCGAAAGAATGGCGATCGCCAGAGCAGCGCCTTCAGTAGGATCCGTTCCGGCACCAAGCTCGTCAAACAGCACCAGTGACTGTTCGTCGGCTTTCTCCCAGAAGGACACGATGTTTGTCATGTGGGAGGAGAAGGTACTGAGGCTCTGTTCAATGCTCTGCTCATCTCCGATATCGGCGTAGACTTCCGAGAAGACAGAGAGGGAAGAGTGCTCCGCGGCAGGGATATGCAGACCCGCCTGTCCCATCAGGGTAAACAGGCCGACCGTTTTTAATGATACAGTCTTGCCGCCGGTGTTGGGTCCGGAGATCACCAGCAGATCAAAATCCTTTCCGATCCGGATGTCCACCGGGACTACTTTTTTCGGATCAAGGAGCGGGTGCCGGCCTTTTTTGATATCCACAATACCGTCTGTGTTGAAATCCGGTTCGTAGCCATTGTAGGATTTCGAGAGCATTGCGCGGGCAAAGATGAAGTCAAGCTGCGTAAGCACACTGATGTTCTGCAGCAGAGCATCACTTTTGTCTGCCACCATTCCGCTTAAGGTCGCCAGAATCACGGCAACTTCCTTTTCTTCAGCCAGCTCCAGTTCCCGCAGATCATTGTTCAGCTTTACCACGGCCATCGGTTCGATGAACAGAGTAGAACCGCTGGAAGACTGGTCATGGATCATTCCGGGAACAAAAGAGCGGTTTTCCGCTTTTACCGGAAGGCAGAACCGGCCGTTGCGCTGGGTGATGACCGCATCCTGAAGATATGATCTGGCGGAACCGTTGACCATTCCGGAAAGAACCGAACGGATCCGGTCATGCGCACTGCTCATGGAACGCCGGATCTGCTTCAGCTTCGGACTGGCGTCATCGGCGATCTCATCCTCAGAGAGGATGCAGCGATGGATCTCCTGTGAGAGCGGTGTGAGCGGCTCCAGAGCGGAGAACATCGGATCCAGGGAATCTCCCTGATCCTCTCCGGTGTCCTGATTCTGAGAACGGACACCGCGCGAGTAGGCTTTTACTCTGCTGCATGCATCCAGCAGCTTGACGATTCCCAGCAGTTCACTGATGGAAAGGGTGCTGCCGATCTCGAGGCGTTTAATGGAAGGCCGCAGATCGGTCACTCCGGAAAAGGAGATATTTCCGCTTCGGTAGATCCGGCCAAGGGCGTCAGTGGTCTCCTGCTGAAGGCGGCAGATCTCACCGATATCACTCTGAGGAAGCAGATCCCTGCACAAAGCTTTGCCCGGAGCAGATCCAGCACAGCTTTCCAGTTTTTCAATGATTTTTGAGAATTCCAGTATGCGGAGAGCTTTTTCATTCATATGAATACTCCAGAAAAGGCGGGTGATATTTGAAGTCGCCCTGCCTGAAAAAACGAAAAATCAACCAGTTTACTTCTTTATCATTTTACCATATAATGTCGTATGGGTCAAAATACAGAGAGATTCAAACCCATTGTTTTTACAAAATACAGTTGAACGTAAGTATATAGAAAGAGGACAGCATGAAGTACATCGGAACGTTTCGGGAAGGCGACCGTGTCAGCGATATATATCTGTGCAAGCAGCGCCAGCAGGCAGTATCAAAGAGCGGAAAAGCCTATGAAAATGTAAAGCTTCAGGACAAGACCGGTATTGTAGACGCCAAGATCTGGGATCCGGGTTCTTCGGGAATCGGGGATTTTGACGCGATGGACTATGTGCACATCACGGGGGAAGTGACCATGTTCCAGGGATCCCCGCAGCTCAATATCAAGCGGGTACGCCGTGCGGATGCGGATGAATATCTGCCGGAGGATTACCTGCCCTGCACAAAGAAAGATCCTGAGCAGATGTTCACGGAACTGCGTGCTGTTCTTGACACGGTGGAGAATACATATCTGCGCAGCCTGATCACCAAGTACTTTGATGATGAGTCTTTTGTGAAAGCCTTCAAGCAGCATTCTGCAGCCAAGACGGTTCATCATGGTTTCG
Source organism: uncultured Lachnospiraceae bacterium (assembly GCA_902785635.1). Lineage (GTDB taxonomy): Bacteria > Bacillota > Clostridia > Lachnospirales > Lachnospiraceae > Merdiplasma. The sequence continues at coordinate 19,636 of CACZZH010000057.1, forward strand.
TGGGCGGTCTTCTTGAGCATACTCTGAGCGTAGTAAAGATGTGTGATTACTTTGCATCCTGTTATCCGTATCTGAAAAGAGATCTGCTTCTTACGGCAGCAGCATTTCATGATGTCGGGAAGCTCAAGGAGCTGTCCGCTTTTCCGGAGAATGATTATACAGATGACGGACAGCTGCTGGGGCATATCGTGATGGGATATGAGCTGGTAGGGTATGCCTGCAGGAGCATCAAGGGCTTTCCGAAACGTCTTGCCAGCGAACTTCAGCACTGCATTCTGGCCCATCATGGGGAACTGGAATACGGCTCCCCGAAAAAGCCGGCGATTCCGGAAGCCCTGGCCCTGAATCTGGCGGACAATGCAGATGCGCGGCTGGAAAGCATGCGTGAACTGGTCGAAGGGGCAGGGGAGAACAACGGATGGCTTGGCTTTAATAAGCTGTTCGATTCCAATGTCCGCAGGAGTACAGAATTATAGAGGATAACATGCTGAAAAAGAATGAGACAGTCCGGCTGCAGATCGAAGATCTGGACAGCCAGGGACTGGGAATCGGCCACTCGGACGGAGTGGCCGTCTTTGTAAAAGATACTGTTATTGGAGATGAGATCGAGGCGGTCATCACAAAGGTCAAAAAGACATATGCGTACGGAAGGGTGAAGCAGATTCTCGTCCAGAGTCCTGACCGGGTCACTCCCCGCTGCGAGGTCGCACGTCAGTGCGGCGGCTGTCAGCTGCAGATGATGAACTATGAAGCACAGCTGCGGTTCAAACAAAGCCGGGTAAAGAATGCATTGGAACGGATCGGAGGATTCCGGGGAATACAGGCAGAATCGGTCATCGGGATGGATGAGCCGTGGAATTACCGGAATAAGGCGCAGTACCCGGTCGGAACTGACCGTCGGGGAGTGCTTGTATGCGGTTTTTATGCCGGACGTACGCATGCGATCGTTCCGCTTCCGGAAAAGGAGGGATGCGTCATAAGCGCTTCCTGTGACAACGCTGTCCTTTCAGCAGTGACAGAGCACATGGAACGTTATCATATCCCGGCTTACAGGGAGGAGGAACACGCAGGACTGGTGCGCCATGTGCTGATTCGTACAGCCAGGAGCACCGGACAGATCATGGTGTGCCTGATCATAAACGGATCCGGAATCCCCGGTGAAGCGGAACTGGTGCGGGCTCTCTTACAGATTCCGGGAATGACCTGTATCGCATTAAACAGAAATACAGACCGCACCAATGTGATCCTTGGAAATGAAACGCGGATCCTCTCCGGCAACGGCTATATTGAGGAAAACATAGGACCGGTCCGCTACCGGATCTCAGTCCGGTCCTTCTTCCAGGTCAATCCGGTGCAGACGGAAAAACTCTATGCCGCAGCCCTGGAATATGCTTCACCGACCGGAGATGAGACCGTGCTGGATCTGTACTGCGGTACCGGTACGATCTCCCTGTTCCTTGCCCAGAAGGCAAAAAAGGTGTATGGGATCGAGATCATCGAAGAAGCTGTGGAAAATGCCCGGATCAATGCACAGGAAAACGGCTTTTCGAACGTTGAGTTTTTCGCCGGGCAGGCAGAAACCGTCCTGCCGGACCTTTACCGTCAGGGAAAACTTCAGGCCGATGTGATCGTAGTGGATCCTCCGCGGAAAGGATGCGAGAGAGCCGTATTGGATGTAATGCTGCTGATGGCGCCCCGCCGGATCGTGTATGTGAGCTGTGATCCGGCAACACTGGCCAGGGATCTTTCCATCCTGTGCAGCGCTGACGGGTACCATATCGAAAAAGTACAGCCTGTGGATATGTTCCCCCATACAAGCCACGTCGAGACGGTAGTATTGCTCACAAAAATGAACACCCTTTGAGGGCGGGGAGTATTGTAAATAAAGCATATTCGCAGCGGTATCGTAAAAAGGTATACCACGCTGCGGATATGCTTTATTTTTATGCCAGAAAAGGAACATATCCACCGGAAAAACCTTGAGTTTATGGGAAGTATGACGTATCAGAGGGGATACGGGGGAGGAAAGTGAACCCAGGGTTGTGTTGATGGAAAGTACATAAAAAATGATCTCCGGAATGGAAAAGATTTTTTATGATGGAAGAGATTTTCCTGTTCATGTGTGTCTGTTCGTGATAGACTAAACATCATAAGAGGCCAAAAGTGAACATAGATGATTGATCTTAAAGAGGCAAAAAATGAATACAGAGGGACCAAGGCCCACGATCATTCCGGCAAAGAAAAAAGCTGCAAATAGGAAACGCGTAGGTATCTATGCAAGAGTTAGTACAGCCAGGGTTGCACAGCTACGTAGCATTTCCGCACAAATATCTGGTCTGGTAAGGCATGTTGCAACGAGAGATGACTGGATACTGATGGATGTGTATATGGATATCGGCTCTGCAAAGACTGGTGCCACTCGGCCTGAATTTAACAGGATGTTGGAGGATTGCAGGAATCAAAAGCTGGATATCATTGCTACGAAAAGTATGTCCAGATTGGGCAGAGATAGTCTGGAATCGGGAGAAGCCGTCAGAACGATAAGGAAAGCCGGCGTAGAGATCTATTTTCAGTCAGAGGAAACATTTGTTGAACAGAGTGATAGCGAGCTGGAACTAATGATACGTGCGGCTATAAGCCAGTCCGAAAATGAACACCGTAGTGAAAACATCCGGATGGGATTAAAATTTGGTGCCATGAATGGAACGTGTGGATTATACCGGAAACCCTGTTATGGATACCGGAAAAATGAGAATGGGGATCTTGTTCCGGATCGTTACCAGGCAGAGATAGTTCAAGTCATCTTTAATTCGTATCTGGAAGGCAAGAGCATACGGCAGATTGTAGAGTATCTGGAAGAAAACAAAGTCCCATCACCAAGAGGAGGGCAAAAGTGGAGTAAGGGACAAATAGTAGCGATCCTTCGTAATGAGAAATATACCGGTGATGTTGTTATTCTGAAATCAGATCCGACCCGTGACAGCTTTCGTTTGATTGGAGGCCATGAGGCAATTATAATCCAGGAAGAGTATGACAAAGTACAAAAAGAGCTCGCAAAGCGAGCTAAGAGGAAGCGGGTGACAGACGAGAACGTAAACGACTAATTGCTCTGCCGGTTTTTGCTGGGAATCCTGGGCGGGATTACGGTAATTCCGTAGGCATTCACATAAGGCTCTGTAGGTATTATCTCCTGTTTCTTTTGAACTTTTTCTTCGGAGCATTCATCACACCACCAAGTTTCCTCATCAGGTTCAAATTGAATTTCTAGAAGTCGACCGCAATTAGGACAGTTGTATTTTACAGGATGTTTGGAAAGGTCAATTCGATAGGTTTTGCCCTCGGGCGAAGTAAAATCAACGTAGAACATGAAAGTAGCCTCCCTTCTCAATATGTAGATCCATATACGCTCTAAAATGGGAAAATAGCAAGTCATATTATAAAGATCAAACATCTATATCGAAAAACACACGTGAAATAGATGGGATTTTATAAGGTTTTCTAAAGATCAAAGATCACACGTCGAGACAGTAGTATTGCTCACAAAAATGAACACCCTTTGAGGGCGGGGAGTATTGTAAATAAAGCATATTCGCAGCGGTATCGTAAAAAGGTATCCCACGCTGCGGATATGCTTTATTTTTATGCCCGAAAAGGAACATATCCACCGGAA
>CACZZH010000058.1 GCA_902785635.1 uncultured Lachnospiraceae bacterium
TTCGAGCGCCTTGTGCGCTCGAAGCCGCGTGCTGCGCGGCTTCCGCAGGAAGCCTTCATCTGCGCAGCACTGCGATCCGCCGGAGGCTCTAAGGAAACGCTGATTAAATCAGCGTTTCCTTAGAATCAAACGATATTCAATAAAATGAGCGCCGGAGGCAATACCTGTACCGTCCGGCGCTCTCTATATCTTTTTCAGGTCACGCGTGCGCGTCCTCGTGTTTTCTTTCCTTCTGAACCACATTCAGATATGCATACGGGATCTCTATTCCATTCTCCCGCAGCGCATGGTCGACCCGGAGGTTTATATCCGAGATCACTACCTCGGAGGGAGAGGAGGCCTCATAATAAACGGTAGTGGTCAGGCGAAGGCTGCTGTCCTCAAATGCCATAAAATATATCGGACCATATTCCATTCCATGATCCGTTTTCTTTCCGGGCACACTGTATTCAGATTCCATGATCGCATGAGCGATCACCCTCATGGCTTTCTCAACATCGCTGTCATAGGCAATATGGAACTGAAACAGAGCACTGCGGTATTCCTCCATATAGCTGTAATTCCGGATGCTCATCGCGTTGAGCTTGCTGTTGGGAACGATGATCACCTGGGTATCCTGCAGCTGCAGTACCACATGACGCATCGTAATATCCCGGATGATGCCGGCGGTCCCATCCTCCAGCTGCACGCGGTTTCCGATCTCGAACGGTTTATATACCGTGATCATCAGACCTGCCAGATTATCCTTAATGACATCCTGCGCTGCGAAGATGAGCACCGCACTGATGAAGGCTGTTCCTCCCAGCATTGTTTTCCATATCGTATCGAATCCTCCGAAGGAGGAAAGCGCGATCACCACTCCGCCGACCAGGATCACTGACGAGAGCATGCGTTCAAAAAACCGCAGATACAACGCCTTTCGTATCTTATAGATCTTTTTGAATATATACCGGTTGATTCGGAAAATGACATATGTCAGAAGCAATGTTCCGATAAATACAAAGATCTTTATTGTTTCATTGCTCAGTTCCATAGAATCCCCCTCTCTTTATGCTGCTTCAATCCGTGGTCGACACATCAACATCCGGAGTGATGGTGATTTTGTAATCGGGATAAGCCCTGCTGATCTCTTCGTACAGGATACCAAGTCCCTCCCTGGGCTGAATATCAAAGCTCATAACAACATCAAATACCATTTCCTTTGCTTCTGCATCCACATAAAAACCATGGAACTGGACCGCCCAGTCATGAGAAAGTACTCTCCTGCGAACATCCTCCTGGATCTTTGCAGCTTTATCGTTTCCTGTATTATAGGAGTAAAGACCGACCCCTGTCAGAATGACCCCCGTTTCCTTATATACCTTCGCTTCCAGCTTTCTGGTCAGGCGGTCGACTTCCCGGACTGTCATATGATCCGGCAGTTCAACGTGTACGGAGGCAAGATTCTTATCCGGACCGTAATTGTGCAGAATGAGATCATATGCTCCCCTGACCTCCGGCTCCTGTGTCAGCAGTTTCCTGATCTGATCTGTAGTTTCTTTGTCTGCCCTGGTTCCGAGAATGTCATTCAGTGTTTCGATCATCATTTCTATGCCGGATTTTATAATAATGACAGAGATCACCACACCGACATACGCTTCCAGAGAAATGCCGCTTATCTTAAAGATTACTGCACTGGCCAGTACCGATGCGGAAAGGATCGCATCAAACATTGCATCTGACCCGGAAGCTTCCAGGGAACCCGAGTTCACTTTTTCTCCCTGTGCTTTCACATAGCGCCCGAGAATGATCTTAACAGCAACCGCGACCGCTATGATCACCAGTGAGATCACACTGTAGTCCGGTTTCTCCGGATGAATGATCTTCTTCACGGATTCAACAGCGGAAGTGATCCCGGCATAGAGAACAATACCGGAAACGATCATGGCGCTCAGATACTCGATTCTACCATAGCCGAGGGGATGCTTCTTATCCGGAAGTTTCCCTGCCAGCTTTGTTCCCGCGATCGTAATGACAGAAGAAAGGGCATCGGAAAGATTATTAACAGCATCCAGTATCACTGCAATGGAATTAGACGCCAGTCCGATGACCGCTTTAAATGCCGCAAGCATGACATTTGCCAGAATCCCTATGACACTGGTCCGAATGATGACTTTGTCCCTGCTCATTTTCATATTCTCCTTTTTAATAGATATAGCAGCCGCAGCGTCCTGCTTCCTTTACACGGTAAAGTGCAGTATCTGCATCCTTGAAAATATCGCCCTCCGGATTCTTCCGGTCTGCGAAAGCCACTCCCACGCTGAGGGAGGTCGGCGGCAGATCGTCCTTCGGTTTTTGCAGCATGACATTTGCCTGGTCGATCTTTCGCCTGACCTGTTCCTGCATAGAACTGTCCACATTGACCATGATCACAACGAATTCATCTCCTCCAAGCCGGAATACCAGATCGGTAGAGCGGAAGCTGTACTGCAGCACCTCAGCCACCCGCTTAAGGACCAGATCTCCCACATCGTGGCCGTAGGTATCGTTGATTCCTTTGAATTTGTCCACATCCACCATCATCAGTGCATTTCTGGACATATCCAGGTCATGCCGCATAAAATTGTACGCGCTCCGGTTGTACAGTCCTGTCAGAGCATCATGCATATTGCCGTAGGTCAGACGTTCGTGCGTCTTCCGGTTCTCCTCGAAAATAGCATTGTAGGTTTCCGATACAAAGCGCAGTTCCTCCGCGCCTTCCGGCGGCACAGTCTTCTTCGCTTTCATCTGTTCCACCATACGGGTCAGCGGTTTGCGGATCCAGCTGCTGATGAAGATCACGATGGCAAGCACTACCGCCAACAGCGCGATCGTTAACACAGTCTGAATGCCGAGCAGCATATTCATGCGTGTATCCAGGCTGACCCGCTCATTATAGGATGCATCGATCAGTTTCCGGGTACAAAGAGCCGTGCTGCTTCGAATTTTTTCCTTATATTCTGTATAACGTTCACCAAAGACCATCTCCTGTGCCAGCGCACGCTTTTCCTCCGCAGACATGGAAGCGTCCTCCGGATCCAGCTTTGTTTCTCTGATCACATCCGGAACCGATGCCTCCTCATAATCTCCGGCGGACACGATCAGCTTCATGGCCCGGTATTCCTCGTTCATCAATTCATTGGAATAGTCCAATGCATCTGACAGGTGCTCATAGGCTTCGCTGTCCCGTGAGATCATGGTCTCCAGACTGACTACCGCTTTGTCTCTGCGGCGGGTCTCATTTGCTTCCGTAAAATAATTCTGAAGATATTGTATATCTCCCGTCACAACAAAACTGCGCACAGCGTCCGTCAGATAATCCGATCCGATCTCCAGATCCGTAGCGGACTGCTGTGCAATGATATACCGTTCGCTTGCCTGCTCCATACGCAGGTACCCATGGGTCACCATGGAATCAGAGATATAAAGTGCTGTTGCGACAATGAAAGCCACAGTCACAAAAATATAGCTGGCCTTTTTCATTGGGATGCTCAGCTTGTCGGTCCACCGTTTCAGAAATGAACTCTGCCTGGGCTTTGCTCTTCTTTTCTCCGGCTTCTTTGCAGCTTTCGATATTATGTCCTGAGCAGCATTCTGCAGGAATGGCACGAACTTGTCCGCAGGAACGGGCGGCGAGAAATAATAACCCTGCACCATATCGCAGCCGATCTCCTTCAGGGCATTCATCTGTTCCTCAGTCTCCACTCCTTCAGCCACCACCGGTGCGAAAAGATGCCCTGCGATCTCGATAATGATCTTCAGTATATGTGTATCCTTTTCCTCAGCAAACGCCGTCCGGACAAACTTCATATCCAGCTTCAGAACATCGATGGGCAATGAAGAAAGCATATTCAGAGAAGAATAACCCGTACCGAAATCATCCATCTCCACAAGAAAGCCCATTGACCGGAGCCGTTTCACCGTTTCTATGATCTGCTCCGCATCTTCGGCATAGGCGGTCTCCGTTACCTCCAGGTGAAGATCCTCTGCCTCCAGCCTGCTCTCTTCAAGGATATCCATCAGTGCATCCACAATGTTCGTATCGTACATGTCGACCCGGGACACATTCACAGATACAGGTACAGTGTAGCTAAGTTCATCTTTCCATTCGCGGATCTGCCGGGCAGCTTCTCTCCAGACGTAATGGTCCAGCTTCTGGATAAGACCATTTTCTTCAAAAAGAGGAATAAACACACCCGGGCTGACCATGCCCAGTTTCGGATGCTGCCAGCGCACAAGGCCTTCCGCACCGGCCAGCACCGGTTTCTCCTCCTTAATATTATATTTCGGCTGAAAAAAGATCTGAAACTGATTCTCTTCGATCGCTTCCTGGAAATCCTCTATCAGCTGTTCAGAGTAAAGTTCTGCCTTATGCAGCGTATCGTCATATACCCCGATATTCCGGGTAAAACTGTTTCGCACCGAATCTGCCGCCATTTTAGCACGGTCAAACCGGCGCTCAATGTCCAGTGTCTTGTCAACATTCGAATAGACACCCATACGCAGGCGTACACGGTTGTTCGCATTCTGCTCACCGGCAAGGCCCGTGGATGCATTGTCCAGAATCGCTTTATAATCATCCCTGTGCGGGCAGTAGACAAGGAAAATATCCGCTTCACGCCGGCATACGATCCCGCCCGGGTCATGAACCATCTCCTGCGCTTTCGATCCTACGCGCCGAAGCACCTCATCTGCATAGGCACGGCCATAGCGCTCATTGATGAGGCCAAAGCGGTTAATATTCAGCACGATGGCATCCATCGGAGTATCCCGGTGGTGCTGATCATACTGCTGCGCATAGCTGAAGAAAAATTCACGGTTGTAAAGGCCGGTCAGGGGATCGCGCTCCGTGGACTGGATTATATGTCTGCCCTCAAACAGCTCAATGGTACGATGTGCCCGCGCAAGCACAACACCCGGCTCCGGATAAGGTTTCTGGATAAAGTCGCTTGCACCGGCCATGAGACATTCGATCTCCTGAGACTGGTCCCCGGAAGCCACGATCACGGGAATATTCTGATATTCAGGGTCTTCTTTGATCCGGCGCAGGACCTCCTGCCCCGGCATGTTCGGCATGATCAGATCAAGGACGATCAGGGAGAGCAGTTCTTTGTTTTCCTGAATAGAACAAAGGGCTTCTTCCCCGTCCTCTGCAAAGATCACATCAAAATCATTTCCCAGAATCGTACCCAGGATTTCCCGGTTGACTGCCTCATCCTCCACGATGAGTACCAACCGCCTTCCATTCGCGGAATGAAATGTTGCTTGACTGTCCTGCATTTGTATACTCCCTTCTATGCGCGCTCGTCAGTCCCATTTTCCTCAGAATCCTGTCTTCTGAACATTATTTTATCATATGCCGGAGTTTCTTTCTATTTTCTAATCAAAGTATATCTCACTTTTTTCTCAGTGCCCGCCGGTGGGCCCTGATCTTGCATGAAACAAATATTATAGATAAACAGTATATAACAGTTGACAACAGTTTTATACTGTTATATACTGTTTGCGGAGGTTGATGATATGCATATTATTTTAAACAGCTCCTCGATGGTACCGATCTATGAACAGCTTATGGATCAGGTGAAAAATGAGATCATAAGCGGTGAACTTGCTCAAAACGAAGCCCTTCCGTCTGTCAGAGCGCTTTCAGGTGAACTGCGCATTAGCGCCCTTACTGTCAAAAAAGCCTACGACAGGCTGGAGGAAGAAGGTTTTGTCGTTACTGTGCACGGAAAAGGCACCTATGTTGCTGCGACGGATCAGCAGCTTGCCATAGAAGCCCGGCGGAAGTCCGTTGAAGATGACTTTGCTGCTGCCGTTCAAAGGGCAAGTGCGGTAGGATTTACAAAGGACGAGATCCTTAAAATCGTAGAGATCATATTGGAGGAAACCTGATGGTCAAAGTTGATAATCTTGTAAAAAACTACGGTGATTTCCGGATGAATATCTCTCTGGAGGTGCCGGACGGACATGTTACGGGGATCGTCGGGAAAAATGGCGCAGGAAAAACCACTGCCATTAAAGCGATACTCGGCCTTATCAGGCCGGACGGAGGACACGTCACCGTAAAAGGACAGGAAGCCTCAAAGCTTACCGGTGCGCAAAAGTCTCAGATTGGCGCAGCGCTGTCTGATTCCGGCTTCAGCTCTTATCTGCGTGTGAAAGATGTGATCTGCATTCTCAGAAAAATGTACCCGCAATTTGACGAGTCTTTTTTCAGAACCAACTGTGAAAAACAGGGACTGCCGCTTGACAAGAGAATACAGGATTTTTCTACCGGTATGCGTGCCAAACTGCGTGTACTGACAGCGATCAGCCACAGGGCAGATCTGCTCATTATGGATGAGCCCACAGCAGGTCTCGACATAGAGGCAAGAAATGACATTCTCGACCTTCTCCGGCAGTATCTTCTTGTAAATGAAAACTGCTCCATTCTGCTCACATCTCACATTTCCTCAGATCTGGAGGGTCTGTGTGATGATATATATCTTATCCATGAAGGCAGGATTCTTCTTCACGAGGACACCGATACCATCCTGAGCAGTTATGCGATCCTGAAGATAAGCGAAGATACATACGAAAAGCTCGACAAGAGCTATATCCTAAGCACGAAAAAAGAACCGTTCGGATATGTATGTTTTACCGATGAAAAACAGTTTTATGCGGAAAACTATCCGGGCATCGTCATTGAAAACGGAAATATTGACGACCTGATATTAATGTTGACAGGAGGAAAATAATATGCGCGGCCTCATAGAAAAAGATCTGCGCCTTACACTCACCAGGAAACAGACCCTTTTGATATTCTTTGTTATGGCACTGATCATGGGGGTATCGATGGATGGCGCTTTCATTGTCGGTTATCTCACAATACTTGCAACAATAGTGGCAGTCGGAACGATCAGCTATGATGAATTCGACAATGGGTTTACATTTTTGATGACATTGCCATTCGACAGGAAAACATATATCAGAGAAAAATATCTGTTCTGCTTTTTAATGGCCGCGGCAGCATGGTGCGTCGGGACGGTACTTTGCTTCATCGGAAATATAGTCCGCCGCAGCGGAGTCAGTATGATCGATGAACTCCCAATGCTTGCAGCCCTTCTCCCCGTCCTGTACCTCTCAGCAGCAGTCATGATTCCTCTGCAGCTGAAATATGGATCGGAAAAAAGCAAAACCGTACTGTTTTTACTGTTCGGAGCCATTGCTGTGCTGTTGTTTTGGGCAAAAAATATTTTCAGCGGCACGAATAATCCTTTTATGCAGCTTGCAAAAACTCTTGATGGTATGAGTCCCGCTGTTGTTCTTCTTACACTGACCGGCGTTTGTGCACTTGCAGCATATGCTTCTTATCTGTGGAGTACACGGATCATGGAGAAAAAAGAATTCTGAGCCGTCAAAGGCGCTCCCGAAGGAGCGCCTTTGTTACTGTCCGTTCTTTTCGCAATCTATTTAAATTGCATTTTTATCCCGATCAGATCCCGTCTACAGCATTCTGCCCGGCTACATATCCATAATACACAGCCATTGCATGGGACACACCCTTCAGGGTAATAGGATACTCATGAGCAAAACGGCTGCCCTGCACATTGCCGGCTACATACAGGCCCGGAATGATGTTCCGGTCCGCATCGAAGGTATGACAGTCCTCATCGGACTCCAGACCGCCGCAGATTACCAGCAGCAGCGCGCATACGAACTGGTCCGCATAAAACGGTCCGTTCTCCAGCGGCCACATACGGCTTGCAACCTTGCCGAAGTCTCTTCCGGATACATTTTGGCTACCAGTTCTTCAAGGGTATCTGCCTTAATAGCACGTCCGTCCTCCACGGCAGCTTCCAGCTGGTACCAGCTCTTGTAGTTACGGTTGGTCTGATTGTTCTTCGGTCCTTCCTCCGGGCTGGCATAATCTTCAAAATAGCAGGCTACGCCATGCGCTGCCGGGAAGTACTGCAGCTGTTCCGGCCAGTTGCTGTCAAAGATCTGCCAGGTCATTCTTCCCTTCTGCAGTTCGATCTGATTCTCTACCTGCTGGCCCGGCAGGTCCTCGTTCATGAAGCGCTTACCGTTCATGTCAAGATTCAGGTAACCGGAAATACCCATTACTCCGACGCCTGCAGAGTCAGCGCCGCCTCCCATATGATGAATCATGGGTGCGTGATCGTGCTGAACAGCGGCACCTGCCCACATACCGAGCTTAATGCCGTCGCCTGTATTGGTCATCTTGCCCTCTACGTCTACGCTGGTGAAAAGTCTCATAATTCCGTTGTCGATGACATCCGGGCAGAAATGCTGCACCATGGCTTCATTCTGGGAATAATCACCGGTAGCCAGAATCACGCCTTTGCTGGCTTTCACAAGGATATATTTGCCGGTCTGTGCATTGCGCAGATAAGCTCCCGTGCAGCGCCCGTCTTCCATGATGAGTTTCTCGGCGAAGCAGCCGTAACGCTCTTCCACATTGCCCGTTGATACCGCATATTCCATATTGATCAGCAGATTATTGGTCTGATCCGGCAGGAATTCCACGGAGGTCGGATAACACGGGAACTCCTCATTTCTCCAGTCGTAGGGTTCCGGAAGCGGATGGAACAGCGGAACCAGGCAGTTGGTCGCGCTCTCATCGGGGATATCCGAACGGCTCTCATCCGCGATAAACAGATCCTTGTTGGGCTCGATCCACCAGTCGAAGTTCTCTCCGCTGTGATAAGCCCACTTGGACATGATACTTCTCTTACACTTGTAGCTGGACTCCATCATATGGAAATTGATCATCTTCTCGATATCTTCATTCGTAAAGATGTCTCTGCCCCAGTGCGCCTGGGTCTTTCCGTTGATCACGGCATACTCACCGGAACGGCACTGAGGACCGGAAGCCTTGTCGCAGGCCAGGACCTTTGCGCCTTTTTCAGCCGCCGAACGGACAGCCGCTACACCGGCAACACCGCAGCCGATGACCAGCACTTCCGTCTCGATCTCTTCCTCTACGTCAGCATCAGCGATCTCAGGAGCTGTCCCAAGCCAGTCTTCCCCGGATTCTGCTGCGGCTTCCGCTCCTGCGGCAGCTGCCGGAGCAGCACCCTGCGCCTGGGCAATACAGTCTGCAGCCGCGGTCTTCACCGCATTGCTGGTGATGGACGCGCCGGAAACAGCATCGACCTCGGCGGACTGCGCCGACAGGATCGCCTCTTTCATGGTATCGCCGATATCCGCCCCGATTCCCTGTGTTTCCCCGGAAACATCGATCACAACATCTGTAATGCTGGTCTCATCGAAGGTCATGGTAACGGTCACTTCACTCTCCAGACCCTGTGCAGTTCCGGTATAGGTTCCGGGAGTATACTTTCCTCCCTCTTCCGCCGCCGCGGTCACGGCACCGGGTCCAAGTACACCGGCAGCCGCAATGCTGAGTACACCGGCAGCTGTTCCTTTCAGAAAATCTCTTCTCCTGATCATTTTTGCCATGGCAGATCCTCCTTTGTCAGTAATACATTCAAAATGTAATGATAAGGGTAGTACAGATAATACAGACCTTACAAAAAACCTTCATCATCAGTATTTTACTATAATTAATATATCCCTGTCAAAACAATGGTAACATAAAAAAGACACCCCCGAAGGAGTGTCCTGTCTGTTTTCAAAGCTTAATGTTAGTCAGTCTTTCCAGAATCTTTTTATCTTCTTCGGAAAGATTTTCCGGAAGCTGAATTTTTTCACGGCGTCCGCCGGAAACGTTCTTAAGATCTTTCAGCTCCAGTTTACGGATCTTATTCATTTCTGTCATTGTTGTCACCTCTTTTGCTGTCTGTTTATATGATTACATTTTCAGTCTGCCGCTTATCTTTCGCGGCGCATTGTTTTTTGTTTACATCGCTATATACGCAGGGTCCTGAAAACATCCACGCAAAACGTCAAGAACGCCATCCGGCGTTCTTGCTGCCGGGCTGCGCGCCAGCTCCGCTGGCACCTTCCTTTGCGCAGCCCTGGCATCCCGCCGGAGGCTTTTATTCCACTCCTTATTGATCCGGATATATAATATCTTCATTGCCTGGGCAAGGATCGTATAAACAACCATCAGGCCGGCCATCCATGCGAGGAAAACGATCGGCATGACCGGCAGGCTGAAGAGCGGCGCGATGCCGGTGAAACCGATCAGCAGCGTGATAATGCACACAGCCAGCGTGGAGATCGTAAGCTCCCGGGAAGCCCGATCCTGGATGAAGGGGATCTTCGGCGTACGGATGGTATGGATGACCATCGTCTGTGAGATCACGCCAAACATGAACCAGCCGCACTGGAAAAATCCGGCAAGATCTACTTTGTTGTATTTAAAGACGAACCAGAGCACCAGAAAACAGAGCACATCCAGAATGGTGCTGAGAAGACCGAAGCAGATCATGAACTTCTTGATGCCTGGGATATCCCAATGCTTTGGTTTCTCAATATACTCCTTTTCTACATGGTCAAAGGGCATGCCAAGCTGGGCAAAGTCATTCAGGAGATTCTGAACGAGAATGTGGATCGGAAGCATAGGCAGGAACGGCAGGAAAATGCTCGCGATGAGAACGGAGAACATGTTGCCGAAATTGCCGCTGACGGTCATCTTGAGATATTTGGACATATTCGCAAAGGTACGGCGGCCTTCGATCACACCTTCTTCCAGTACCTGCAGATCTTTCTCCAGCAATATGATATCTGCGACTTCCTTGGCTATATCGACAGCGGTATCCACGGAGATACCGACATCTGCCTGCTTAAGCGGCAGGCTGTCATTGATACCGTCACCCATATAACCGACAATGTGCCCGTCGGACTGGAAAGCCTTTATAACACGCTGCTTCTGATAAGGTGAAAGCTTGGAGAAGATATGGCATTTCCCGCAGGCTGCTTTCAATTCTTCATCATTCATGGCTTCCACTTTAGCTCCAGTGAGCGTATATTCCGTATCAATGCCCAGCCGGCCGCAGATGGCAACCGCAACACCTTCGTTGTCCCCGGTCAGGACGACCGTCCGCACGCCGTTTTTCTGCAGGGCGGCAATGGCAGAACCGGCCGAAGGTTTCGGCGGATCCAGGAAACCGACAAAACCGATCAGCACCATATCGCTTTCGTCCTGAACACCGAAGGTGTCCACGTTATGAACTTCGTTCTTCTGGGCTACGGCAATCACACGGATCCCTTCCGCATTATTCTCCTCTGCAATCTTCTGCGCATTGGCAGCCAGTTTGGGAGTGATCGGTTTTACTTCTCCGTCGATCTCGATAAAAGAACAGATCGAGAGCATTTCCTCGACAGCACCTTTTGTGATCAGCTGACGTTTTCCGTTTTTATCGCGAAGAACAACGCTCATTCGGCGGCGGCTGAAATCAAACGGTATCTCATCCTCCCGGACATAGGCTTCCTTGAGAAAGGAAAGATCCTCTTTTTCCGAACGGTTGATAATGGCCAGATCCATCAGATTCTTCAGGCCGGTCTGAAAGTAACTGTTCAGAAAAGCATGGCGCAGGATCCGCCTGTCCTCACGGCCAAGGACGTCCATATATTTCTCCAGAACGATCTCATCCTGCGTAAGGGTGCCGGTCTTGTCCGTACAGAACACGTCCATTTCGCCGAAAGTCTGAATCGAACTCAGGCGCTTGACAATGGTCTGTTTACGGGACATATTGACTGCGCCTTTGGCAAGGGAGGACGTCATGATAACGGGCAGCATCTCCGGCATGATTCCTACAGCGATGGTAATGCCGAACATAAGGGACTGGAGCCAGTTGCCCTTTGTAATAAAATTGGCAATAAAGATGACAGGCACCATGACCGCCATAAAGCTGATAAGCAGACGGCTGATGGAGCTCAGGTTTTCCTCAAAGCTGCTCTTCTCTTTAAATGTATTCAGGCTTTTCGCCATGCTGCCGAAGTAGGTCTGGTTTCCGGTCGCCAGGATCACACCCTTCGCGCTGCCTGAAACGATATTGCTGCCCATGAAGCCGATGTTGTCAATGTCAGTCAGGGTATCACCTTCAGGATCCGGGCCGGCAAACTTCTCTACGGGATTGCTCTCACCGGTCAGCTGGGACTGGTCAATGAATAGATCCTTGGTCTCAATAAAGCGCACATCACCGGGAATCATGTCACCGGATGCAAGCTTTACGATATCGCCGGGAACCGCTTCATCAATATCGATCTCTGTGAGGCTCCCATTGCGAATCACATCGATCCGGTTGGCGATCATCTTCTGCAGCTTCTGTGCGGCATTGTTGGATCTTTCGGACTGAACGAAGGCAATGACGCCGGAAATGACGATGACCAGCACCAGCATGATAAATGTGGCGGGGTTCTTCTCATCCGCCAGAATAACATCGGTCAGGAGCGTTACGGCCGCAACGATCATCAGAACAATGTTAAAGGGATTGATCACAGCATCCCTGATCCTGCTCAGCAGGCTGTTCTCATTGCTGACATCGATAATATTCCGGCCGTACTTCTCCAGACGTTCGGCCGCCTCCACCTGATTCAGTCCATCCGGCTCAGTCTCATACTTTTCAAACAACTGTTCATCGGTAAGACGGCTGACTTCGATTAATTCACGTTCCGTTTCCCGGGAACGGTTTTCCTGTTTGTGTTCTGACATTTAATTATTCCACCTGCCTCTCCAAATCTAAAGTATCTATCTGTTGACAGGAACATGTCGATAAGATGATTTTACCATCTGCCGGGGGCTTTTTGTCTCATAGGAAATTCGACGAACTGTCCAGGATCATCTGTCTGAGTTCCGGTTCGATCGGGAATTCCTTTCCCTTCTCCAGATATTTCGGCAGAATCCGTTCTCCATCTGTGATTCCCGGACATGGTCCGCTCTCCAGCGCTGTCTGAATCAGTTTCCCGACCGCTTCAAATTCTCCGGCTGAAAGAGCTGAATCCAGCCGGCTCTCAGCTCCCGACTTCTGCAGGCATGTATCCGCAGAGTATTGGGAAACGATCTCATTATCTGCGCCTTCATACAGAAGCCAGTCCCGGATCTCCTGCGTTTCAGGCCGGAGATATTCAACGGCATGGATACGTCCCCAGCCACGGACATTCCTTGCCAGGCGAAACAGCTCTTCATTTCCGTTCTCCCAGGTCTCCCTTGACAGTACCCTGGCTGCATAATAGGTAAATTCATCATATACGCCGAATTCCATCATTACCTCTTCCACAAACGGAACATGAAACCCGGAGAGCACTGTAAGTCCCAGCTTGACCGAAAGAAGGGATACGCCGCTGCAGATCAGCCAGTCACCGTACTTCACCAGATTCACGAGGTTCAGATCAGCCTGATGCAGGGCAATGACCCGGCTGATTTCATCAAACAGCCGTACAATGCCTGTTTTCTTATCCAGTTCTTCGAAGATGGCAAAAACCTTCTCAATATACTGCCCATTCTCCTCGTCAGACATCATCGTCAGCGCTTCCAGAATCTTTTCCTCCCTGGCCGGATCCGGCTGAAGCGGCGCCATATGGTACAGAAATACGCCATCCTGTGCACCCGGTGCCCATTCTCCCCGGATCCAGGGAATCCGGAAGTCCGGCGGAAGGCGCATATCCTTCGTATGCTTTTTAATATATTCATAGATGGGACACTCCGGCTCACCGCACGGAACCGGATCATCGTTTGTCTCAACAGTCTCGGGCAGCGCCTCCCCGGCTGTCCTGTCTTTTGATCCTTTTCCAAAGGCTTCTTTGATCATTGAAAACAGTGCCATCTTCCTCGCTCCTTCCCTCCGTACAATTGTTTCATCCTTTAAAGATCTGTTTTTGTTCCGTTCCTCGTTTCCACTGCCCTGATCACAGCCTGCACTGTTTTTTCTACCAGTGCATCCATCGTTATCTCACGCATCCCTCCTCTCATATATGTCGTAAGAGTGTCAAATGCAGAATGCATATACTTCTCCGGGATCGAACTGCACCCATCCCGGATCGCAACGACCGGCATGACCATTCCTGCATTACAGTCTGCATCCAGCCCGCACATGGTTATGATATGCAGCGTCTCGCTGAAGTCACCCTCCCCGAAGTACAAAGCGATCACTTCACAGCAGGCATTCGGATAAGCGTGGATCCAATTGTATTTACGGTACCTTTCTTCACATTCCGTAAGCGCCGGGTGCCAGTCATCATACCTTTCACAACAGTCCCAGGCGAAATCCAGAACGCTCCGGTACATACTGTCACCCGGTATCAGTGAAATAGCAGTCTTCAGGATCGACCTGACATCCTTCTCCACAAAACACAGAGCTGTCATCGCTGCATTGAACACTTCACCCAGGATTCCGTTATTCGCGTGCGAGATGCATCCGTCTTTCCATGCCAGATCCGCCGCCGTTTCCGGGTCGCCCGGCGCAGCCATGCCGCAGATGCCTGCCCGCATCTGCGCACCGATCCACTCATTAAAAGGATTCCGATATTGCCCGCTCTCCGGCGGAAAGATCCCGTTTTTCAGGTTCCGGATCGCGATCTCCTCCGCAGACCAGCCGCAGGGAATCATACCCACCCACGAAAGAGCAATGTCCTCTGAAGTGACCGCATATCCCTTCTTCGAAAAAGCATCCAGGAAAGCAAGCTCATATGTCGTATCGTCATTATATGTGTTCGGTTCCCGCAGATAATTACGGACTTCTCCGAATGCTTCGAAAATGCTCCGTGAAGAGTAGCCTTCCACCATCGTTCCCATGGCGCCGCCGATCAGTTGCCCAAGCCAGCCCGCGCGGATCCGGTCCCGAAATTCTGAAGTATCCGGACATACCGGCACATGCTTCGGGAATGTGACCTCTCCCAGATACTCTGCAAACATCCGGTAATATCGATAATTCCAGTAATCGGAGTCCGGATCCTTCTCCGCCTCAGCCAGTTCTCTTCGAAGCAAAGCGGAATACTGATGCAGCAGAGTATAATCTTTCTGTTCAAAGGCTTTCAGGCCATCGTTCAGATACCGGTAACCTCTTTTGCTCACCGTATATCCTCTGTTTTCCAAAGCCTGCACCGCAGCCACCATGATGTGTTCCGGTGCTCCGCTTCCGGGAACATTACTTCCCCAGTCAAGCGCAAGTATCTGATCGTAAAAGGCAGATACATCCAGGTTGTCCTCCCATGTCTGTTCTTCCGATGACCGAATGACCGGATTCGCCCGTAAAAACAATTCACTTGCCATTTCCCATGCTTTTTTCATCGTTATCGTCCACCTGCTGTACTTTTGTCAGGAATAAGCCTTCGCCAGTGATGAAAAATGTCCTGCCACCGGAACGAAACAAGAATCCCGCAGCAGGACATTTCTAACCTTATATAATCTTTGAGTACCTTATGCGCTCAAAGCCGCGTGCTGCGCGGCCGGCGCAGCCAGAGAAGTCAGATACAGGCATCATTCCGCTAAAGATCCATACTGGCTGACTGCTTCATCAATGCTGATGCTCCCGGTTCCGACCAGGTAAGCCGCGATCCGCACCTGAATGGCAAGAGGATCCGTGATCCCGATCACTTCCGGAGGAAGTACCCGTTCAGCGGGGACCTGACTGAAAGGTTCGTACACAGAGTCAAAGGACAGATCTGTTGTCGGCGTAACCAGACGTTTCACCGAAGCCATCTTGTTCAGTTCTTCACGGGTGATCAGAAAACGCATGAACTCGTTTGTCATATCCAGATCTTCACAGGTCTTATTGACAGAAAATTCGATAGATGGACTGTCAACAAAATAACCTCCGGCTTCTGACAATGGAACGGGGTAAAATGAATAGGTGAAAGGTGCTTTGGTAAATGCCTCGGACTGGCTTTCCCGTTTCCCTGTTCCGGACACGGTATCTCCTGTACAGATCATCATGGGGACATCCCCCTCAAAGAAGCGGAGAATGACCTCTGAATAGTTGTCACTGATCTCGCCGCATTTTTCCAGATCGATGTAGCCATTCCCGATCAGCTCCATCATCGCCTCCAGACCCCGGCGCAAAAACTCGCCTGCGGAGGGATCCAGCTCATTTGCAGCCTCAAGCGCTTCAGGATCGCCTGCAAGGGCTGCAAGGGCTTCCGGATACACCAGAATGTTCATCAAGCAGCCGGAAGAATCTGCGCTGTAGCCCATCATAGGACTGGCATAGCCTTTTCCGCGAAATGCTTCACACACATCCAGCAGTTCTTCCCAGGTAGTCGGAACCTCAAGTCCTTCCTTCTCAAACAGATCATTGTTCACCAGCATACCGTAGTTCCTGGCGAAAATCGGAACCATCAGCAATTGCCCGTCGGCATCATAGCTCAGCAGGCTGGGGCGGATGCATTCCAGGTCAAGACCCAGCCCGGGATCTGCAAGATCTTCCATATGATCAACGACTGTCTGATATTTTTCATCCCCGATCATCCATGGATTGGAGAAGTAAATATTCGGAGCATTACTGCTTTCCAATACCGTTCCCAGCAGATTATTGTAATCATCCGGCTTCAAATAGCTCAGCTCAACATAGGGGTAGATCTCATTGAAACTGTCAAATTCAGCTTCCAGCGCCTCAAAATTGGAATAGCTTCCAATCACAGTGATTTCGCAGCTGGTGTCTGTATCCAGCATCGGCACAAACGCATCAGCGGCTTCCGCCCGGAACCCGGATATGCAGGTCACCGATACCATAGTGAGCATGGAAGCCAGGATCGTGTAAAGCCTTTTTTTCATTTTCTCTTTTCCTCCTTGATTCTGCGAATCTCTTTAATAACAAGTTTCATGTCGATCGGTTTTGGTATATGCCCGTTCATTCCCGCTTCCAGACATTCCGCCACGTTTTCAGAGAAAGCATCGGCGGTCATGGCGATAATGGGAATGGATGCAGCCCATTTGTTTTCCAGTCTGCGTATGTTCCGCGTCGCATCCAGGCCGTTCATTTCCGGCATCTGGACATCCATAAAGATCAGATCAAAACATCCTTCCGCGGCTTCCGCCATTTTGTTTACACAGATCTGTCCGTTTTCAGCCCGTTCTGACGTGATCCCAAACATGTCCAGCATGGTGGAGATGATCTCCCAGTTGATATCGTTGTCTTCTGCGATCAGGATATTCATTCCGGCCAGATCGGAATAGTCATCCTCCGGCTCCAGAGCGGTCACTTCCGTCCCGAGCAGCTCACTGATCTTCTCATACAGCCTGGAGCGGAACAGCGGTTTGCCGACAAATCCGTTCGCCCCTGCTTCTTTCGCCGCATCTTCGATGTCAGACCAGTCATAAGCGGAGGTCACCAAAATGGGGATATTGGCGTCGACTTCTGTCCGGATACGTCTGATCGTCTCGATACCGTTCATGTCCGGCATCTTCCAGTCCAGAATGATCACATCGTAATCCTTACCGGATTCATGCCGCCGGCGGGTCATTTCCAGCGCTTCCTTACCGCTCTTCGCCTGTTCCGCATTGACACCCATCGTTTCCAGTGCGTCCGCCGCAGTTTCCAAAAGGACCGGATCATCGTCCGCAATCAGGACATCAACGCCATCGAACCGCATCTCCTCCAGCTGCTTTTCGGCAATGGGAAGATCCAGCGTAATGATGAATGTGGTGCCTTTTTCAAGTTCACTCTGGCACTCGATCGTCCCGTTCATAAGTTCGACCATCTGCCTGGTGATCGCAAGCCCGAGCCCGGTTCCCTGAATACTGTTGACCCGGCTGTCCGTCTGCCGGGAAAAAGGCTGGTACATCTTTTCCAGGAATTCAGGGCTCATGCCGATGCCGGTGTCCGCAACACGATAGATCAGCTTAACGCAGCCTTCCTTTTCACTTTCTTCCTCCCGCAGATCCACGGTTACACTGCCGCCCGGCATCGTATATTTGATGGCATTGGAAAGAATATTGATATAGATCTGATTAAGACGCAGCTGATCCGCGTAAAGATATTCCTTCTCCATACGGTTGATGCGGAAACTGAAATCAATATTTTTCTCCTTGATCATGGGCTGGGACAGATTCACCAGATTCTGCACGGTTTCTACGATGGAAAAGGTCAGCGGACTCAGGTTCAGTTTTCCGCTCTCTACCTTGGAAATATCCAGAATATCATTGATCAGCGTCAGCAGGTGGCTGCTGGCCAGGCTGATCTTTCTCAGGTTTTCAGCTACGGCTTCCCGGTCATCCAGCTTTTTTTCTGCAATAGCGGTCAGGCCGATGATCGCATTCATCGGGGTTCGGATATCGTGAGACATGGTAGAGAGAAAATCTGTTTTTGCTTTGTTGGCAGCTTCAGCTTCCCTGGCCATGACCCTGAGCTTTTTATTAAAGGACCTCATATACAGGACATCCATCACCAGCAGAATCAGCAGACCGAAGGTTATGACCCCGATCAGAATCCAGTTCTCCGTAACCGCGTTCAGGTCGCTGACCGGTGCGGAACTCAGCAGCATCCAGCCTTTCGTGGAAGTAATGGGTGTATATGCAACAATGCATTCCGTGCCCCTTGAATCCAGCATGGTAAATGAGCCTGTTCCGGACAGGATATCCTCAAACAGCTGCTGCTGCACCTGGATTCCGGGCTGATTATAGGATTTATAGAACTCAAAGAAACTGGCGTTTTTAAAGGAACGTCCCCGGATGACATAGTTACTCTCTGTGTCAATAATGGAAAAGTCTTCATTCTCATACTCTTCCTTAGGAAAGACCCACTTTTCCTCCAGATTGGAAGTAGGAACGATGCGCAGCAGATACGCCTGCTTCTCCTCTCCTGTTTCCGCGTCCCGAACTGTGATCCGGTTGCAGAAAGCCAGAGACTGTTCCCCGTTGATGGGATTCGTATAGGTCCGGGTGATATTGATCGCTTCGCCAAGGTCTGCGATCCAGGATCCGTCCCCGAGCAGGCCAAGCCGCTCATAGGAAACCTCATAATCATCCTCGGTGTTTGGCTTCGACCGTGTTGAATAGCCCTTCAGGGTCTCCGTATCGATCAGGTGGGCAGACGTGTTGGCTTTCGCATGGGTCGCCCTGACATATGCTGCCGCTTCCTCCAGTGTCAGATCCCGGTTGTTAATATACTGTGCCCAGTTGTCACAGATTCCCTGTTCCGCTTCCAGGTAGTTTCCCGTCACCCGTTCCATGGCAATAGTTGTGTTGACAAAGTGTTCCACCTGATGCCGGTAGTTCTCTTTTTTCTCATAGTTGGAATACAGCACAACGAAGGCCAGTATAGCACTCATCAAGGCTACATTCGCCATGACAATCCATGATGTCTTCAGACGGCTCATTTCAACAATTCCTCCAGGAATAAAAATTACAGAAATATCATTACAATCAGGCATCCTCACAGACCGGCTCTGCATTATCATGCCATTTGATACAAATTATTATATATAAAGAACATCGAAAACTCAATGACTAAGACAAAAAGAATGCCAGGCAGCTTTTATTGCCGCCCGGCACTCTGTATGTATTTACCATTACTCCTGCCTCACACCAATTACCACATGGTGATGATCGCTCTCCCGTGTTTTTATCGTTTGCAGCGAATAAGACGTTGCCACACCGTTCTTCTCTTTACAGAACGTTAATGCAAGGGTCTCTTCCTGTTCTGCCAGATGAATCAGATTTGCTTTGCTGGTTGCCTCTCTCACTTTCTGAGCATCGGTATCGCTTACATCCTCCAGCAGCTTCTCTCTTGCGTCTCCAAAGAAATCGGTCCCGGCAGGGCGGATCTCCAGATCACCATCCCTGCTCATGAAGAATTCAAGATAAAAGGCTGTCACAACATCCACATAGAAGATGCTTTCAAAACTACTGGTCAGTGCCTTGGAGATGCTCATATAGGTCTTCTTTACCGTCGGCACGACTTCGACTTTCATTTCCGCACGCTCAACAATAAAGTGGTCGAACTCTTCAGGCGGCACCGGCTTCGAGAAGTAATAACCCTGCACATACTCGCAGCCCATCGCCTTCAAAACCATATACTGCTCTTCCGTTTCAACGCCCTCAGCCACGATCGGCACATGCAGATAATCCGCAATGTCTATGATCAGTTCGATCATGCGCACATCCCTGTTCTCTCCAAAGGCACTGCGGATGAAGCTCATATCCAGCTTAAGCGCATCGATCGGCAGGTGAGACAGCATACCCAGAGACGAATAGCCGGTACCGAAGTCGTCCATCTCGATACGGAATCCCATCCCCATACCGCGCAGCTCCTTGGCTGTGGAAATGACCTGATCAGAGTTGCCGGTATAGGCAGACTCCGTGATCTCAAGCATCAGATCATCCGGGCTAAGATCATT
The DNA here is from genome assembly GCA_902785635.1 of uncultured Lachnospiraceae bacterium. Taxonomy (GTDB): domain Bacteria; phylum Bacillota; class Clostridia; order Lachnospirales; family Lachnospiraceae; genus Merdiplasma. The sequence continues at coordinate 20,266 of CACZZH010000058.1, forward strand.
CTCCTCCAGGATCTCTTTGAAAATACTCTTCAGATTCGGTGTCAGCATGTCAATGCGGGATACGTTCACCGATACCGGTACGGCGAAGCCAAAGCGATTCTTCCAATCCCGAATCCTTGCCGCTGCCTCTCGCCATACGAACTGGTCCAGATCCAGGATCAGGCCATTCTCCTCAAGCAGCGGGATAAATACTCCGGGACTGATCATTCCAAGTTCCGGATGATCCCAGCGCACCAAAGCTTCCGCGCTGGCCAGAACAGGATTCTCAGGCCGGATATCATATTTTGGCTGGAAATATACCATGAAGCGATTGTTTTCCAGCGAGGGTCTGAAGTCCTCCAGCAGCCGTTCCCTGAAAAGCTCAGCTTCATGCATTTTCGTATCATAAATACCGACTGCCTTCCGGTATCCGCTTCTCGCTGTATTCGCAGCGATCTTCGCATAGTCAAAACGGCGTTCGATCTGGAGCGATTTATCGACCTGTGAGTACACACCCATACGAAGGCGGACCCGGTTCTTCGACACGTCCTCATCAACAAGACCTTCAGAGGCTTTATCCAGTATGCCCTCATAGTCTTCTCTGTGAGGACAGTAGATGAAGAAGGTATCCCCTCCACGGCGGCAGGACACTCCGCCGATCTCACGGGAGATCTGGCGGACACGCTTTCCGATCCGGGAGAGCACGCTGTCGCCATATTGCTTTCCATAGCGCTCATTGAGCATATTGAAATGATTGACATCCAGCACAATCGCATCCATCGGCATATCATGATAATGCTGGTCATACATCCGCACATAGCGAAGGAAGTAGTCGAAGTTCAGCAGGTTCGTCAGACTGTCACGTTCTGTGGAATTGATGATATTGCGCTTTTCAGAAAGCTCAATACACCGATTTACGCGAGTCTGGACGATCTCAATAGAAGGATAAGGCTTGGGGATAAAGTCAATGGCTCCGATCTTAAGACAGTCGACCTCTGCACTCTGATCCGCTGTCATTACGATGACCGGTATCCCCTTAAGCTCCTCCTCTTCTTTCATCACCTTCAGCACTTCCATACCACTCATTTGCGGCATCTGCAGATCCAGAAGCACAATAGCCAGGTCATCCTTATGGAGTCTGACCTGCTCTAATGCCTCGATTCCATCAGAAGCATACAGGACCTGATAACTGTCCCCGAGCATATTTCCCAAAATCATCTGGTTGATGTGTTCATCCTCAACAATAAGGATGTGGCGCTTAAGATGCATGATCTCCGCGTCTTCATCTTCCGTGAATATCGGCTTTGCAGCCGTCTCGGCATCTTCCCTGGAAATTGCGCCCATGCCTTTGAGCAGTTTCTTTTCTTCATACATCAATGTGTCTGCCCGTTCAAACACATCGTGAAAGCTGCTGTCCGCTCCGGGGTTGTATTCAGAGAGGCCGCCCGAGATAACTACCTCATTTTTACTGATATGCTCCACCGAGCGGTCATGCAGTGCCAGAACCAGTTCCTTCCTGATGAAATAATCGCGGTCGCGAAGGATCACGACGAACTCATCTCCACCGATACGAAAAACCGGGCTGTGCTGGAAAATGTCGCAGATCATCTTGCTCGCGCTGCGAATATACTCATCACCCGCTTTGTGGCCAAGAGTATCGTTGATCACTTTCAGACCATTCACATCACAGACTACAACAGCAAACACATCTGCTGTCCCGGATGCAATGGAGGCATCGATCTCCTTCTCGCGGTACAGGAAAGCATGCTTGCTCTTAACCCCGGTCAGGGGATCGGTAAGAGCGATCGTCTTAGCCTCATCCCTCTCTTTCTCTGCTTTTTTCTCCCACTTTTCCATGGAAGTATGATTAACAAGCATAACGATCAGGGACAGACCAAATAGACCAATGATCATTAAAACACTGAGATCGTCTGCTTCATTAAGCCGTTTAAGCTGCACTGCAAGAAATTCATCTTTGTCCTGTTCGAGAATTTCGGTGTCAGCCGTGCCATCCATGTACGCGGAGATATCTGAAATGATGGTATTTTCTCTGCTTTCATTTAACCTTTCCGCCCAGGTCATTGCCATCAGAACGATGAAGACAAGAAGAGAAAGCCAGACAATGATGGCTTTACCAAATTTTCTGTCATTATCTTTGCGGATGACCCAGTTGAAATACATCACCCCAAGAAACGACCAGACAGCCATAAGAACATAGGTTTCCGTTGCGATCGTATAGTCGGAAAAGACACTCGGGAAAAGCAGGAATACTGCGAATGCTACTAAAATGAACAGGCATATTCCGCTGATGATCCGGTTCTTTCCGGCACCTTCCTTTCCAGAAGCCTTAAATACAGCTACAGAAACAAAGCCATATATTATGGTGGCCCCAAATGTGGTAGCATCAACGATCCACCCGATCGCCGTTCTTCCGAGGAACGGAATGGGCAGAGAGACACACAATACCAGAAGTATGGCATTGGCAGGAATCTGCTTATCGTTGAGACCGGCAAAACGCCCGGGCAGAATTCCATCCTGCGCCACGGCATAACACAGTCGGCTCAAAGCACGCAGCATACCGATCAGACTGGTAAGAACCAGAGACAGCAGGGATACCATCAGGATATTTACACCTGCCTGACCGAGATAATGGTTTGCGGCGTAAAAGGCCGGTAATCCCGCGATCCCCTCGAATTCATCCAGCCGGCTGATATAATCGAGCCAGCCTGAGCATCCCTCCGGATACGCAGTTATGCTCAAAAGGATCACGAAGATATATAATGCGGTAGTGACAGCTGCGGAAATGACAAGAACACGGAACATATTACTATGTTTGAACCGGTATTCCTCAGCCGAATGAGACACGGTCTCAAATCCGATAAAAGCCCAGGGGGAGATAAAGGCAATTCGCACGACCTGCCGGAGTACACTTGTGTCCGGAAGAAAGGCCGGGCTCATAGTCATTCCGGCGCGGCTGTGCCCTAACATGGCAACAGCGAAGCACACCGTAATGCCGGCGGTGAAGATCAGCACCATCACCACCATAAGCCGGGCGGTCGTCTTTTTACTCTTCATACACAGCAAACCGACAAGCCACATCACCACCAGCGTCACAAGAGCTTCCCAAAGGTAGACCTCATAACCGAAGATCGTGTAGAGATACCCCCGTTTAAAAACTGCCTGCAGAAAATACCGCGCGAACAGAGGGATGCTTGTGGCGTTCGCCCAGAAAATCGATATGTAGATCAGGAACATGAACCAGGCGATCAGAAAGGCGAGGTCATAGCCGAAAAGGTGCTTTACATAGTTGTACAGACCTCCTGTACCCGGATAACGGTTCGCCAGAAAATGATAATGACTGGACACCATCAGCATCATGGTAAATCCGATCAGAAGACCGAGGATGGAACCCATTGGTCCCGCCTGGGAGAGATAGGATCTGCTGGTAACAACAAGAGAACCCCAGCCTATGGCTGAACCGACCGATAAAGCCCAAACTGCCAAAGGTGAAAGATAGGGCTCGATTTTGACCGTATTATTGTCAGCAGATGTTTGTTCTTTCATTTTGCTCACTCCTCTGCATGATAAACATGGTTTTAGTAGGGGATAGTACAAATTTCAGAGATAACAGCAGCATACGCCATCATCCGGTCAGTTCTCGTTTCGCTTTGTATAGGTCAGCTCAACATCATAGCCAAGCCGTTCCATCATTGCAATAAAGGTTTTATTCACGATTTTTTCCTGATGTTTGATCAACCGGGAAACATATGTTCCGGAGGTCCCGATGTCTTCTGCTATCTGTTGCTGGCTTATCTTTTCCTCGATACATCGGGTTTTTACATCAAGCTCGATATTATTCTTCAGCATAACGGTCCTCGTCCCTTATAGTATGATAAATCAAACAATTAGTTCGATTTATTATAACATATCTCGTCAGAAATTTCCATCCCACAAATAAAGAAAAAAGCCCGCTGGCTTTATACCAACGGGTCTCTACTCAATATTCGGGCAAAAAATGCAAGGCGGCTTTTATGCCGGTACCCTGAACCGTGCATCCATCGTTATCTCGCGCATTTCGCCTCTCATATATGTCGTAAGCTTGTCAAATGCAGGATGAATATCCTTCTCCACGAAACACAGAGACGTCATCACGGCATTGAACACTTCGCCCAGGATTCCGTTATTCGCATGCGAGATACACCCGTCTTTCCATGCCAGCTCTGCTCTTCCGCCGACCGAATGATCAGATTTGCCCGTAAAAATAATTCTCTGGCCATTTCCCATGCTTTTTTCATCGTGATCATCCTCCACGCCATCCTTAAGAACAGAAAACCTCCCTTACGTTTGAAGAGCTCATTGTAAGGGAGATTGCCTGAAAAAGATTGAAGTTTATTGATTTATTCCAGATGAAAACGCCGCCGGCATAAGCCGGCGGCTGTCATTTGCAAAAGGTTAAATCAGAACTTGCCGGCTTTCGCAGCTTCTTCGATGGAAACAGCGGTAGAAACCGTCATGCCGACCATCGGGTTGTTGCCCGCACCGATGAGACCCATCATTTCGACGTGTGCCGGAACGGAGGACGATCCCGCAAACTGAGCATCGGAATGCATACGGCCCATGGTGTCCGTCATACCATAGGAAGCCGGGCCTGCCGCCATGTTATCCGGGTGAAGTGTACGCCCTGTGCCACCGCCGGATGCGACTGAGAAGTACTTCTTGCCTGCTTCTACGCGTTCTTTCTTATAGGTGCCCGCTACCGGATGCTGGAAACGGGTCGGGTTGGTGGAATTGCCGGTGATGGACACATCGACATTTTCTCTCCACATGATCGCGACGCCTTCCTGAACATCATTTGCGCCATAGCAGTTGACCTTCGCGCGCGGTGACTCCGGATCCTTGGAATAGCACTTACGGAAAACTTCTTTCAGTTCGCCTGAGAAATAGTCATATTCCGTTTCCACATAGGTAAAGCCGTTGATGCGGGAAATGATCTGAGCCGCATCTTTGCCGAGACCGTTGAGAATGACGCGGAGGGGTTTCGTGCGGACTTTATTTGCTTTTGCAGCAATACCGATGGCGCCTTCCGCTGCCGCGAAGGATTCGTGGCCGGCGAGGAATGCGAAGCATTCGGTATCTTCTTCAAGAAGCATCTTTCCGAGATTGCCGTGGCCGAGACCGACTTTGCGGCGGTCCGCAACAGAACCCGGAATGCAGAATGCCTGCAGGCCGATGCCGATGGCTGCGGCTGCGTCAGCAGCACGGCGGCAGCCTTTTTTGATTGCGATCGCGGCGCCTACTGTGTAAGCCCATTTTGCGTTCTCGAAGCAGATCGGCTGAATGTTCTCGATCATGTGATAGACATCGATACCCGCCGCATCTGTGATTTCCTTACATTCTTCGATGGAAGAGATTCCGTATTCCTTCAGCACAGCAAGAATCTGGGGCTCTCTTCTT
>CACZZH010000059.1 GCA_902785635.1 uncultured Lachnospiraceae bacterium
AAACGGGCGGCAAAACGGAGCAGAACGCTGCAAATCAGACAAGTAAGAAAGGACTAACTTTTATGATACGGGTACTTTTTGTGTGCCACGGCAACATATGCCGTTCCCCAATGGCGCAGTATATGATGGAGGATATGGTCCGCCGGTTCGGCGTGGAGGATCAGTTTGAGATCGATTCTGCAGCGACTTCCAGGGAGGAGATCGGGAACGGAGTACATTATGGGACGAAGAGCAAGTTGAAACAGATGGGAATTCCCTGCGGGAAACACCGGGCGAGACAGCTGACCAGGTCAGATTATGCGCATTACGATTATCTGATCGGCATGGATGCGGAGAACATGTATTATATGCCCAGGCTTACCGGCGGGGATCCCGATAACAAGATGTTCAACCTTCTGACTTTTGCAGGGATGGACAGGGATATTGCGGATCCGTGGTATACCGGGAACTTTGAGGACACCTATCAGGATCTGAAGATCGGGCTGGAGGCCTTTTTCCATTATCTGATCGAGCACGGGCAGGTCCGCGCCAGACACTGAATCCTCGCAGCCGGTCTGCATGCAGGTGACGAAGCAGATCGAGGGGACCGTTTACGAAATAGGAGAAAGATTTTGAATATCTGCAATCTGGAAAATATTGAAAAAAGCTATGGGGACAAGATCCTTCTGAAAAATGTGACTCTTGGAATCGACAGCACGGACAAGATCGGCGTGATCGGTGTGAACGGTACCGGGAAATCGACACTTCTGGGAATCGCTGCCGGGACTGTGGAAGCAGATGCCGGTCAGGTGATCTGCGGGAAGCAGATCCGCATTTCCTATCTGTCCCAGAACCCGGTGTTTGATGAAGAACGGTCGGTGCTGGAGAATGTGACGGAACGAATCAGCGGACAGGAGGAGCATTGGGATACGGAAGGAGAAGCGAAAGCTGTACTGGCCCGGTTCGGCATTGCGGATCCGGACTGCAGACCGGGGATTCTCTCGGGAGGGCAGCGCAAACGGGCAGCTCTGGCAGCTGCGATCCTTACCCCCTGTGATCTTCTGATTCTGGATGAACCTACGAACCATCTGGACTCAGAGATGTGCCAGTGGCTGGAAGAATTTCTGAAAAGCTTTGCCGGAGCGGTCATGATGGTAACACATGACCGTTATTTCCTGGATCAGGTCTCCAATTGCATAGTGGAGATCGATGGGGGAAATGTATATCGTTATGAGGCAAATTATGCCCGCTTTCTGGAACTGAAAACGCAGCGGATGGATTACGCTCTGGCAGCAGAGCGAAAGGCGGCGGCACTGTACAAACAGGATCTGAAGTGGATGCTTCGGGGAGCGCGTGCAAGATCCACCAAGCAGAAAGCTCATATTCAGCGTTTTGAAGCGCTCGCTGCACGTGAGAAGATTCAGGAGGAACGGCAGATTCAGCTTCAGGCGCTTCCTTCCAGGCTCGGAGGGAAGACGATCGAGGCACAGCAGATCGGCAAATGCTATGATGGCCGGTGGCTGTTCCGGGATTTTTCCTATCGCTTTCTGAAGACGGACCGGATCGGCATCATCGGACCGAACGGGTGCGGAAAGACGACTCTTCTGCGATGTCTGACAGGACAGCTCTCTCCGGATGAAGGAGGAGTCGATATTGGCCAGACTGTGGAGGTGGGATATTTCGGACAGGAGAATGAACCTCTGAAAGATACGGACCGGGTCATTGATTTTATAAAAGATGCTGCGGAATATATCCGCACGGCAGACGGACTGGTATCTGCTTCTGCTATGTGTGAGCGGTTCCTGTTCGACAGCCATATGCAGTATCAGCCTGTCGGCAGGCTTTCCGGCGGGGAGAAGCGCCGGCTTTATCTCCTGAGGATTCTGATGCGCAATCCCAACGTGCTGGTTCTGGATGAACCGACGAATGACCTGGATATAAGGACCATGCAGGTGCTGGAGGATTATCTGGATCATTTTGCAGGAATCGTGATCACAGTTTCCCATGACCGCTATTTCCTTGACCGGATCGTTACAAGAATCTTCTCCTTTGAAGAAGGAGGCATCCGCCAGAGTGAAGGTGCGTTTGCGGAGTATCTTGAGCACAAAGAGGCCTGGGAAACAGATGATCTGTTCCCGGATATGAATAAGCAGGAAAAGAAAACGGGAAAAGGGCAGCGGGCAGGAACGCAGTCCGGGAAACCGGCAGAAACAGATCCGGAAGGGAAAAAACGATCCGGATCGGAGCGGAGGAGTCACAGGAAAAAGGGACTTACATTTTCAGAGCAGTACGAATACAACGGGATCGAGGATGTGATCAGTGCCCTGGAGGAGCAGATCGCATCCCTGGACAGTGAGATCGCACAGGTAACGACGGATTATGTACGGCTCTCCCAGCTGATGCAGGAGAAGGAACAGGCGGAAGAACAGCTGGACCAGAAGCTGGAGCGTTTTCTGGAACTGCAGGAGAAGCTGGATCAGATTTAAAGTTTTTATACTTTCATCGTTGCATCTTTCAGAAACATACGTTATGATGCAAGAGTCAAAGGTATGCTATGGAGGAACGTCAATCGTATGGAACGTAAAGAAAATAGAATGGGAACAATGCCTGTAAAGCGGCTGATCATCTCAATGTCTTTGCCGATGATGATCTCAATGCTTGTACAGGCTTTATATAATGTGGTAGACAGTATGTTTGTTGCCAGGCTGAACGAGCAGGCACTTACAGCCGTAACTCTAGCATTCCCTATGCAGAATCTGATGATCGCGGTGGGGTCCGGTACCGGAGTAGGCATTAATGCGCTTTTGTCTCGGTCGCTGGGGGAAAAGGAATACGGACGCTCTGACGCAGCAGCAAACAATGGCCTGCTTCTGACGATGTGTAATTTTCTTCTGTTTCTGCTGATCGGGATCTTTGTTTCCGGGCCTTTTATCGCCACGCAGACCAACAATGAAACGGTCCTGCAGTATGGTGCGACCTATCTGCGCATTGTCAACTGCTGCAGTATCGGTCTGTTTTTCCAGATGACTTTTGAACGTCTTCTGCAGTCGACGGGCCGTACGCTGTACAGCATGATCTCCCAGATGGCCGGAGCGATCATCAACATCATTTTCGACCCGATCCTGATTTTTGGCCTGCTGGGATTTCCCAGGCTTGGAGTAGCCGGAGCAGCCTACGCTACCGTTCTGGGTCAGGTATGTGCATCGATCATCGGAATGGAGTTGAACCTGAAGAAGAATCCGGATATCAATTTCTCTTTCCGGGCGATCTTTTCTCCGAAAGCTTCGATCATCAAAGAGATCTATTTTGTAGGAATCCCTTCGATTGCCATGATGTCGATCGGTTCGCTGATGACTTATCTGATGGATCTGATCCTGAAGACCTTTTCAGAGACAGCGATCGCTGTGTTTGGAGTGTACTTTAAGCTGCAGAGCTTTTTCTTCATGCCGGTGTTTGGCCTGAATAATGGTCTGATTCCGGTATTGTCCTATAATTACGGAGCACGCAAGCCGGAACGAATCAAGGAAGCACTTCGTTTTTCCATGACCCTGGCGGCAGGGATCATGGCAGCCGGCACACTGGTATTTAATCTGTTTCCAAGGCAGCTGCTGGGATTTTTCAATGCTTCGGAAGAGATGGTCCATATCGGAACGGCTGCTCTGCGGATCATCAGCGTTGGATTTGTGATCGCAGCGTTCTGTATTGTGATGGGTTCGATCTTCCAGGCTTTTTCAAAGAGCTATTACTCACTGATCGTTTCGGTGGGAAGGCAGCTGGTGGTGCTGATCCCGGTTGCATTTGTCCTTTCAAAGTTTGGAAATGTGAACCTTGTGTGGTGGGCGTTCCCGATCGCGGAGGTGGTATCGTTGGCGATCTCCTATTATTTCTATCGGCAGCTGTATCGCTCGACGATACTTACCCTGTAAAGAATAAATATCACCATAGTTTTATAAAGAAAGGTCAGTGGTTTTATGGGTGGTTTTTTTGCAGCAGCACTGAAAGAGGACTGTGTTTTTGATATCTATTACGGAACCGATTATCATTCCCACCTGGGAACGCGGAGAGCCGGAATGGTGGTATATGGAAAAGACGGATTTAACCGTGCAATTCATAATATTGAAAATTCACCGTTCCGTACAAAGTTTTCTTCGGATTTTAATACGATGGAAGGAACTATGGGGCTTGGATGTATCTCGGATTACGACCCGCAGCCCCTTCTGATCCGTTCCCATCACGGAACCTATGCGATCGCTACGGTCGGAAAGGTGAATAATACGGACGAGATCGTTAAGGAGATGTTTTCGGACAGCCGTACACATTTCCTTGAGATGAGCGGAGGAGACATTAATAAGACGGAACTGACGGCGGCGCTGATCAATCAGAAAGAGAATCTGATCGACGGGATCCGTTATGCACAGGAGACGATCAAGGGTTCGATGTCGATCCTGCTGCTCACGCCGAAGGCGATCTACTGTGCCCGTGATCTGCTGGGCCGTACCCCGATCGTCCTCGGGAAAAAGGAGGAGGGTTTTTGCGCCTCCTTCGAATCATTTGCGCACCTGAATCTCGGATATTCGGACTATCGTGAGCTTGGCCCCGGGGAGATCGTTGCCATGACGCCGGAGTCCGTTACGACGCTTGCCCAGCCCGGAAAGAAGATGAGAATCTGTACTTTCCTCTGGGTCTACTACGGATATCCTTCTTCCAGATATGAAAATGTCTCTGTGGAAGAAATGCGCTGCAAATGCGGCGCGATGCTTGCAAAGCGGGACCGGGCATCCTGGGACAAGATCGATACCGTTGCGGGTGTCCCGGATTCCGGGACGGCTCATGCGATCGGATACTCCAATGAATCCGGGGTCCCGTTTTCAAGGCCGTTCATCAAGTATACTCCCACCTGGCCCAGATCCTTTATGCCGCCGACACAGAAGAAGCGGGATCTGATCGCGCGGATGAAACTGATTCCGGTACATGAGCTGATCAGAGGACGGTCCCTGCTGCTTATTGATGATTCTATCGTGCGCGGAACACAGCTTCGGGAGACAACGGAATTTTTATACAACAGCGGAGCCCGTGAAGTCCATGTGCGTCCCGCCTGTCCGCCTCTGGTGTTCGGATGCAAATTCATTAACTTTTCAAGATCCACATCGGAAATGGAACTGATCACCCGCCGGGTGATCCGTGGTGCAGAGGGTGAGAATGTGCCAAGAGAAGTGTTTGATGAATATGCTGATCCGGATTCAGAGCGTTATAAGAGGATGCAGGATGACATCTGCCGGAGACTGGGATTTACGTCCCTTTCGTTTAACCGGCTGGATGATATGATCGAGGCGATCGGAGTGGATCCGGAAAACCTCTGTACATACTGCTGGAACGGAAAGGAATAATGATCGGAACTATTCAGGACAGGAATGAAAGACCGGAGGAGTGAGCAGAATATGAGCAAGCTTGGAAAAAAGAAAAGCCAGAAGGACGCGAAGCAGAAGCAGATGACCCAGCAGCTGGCAGCGCTGAGCCGCAGGCAGGCAGCCGGAGCAAAGAAAAAATAAGGAGAAAAATATGATACAGGATATTTTTCCGCATCATTTGAACAATTCGTTTATACAGGGTAAAGAACCGTCTGAAGAGGACCTGGTGCTCTGTCTGAAGGGTGACCGGGTGTTTCTGCTGGAAACCGAAGGCGCCGGGGGCATGCTGCGGTTTCCGAAGGTGAGTGAATACCCGGGCGTACGCAGGGATTATTCCGGAGGCGGGCAGATGCGGACGGCTCCGGACGGTAATCTTCAATACCTGTTTACAGTGGATGAGACAGCACTTTTCCTGGATCTTAAGGTGCCTTCCGAGGATGAAGTATTTACCGGAGGAGGCTTTTTCTCCGTGCGCAGAGATCTGCGGGGAACGGGAAGGCTGGAGCCGGAATGGGTCTTTGCCGCTCACACTGCGTATCATCTGAGCGTATGGTACAGGGACAACCGTCATTGCGGAAGATGCGGCTGCGCAGTGGTTCCGGCAAAGGATGAGCGGGCGGTGGACTGCCCTTCCTGCCATAACCGGATCTATCCAAGAATCAATCCTGCGGTGATCGTGGGAGTGACCAATCAGGACAAGCTGCTGATCACGCGTTATGCCGACCGGCCTCTGAGCGTAGATGCACTGGTCGCAGGTTTTACAGAGATCGGTGAGACCTTTGAAGAGACAGTTGCCCGGGAGGTGATGGAAGAGGCAGGGCTGCATGTAAAAAATATCCGGTATTACAAATCACAGCCCTGGGGAATGGCCAGTGATATCCTGGCCGGATTCTTCTGTGATGTGGACGGAGACCCGCAGGTGCATCTTGACCGCCATGAACTGAAATCGGCTCTGTGGATTCCGAGGGAGGAGATCAAAGGCCAGCCGGACAATCTGAGCCTGACCAATGAGATGATGCTTCTGTTCCGGGATGGGAAAGAACCGCATTTCGACGAATATAAATGACGAAAATAGGATTATAACAACAGATTTCACGGATATTGTGAAATCTGTTGTTGTATTATTGGGAAATTTACACTAAAATAATAATGAAAAGCCAAAGCCTGGTTTCGTTACAGCACAGGCATCGGCAAGAAGAATATTAATCAGGGAGGACCAATCATGAAGCAAAATGAAATGCTGGCGATGATCCTGGCAGGCGGCCGCGGAAGCAGGCTTCTGGATCTCACCAATAAGGTGGCGAAACCGGCAGTTTCCTTCGGCGGAAAGTACCGGATCGTAGACTTTCCGCTGAGCAACTGTGCAAACAGCGGAATCGATATCGTAGGTGTACTTACACAGTATGAATCCGTGCTTTTGAACAGTTATGTTGCTGCCAGCAGGCATTGGGGTCTGGACAGCAAGGACAGCGGCGTGTTCGTACTGCCGCCCCGTGAGAAAGCAGATGCTGATCTGGATGTTTACCGTGGTACTGCAGATGCAATTTCACAGAATATCGATTTTATCGATAATTATTCCCCGGAGTATCTGCTGATCCTTTCGGGCGACCACATCTATAAAATGGACTATGACAAGATGCTCCGTTACCATAAGGAGAATAAGGCGGACGCAACGATCGCAGTACTTCCGGTTCCGATCAAAGAGGCAAGCCGTTTTGGTATCATGAATACCAACGACAGGGATGAGATCATCGAATTTGAAGAGAAACCGGCACAGCCGAAGAGCAACCTTGCATCCATGGGCATTTACATCTTCACATGGAAAGTCCTGCGCAAAGTCCTGCTCGCTGATATGAAGTCAGCGGATTCCCATCATGACTTCGGTAAGGATATCATCCCGGCGCTCCTTGGCGACAACAAGAAGCTGATGGCTTACCGTTTCGAGGGATATTGGAAGGATGTAGGAACGATCGATTCCCTGTGGGAAGCCAACATGGATCTGCTGGATAAGAAGAGTGAACTGAATCTGTCTGATCCGTCATGGAGGATCTACACAGAGGATGCTTCCGAGCTTCCGCAGTATATCGGAAAGGACGCGAAGATCGAAACTGCATACATCACACAGGGCTGCACGGTCGAAGGTGAAGTGGTCCGCAGTGTACTATTCACCGGTACAGTAGTAGCTCCGGGAGCAAAAGTGATCGATACAGTCCTGATGCCGGATGCCGAAGTTGCAGAAGGCGCAGTGGTGACCAGAGCTCTGGTTGCGAATGGCGTAAAGATCGGAAAAGGTGCAGTAGTGGGATCCGCTGACAGCGAAAATATCCTGCTTGTAGCCAAAAATGTGAAAGGGGTGGAGTAAGATGGCAGATGCATATGGTATCGTGACATCATCGGGCAATCATTTCAGAGTGGAAGGACTGGAGGATCAGCGTCCGATCGGCGCCTTTTCATTCCTCGGAAGATACCGCGTAGTGGACTTCCCGGTTTCCAACCTGAGCAACAGCAATATCGATCGCATCCAGGTATATGTCAGCCAGAATCCCCGTTCTCTCGCAGAGCATCTGGGCACCGGCCAGACTTATAACATCAATGCGAAGCGCGGCAAACTTCAGCTTCTGTTCAACCAGGACAGCCGTGTAAACGAGATCTACAACACGGATATCGCTGCATTCCGCGGCAATCTGAGCATTATCGGGCGTATGCATCAGCAGTATGTGATCGTGACTCCCGGATATATGGTATTTAAGCAGGATTTCCATAAGCTTCTGGAAGATCATATCGCTTCCGGGGCGGACATCACGCTTCTTTATCATAAATCGAATAATGCAAAGGAAGAATACCGTGCATGCAATACGCTTCTTCTGAACCGTCAGAAAGGTGTGAAGGCGATCAAGCGCAACATCGGCCTTGAAGACGACCGCAATATCTTTATGGACACCTATGTGATGAAGAACGAGCTGTTCCTGGATCTGATCCATAAGGCAGCCAATACGTCTTCCGCGTTTACGCTGGTGGATATCATCAATGCAGAAAATGATAATCTGGATATCCGCGGTATTGCCCACAAGGGATATTTTGCTGCGATCACCGATTTCAAGAGTTACTATGATGCGAATCTGGAACTGCTCGATATGAATAAGGCGAGAGAACTGTTCACGGACGGATGGCCGTTCTATACCGTGACAACAGACTCCTGCCCGGTACATTATTTCGAAGGCGCCAGCATATGCAATTCCATGGTGGCGAACGGCTGCCTGATCGAAGGAACTGTTGAGAATTCCGTGATCGGCCGCGGCGTTGAGATCCGTAAGGGCGCCGTTGTAAAGAACTGTGTGATTCTTGGTCATTCCATTATTGATAAGGATGTTCATCTGGAGTGCCAGGTGGTCGATAAATGGGCAAAGATCACCAATGTGAAAGAACTCATTGCATCACCGGAGAATCCGGGTTATGTGAAGAGAGACGATGTTCTGTAATCAGGAATTAATGTACTGACAGGCAGATAAGTCAGTCAGTTGGAAGCAGGTCAGCCTGCCGGTATATCTGCCGGCGGGCTGTCTGTTTTTTACAAAGTTAGATATGTATACTTTTCGTTATAATTGACTTACGGCCGCCAAAAAGAGTAAGATGAAAAATGGCCTTTTGCCAATTGCTTGATCGATGGCATACAGATTGAAAATGAAGGAGAAAAAGTCGTGATTATTACACAGAAGAAGCCCATTGAAGAATTAATGGCAATGATCGGTGACGCGAAGAAAATTGCGATCCTCGGCTGCGGCAGCTGCGCTACTGCATGTGCGACCGGCGGAGAAAAGGAGATCGCAGAACTTTCCGCTTACCTGGAGGCACACGGCAAAAAGGTAGTTGCGACCGGTATGGCAGATTATTGCTGCATGAACCTTGGTGTTAAGACAGCTGTGAAGAAGTTGAATGCAGCTGAGCCGGATGCGGTGGTATGCATGAGCTGCGGCGACGGCGTACAGGTTACTGCCAACCATGCAAAAGCTCCGGTTTATCCTTCCAATAATACAATGTTCCTGGGAGAAGCGGTCAAGTTCGGTCTGTTCGAAGAAGCATGTCATCTGTGCGGTGACTGTATGCTCGGAAGCACCGGCGGCATCTGCCCGATCTCAAGGTGTGCAAAGTCTCTCGTGAACGGTCCCTGCGGTGGTCAGAAGAACGGAAAATGTGAAGTAAACCCGGAAAATGACTGTGCATGGATCCTGATCTACAAACGCCTTGAAACTCTGGGTATGCTTGAAAAGCTGGAAACAAGACGTGAAGACAAGGGTTATGAGAAAGTAAGCTATCCGAGAACGATCAATATCAGGGGGAATAAATAATGGGAATGTTAGAAAGCGTATTAGAGAGCGGAAAATTTGGCATCACCGTTGAGATGGCTCCTCCGAAAGGATATGATTTTTCGGAACAGATGGAAGCAGCGGAGCTGCTGAAGGGCAAGGTCCACGGTGTAAATGTTACCGATATGCAGTCTGCATGTCTGAAGGCTTCTTCTCTCGGACTTTGCATTAAGCTGAAAGAAGCAGGACTGGAGCCGATCATTCAGGTCACAGGCAGAGACCGCAGCCGTATGGCGATCATGGGCGACATGCTTTCTGCAGCGGCTTTCGGAATCGACACCATGCTTGCTTTGACCGGCGATCATCCGACCGTCGGCGACTGCAAGGCTTCCAAGCCGGTATATGATCTGGATTCCGTTGGTATTCTGCACATGCTTTCCCTGATGGAAGCGACCGGGAATGACTGCGGCGGCAACGAACTGGCCGGAGGAGCTCCGAAATTCTACAAAGGCGCTGCCGTAACGCCGGTATATGAACCGCTGTTCCTGCAGATCAATAAGCTTCGTCAGAAAGTGGATGCCGGAGCAAAGTACATCCAGACGCAGGGTATCTTTGATCTGGAGAGCTTTAAGCGCTTTATGGATGAAGTGGACAAAGCCAATATCAAGACCCACATCATGGCTGGTATCATTCCGCTCAAGGCAGCGGGGATGGCAAAATACATGAACGAGAACGTTCCCGGAATCGCTGTTCCGCAGGATATGATCGACCGCCTTGCTGCAGCTGCGGCTGAAGGAAAGGAAAAAGGAGTGAAGGGACTTCCGGCAAAGCTCGGTATCGAGATGGCTGCCGAAATGATCGCAAAGATCAAAGACGAAGGCATCTGTGACGGCGTACATGTCATGGCCATTGGTGCAGAGAAGAATGTTCCGACGATCCTGGAGAAAGCCGGCCTGGCATGATCTCCGGACCGGTATATTTATGACTTGACAAATTCACCGCGTATCGCGCGGATCCTGCTACTATAGCCGCGGGATCCGCGCGAACGGATTCCGGGTAGTGAACATGAATAATATAAGGAAAGATCCGTTCCGGATTCTGATACCGGGAGAAGCGGAGGACGTAAAGAATTATATACAGGTTCTGAGGCTGCTTGGCGCTATTCCGGAAGCAGTCTTCGAAATGGATGCCTTAAAGAAGGTGCTTGCTCAGCCGGATCGGTTCGATGGACTGGTGATCCCGGGCGGGGAGGATATCGATCCTGCAAGATATGGACAGGAGAATACCGGCTGCAGGAAAATCGACCCGCATGCGGATGAGATCCAGTTTTATGCAGCCCGTACCTTTATTGACAGGAAGAAACCTGTTCTGGGTATATGCAACGGAATGCAGATGATCAATATCTGCTTTGGGGGAGATCTGTTCCAGGACATACCTGCAAAGGCGCGGCACCAGCATTATGAGAGCGGGGACAGCTATCATGATTCACAGATCGCAAAGGACAGCTGGCTGCAGCCGCTTTACGGCTGCTGTGCAGTGGTGAACAGTGCGCACCATCAGGCGGTCAGGCAGATCGGGACAGGTCTCCGGGTATGCCAGATCTCCGATGACGGAGTGGTGGAGGCGCTGTCACATGAGGAGCTTCCGGTCATTGGTGTGCAATGGCATCCGGAGCGTCTGGTGAGTGAGAGCGTACGGCAGATGCACGGAGCTGTCGACGGTACGAAGGTATACCGTCATTTTCTGGAATTGTGTGCGAAGGAAAGTGAAACAATTATCTGATAATTCAATAATATTCTGAATATTTAAAAACACAAAAAATAATAACAGAAAATACTTGACATATGTGAAAAGTGGATATATAATGCAATTACAAACAAAGAAAAAGAAAAAGCACTGAACAGGAAGAAAAGAAGTTCAGGCAAGGAGGACGGTCCGATGAAATAGTTAGTTTTACAACGGACACTACTTAATAGAAAGAGAGGTTATAAAGTGAAACTACAGATTACAGTTTAAAGGGGTCATTCGATGACGAGAAAATCGAATGACCCCTTCTTTTTTTGCCTTTTTTTTATTCTTCATCGCGCAATACCCGTGACTTCAGTCATGGGATACGCGCGCAGCCCGGCTGCAAGAACGCCGGGGCGTTCCTGAAATGAGATCGGTTGACAATTCTCTTTTTCCTGTAGTATGATGTGTGGTCAGAGAATGCTATGGGTATTCTGTGATCGAATTATGGAAGGAAGGCGAGAAAGCATGGCAAAGATTGATATTATATCCGGTTTCCTCGGAGCCGGTAAGACAACACTGATTCGGAAGCTGATCTCAGAGGTTTTTGCAGGACAGCAGATCGTGCTGATCGAGAATGAATTTGGTGAGATCGGTATTGATGGAGGTTTTCTGAAAGATGCCGGTATCAATATTACGGAAATGAATTCAGGGTGCATCTGCTGCTCTCTGGTAGGTGATTTTGGTGAAGCGCTCCGCAAGGTCGTGGATCAGTTCCATCCGGACAGGATCCTTATTGAACCGTCAGGCGTAGGAAAACTTTCAGACGTCCGCCGTGCGGTAGAGGATGTCGCTCAGGACTGTGACCTGAAGGTGAATTCTCTTGTGGCTGTAGCTGACGCCACAAAAGTAAAAATGTATATGAAGAACTTTGGAGAGTTCTATAACAATCAGATTGAAAGCGCAGGGTGCGTTATCCTGAGCAGAACACAGAAGATCAGCCAGGAAAAACTTGACGCAGCGGCAGCACTGATCCGTGAGAAAAACCCGAATGCAGCGCTCGTGACGACTCCCTGGGATGAACTGACCGGAGCACAGATCCTTGGCGCAATGGAGAATTCCGTATCTCTTGCAGATGAGATGCTTGCAGAAGCCCAGGATGATGTATGCCCCATTTGCGGTCATCATCATGACCATGAACATCATCATGACCATGAGCATGAGGAACATGAACATCATCACGATCATGAGCATGAGGAGCATGAACATGAGGAGCATGAACATCATCACGACCATGAACATGAGGAGCATGAGCACCATCACGACCATGAGCATGAGGAACATGATCATCATCATGATCATCAACATGAACATGGACATCACCATCATCATGCGGACGAAGTGTTTACCAGCTGGGGACGCGAGACTACACGGAAGTATACACAGGAAGAACTTTCGTCGATTCTTGAGAAGCTGGAGAACGAACAGGATTACGGAATGGTTCTCCGCGCAAAGGGCATGCTTCCCACCCCGGAAGGAAAATGGATCTATTTTGATATGGTTCCGGGTGAGAAGGAGCTGCGTGAAGGAGCACCGGAGTATACCGGCCGTCTGTGCGTGATCGGCTCCAAGCTTGCGGAAGATAAGCTTGCAGCGCTGTTTGGGCTGTGATGTGAGACCGGGTGGATTGGAGAGTGATACGAAATGCTGGAAGTACCTGTATATCTCATCACAGGGTTTCTTGAGAGCGGAAAGACAACTTTCATCAAGGATGTGCTGGCTTCACCGGATTTCGCGGATGGGGAAAAGACCCTTCTGATCCTTTGCGAAGAGGGCGAGGAAGAGTATGATGAGAAAGAATACTCCCGCCATAATATCGAGATCGTTACTGTGGATAAAGAGGAGGATCTTACTCCGGAGTATCTTGAAAGATTTCACAAGTATTATAAGCCGTACAGGGTATTTGTCGAGTTTAACGGAATGTGGGATTCCAACCGCTTTGTGCAGAACGCTCTGCCCAGGCGCTGGGAGCTTGTCCAGACGATCACGATCGTTGACGGAAGTACCTTTGAAATGTACCTTACGAATATGCGGAGTCTGCTGAGCAATATTTTCATGCAGACAGAGATGGTGATCTTCAACCGTTGTTCTCTGGAGATGGATCTGAACAAATTCCGGCGTACCGTAAAGGCTCTGAATCAGCAGGCGATGCTGGCCTTTGAAGATGAAAACGGCAATCAGCTGGAGTTGGGCAAAGAACAGCCTCCCTACGACCTGAATGCGGATATCATTGAGGTGGAAGATACGGACTATGGCCTTCTTTTCCTGGATATGTCTGACACACCGGAACGATATGAAGGCAAGACGATCCGTTTCAAGGGAAAAGTCATGATTCCGCGCAGATTCCCGGAGAACTGCTTCATTCCCGGACGAAATGCCATGACATGCTGTGCAAATGATATCCGTTTCATCGGTTATATATGCAAATCAAAGAATGTGGCAAAGCTCAAACAAAAACAGTGGGTAGAAGTGACTGCCCAGGTAAAATATGAGTATGCACGGGAGTATGGAGGAGAGGGACCGATTCTTTACGCAAAACATCTGAAAGCGGTGAACCCGCCTGCGGAGGATCTGGTGTATTTCAATTAAGAGAAAAAATGCGGCGTGAAGGCTGCGGAACATAAAAAAGCTGCGCACGTTTCTTCGTGAAGCAGCTTTTTGTCTCATATGAAATTGTGTTTCTGAAAAAATCAATAGCAGTTTATCGGATAAAATCCGTACCAGCCGCCCCAGCGGTTCATATAAGGAGCGCTTTCTCTGAGTGCTTCATTCCAGTCTTCAAATAATTTTTTGAGCTTTCGAATAATCATCATGGTTTGTTCACCTTTCCTTCCTCATGTATATGAGCCGGCAGCCGGCTTTATCTTCAGGAAATGCTGCGATCTGGCAGCGGATCCTGAGAAGCTGTATTCTTTTTTCATTTACATGCAAATATACGGATGGAAAGAAAACAATCCACAAAGTTTTTTGAATCTTCAGTCTTTATTGCTCAGGACAGCTCAGAACTGACTTGCGTGTCACGCCTCATCGGACGGTATTGGTAAGGGAACCGATTCCGTCGATCTCACAGCGCACAATATCGCCGGATACAAGAAAACGCGGCGGATCAAATCCCATTCCGACGCCGGAGGGAGTGCCGGTGGAAATGATGCTGCCGGCCTTGAGGGTCATTCCGCTGCTCAGCTCTTCGATGATCTGCGGAATATCGAACATCAGCAGAGCGGTCGTGCTGTTCTGCCGCAGCTCTCCGTTTATAAAAGAACGGATTCCCTGGACCGGGTCCATCTCATCTTTTGTGACGATCCATGGTCCCATTGGGCAGAAACCGTCGAGACTTTTGCCAAAATACCACTGTTTGTGACGGGTCTGCAGATCACGAGCGCTTACATCGTTGAGAATCGTATATCCGAAAACATAGTCCATGGCATCTGCAGCGGCCACATTTTTTGCATCCCGACCCAGGATGACCGCGAGTTCGACTTCATAATCCAGGCGGGAGGTAAGGCCGGAGTGGCTGGGAATATCCTGCCCATCCGCAACGGCTTCGTCCACGCGCTTGGCAAAATAGACGGCATATTCCCGGTTACGTTCAAAGGCTTCACGTTTATACCGGGCGGATTCCTCGGCATGTGCAGCGTAGTTGATTCCGAGGCACATAATATCCTGCAGAGGGTGCGGGATGGGAGCTTTCCGGATCACTTTGCTGTATGGAATGAGGGAAGAAATGAGATGCTCATCTGCCGGGGCATCGGATCGGCCCTGAACACGTTCTATGGTTCCAAGGAGCTTTGAAAAAAGAGCGGGATCCTGCAGAAGAACGATCCATTCGTTCATATCAGCAGCTTTCTGGCCGGCTGCGGCTGCAGGAAGAATGGCATCTTTCTCCGGAATATAGATCCCTACATGCTCAGCGTGGGGAGCATCCGGAAGGGCGTATGTCAATAATTTCATGCATTCTGTTTCCTCGTATTATAGTGATATACCCATCTTTACCTTTTCTTTGGTATAGGGTATGTTGTTGAAGATGCTGTGGATTGGTATCTGTTTCCTACCGCATAGACGGTTTCAGAAAGGCTCCAACCACAGCCTCTTTGCTACAGTGTTAATCAGTTAGATACCGCATGACGGTTTA
>CACZZH010000060.1 GCA_902785635.1 uncultured Lachnospiraceae bacterium
ATTTCTCTGTTCGAATAGCCCGTTTGAGCCCGAAAGGGACAGCCACAAACACCATATCAAGCGGATTTCTCTGTTCGAATAGCCCGTTTGAGCCCGAAAGGGACAGCCACAAACACCATATCAAGCGGATTTCTCTGTTCGAATAGCCCATCGGAGCCCGAAAGGGACAGCCACAAGCACCATACCAAGCGAATTTCTCTGTTTGAACGGGGCATTGGGGACAGGATCGATCCATGGCCCGTCTGGCTGAGTACGCATCAACAACAGAAACTGTCAGCTGTATTTGGTATCCCGACTTACGCTCTCAGGCATACGCACGGAAGGGGTGCACGGTGATTGTTGGAGTGAGACTGTCAGGACAGGAACGCAGCACAGATTGCGCTTTACGGAGACTTGGGCTCCGAGGTAAGAGCGTTTCGTCTATGCGCGAATGCCTCGGAGCACTAGTCGCAGTCAAGCGAGAGCTCAGCGGAGTGGGTCCGTGTCGAACGCAAATAATCACCGTGTGCCCCTTCCGTGCGTATGCCGTCCTCTTATGCGTGTCGTCTGCGGAAAAACATATGCTTTTTCACACTGAGCCGGAACTGTCCGAACAGACATATAGTAACACACCCGGGCAAGTGAAACAATGCCGCTGTCTGCATCTGCGCACAGCTGCTCAGATGGCAGACTGCTCTCCATCCACATATACTGCGGCCGGCTCAGATACACTCGTATTTCCTGAAGCATCTGTCACAGAAAACTGCAGGGTCTGCCATTTATCATCCTGATCCAGCTTCCATTTGAAAAGCCCGTCCTTTACAATATCTCCCGGACAGCACCCTTCAAGTACGCCATTGCGGAACACACGGATCTGCTGCAGTGGTGACTGATCCCGGATATCCAGGCACGCCCACAGTTCATCTGCGTGATATACCCTGCCCGTCTCTATCCCTGTTACCATCAGTTCCGGTGCAGTACGGTCAACAATGATCTTCATCGTCTCTCCGGCACCTCCCAGACTACAGCTGTTTCCGGCTGTATCTTTCGAACAGATCTGCACTTCATATATCCCTTCTTCCGTAAACAATTCATCCGGAAGGCGGTAAAGATATTCATACCAGCCGTCCTGACCCATAGCCTCAGATATGAGCAGCTGATCACCAGAGCACATCTGCATCGTCTCTCCGTCTCTGCTGCACATCACCACTGCATCCGTCACTTTGTCCAGGTTTCGTTCACAGATGATCCTCTCCTTTCCGGATGACTCAGCAAGACAGTCCTCTCTTCCGTCAGAGAAAGAATATCTGGAACCGTACCGGTTGACCCGGATCTCTTCATGTGCCAGAACAGTTCTTCCGCTTTTGTCAAGAGCTGTGGCGGTGATCTGATAGATACCGTCCCCTGACCGGTCATTCGGAATATTCTCCAGTATGCATTCGATATTCCCGGTATTTATTTCCTGCTGCATCGAAACCTTCAGGTCCTCATCTGGGAGATCTTCTCTCCTGGCAGTTACGGAAAGCGTCTCTTCGGAAATATGAGCGGTTTCGATTTTAAACCGAACCTGCAGATCCATATTCCCTGTTTCCTGCGGATCTGCCTTTGAATAAACCGGCTCTTTTTTCTCTCCCTCCTGCCCGTCAAGAGCAGATCCTTCAGGCGGTTTGCTGTCCTTTTCATCCACATGGATCTGCAAGATCGGATCGCTGTTTTTCTCTGTATTCTCCGTTTCTTCTGCAGGATCTGTCCTCCCGGCATATCCCTCCGTTTTTCCCAGAACAGTCTCTTCATTCGAAACCAGCCCAGGCTCTTCTGCCGTTTCCCCGCCCCCGGCAGGTATGCTTGGCTCCGCTGTCTCTTCCGGATTTGTTTCTGTATCCGTCTCGTTTTTTTGTATCATCTCCAGCGATGTTTCCTCTTCCTGTGTCCGGACGTTCTTTTTTGGCAGTTCTTTTGTGCGGATCTCTTCCATTATTATCTCTTCCGGCGCTGCCTCCTTCGTTTTTTCCATTGCTGTTTCCGGCTGTTTGTCTGTATGGATTTCTTCCGTCGGTATTTCCTCCGGAGGCATTTCTTCCGAAGGCACTTCCCCCGTTGCTGCTTTTTCTGCTGACACTTCCGCTGCCGGTTCTTCTTCCGCTGCCGGCTCCGGCTCTGTTTCCTCCGCTTCTTTTGCTGCTTCTTCTGCAACCGGCTCCGGCGCTGCCTCCTCTGCCTCTTCTGCTGCCGGCTCCGGCTCTGCCTTCTCCGTCATTTCCACTGCCGCTTCCGGCGGCTCTTCCGCAGGGATCTCTTCCGGCGGCATCTCCACTGCTTCTTCTGCAGTCTCTTCCGCTGCCGGCTCCAGCGCTCCTTCTTCTGCAGTCTCTTCCGCTGCCGGCTCCGGTGCTGCTTCCTCCGCTTCTTCTGCAACCGGCTCCGGCTCTGCTTCTTCTGCAGCTTCTTTCGCTGCCGGCTCCGGTGCTGCCTCCTCTGCTGTTTCCACTGACTCTTCTGGCTGTTCTTCCTCCGCTGCTTCTTCTTCCGCAGGGCTTTCTTCCTGCGGCATTTCCTCTGCTGCTCCTTCTTCTGCTGCTGCAGCCTCTTCCGCTACCGGCTCCGGCGCTGCTTCTTCTGCTGCTTCCGCTGCCGGCTCCGGCGCTGCCTCCTTCGTTTCTTCCATTGCCGCTTCCAGCTGCTCTTCCGCAGGGATGTCTTCCGGCTGCATTTCCTCTGCTGCTCCTTCTTCTTCTGCTGCAGCCTCTTCCGCTGCCGGCTCCGGCGCTCCTTCTTCTGCAGTCTCTTCCGCTGCCGGCTCCGGCTCTGCTTCTTCTGCAGCTTCCGCTGCCGGCTCCGGCTCTGCCTCTTCTGCTGCCGGCTCCGGCTCTGCCTTCTCCGTCATTTCCACTGCCGCTTCCGGCGGCTCTTCCGCAGGGATGTCTTCCGGCAGCATTTCCTTAGCTGCTTCCGGCGGCTCTTCTGTAAGTTTTTCTTCAGATACTTCAGATGATATTTCCCGGTTGGTTTCTTCCGCCTGCACCTTCCGGAGCATGCCAGGCATACGGCCTCCTGCATCGGCCGCCAGAAGAGATAATCCCATCAACCACAACAGTTTTCGCATTCTTTTCGGACGCATTTTTCCTCCTTTCTCAGCCATTCAGGAAAACGGACATTACGGCCAGTCTACTTCTTCAGGCTGTTCAGTACCTCTCTCGCCTCCTTAATTGCCTGCTTTGCCATGTCCTTTTCCCCTGATTTCTGTTCCTCCAGCCTCAGGATCTTCTGCTCCAGAACATCCAGTCTCGCCCGCAGCTGCTCTGCAGAAACCCCCATGTTATACAGTTTTCCTGCATCCATGATCATTCTGTTGATGCAGCTCTCAGACAGAAGCAATCGCTTTCTTTCATCAAATGTCTCCGTTTCCTCCGTCGCCAGAAGTTCTCCGGTATCCTTCCAATATTCAAATGCGCTTTCTTCACCGTTGCGGCTTCCCCCTGAAACATCAAAACTGTCAATGTAACTCCCGACGTGTACATACAGTCTCGCTGTTTTGACCCAGCTCATGTCTTCTGATGTATTTCCTGCTGCCGTGCAGGCTTTCCGGAACCATCCCTGGGCGATCCGCCTGGCTCCTTCCCCGGAATAATCATACCAGTACAATATTCCCAGAGCACAGCACACTTCCCCATAAGCCGTATTGTGCTTTTGAAGCATCTCCTCATAGGTCATCCCGGTGCCGAGCGGCATACTGTGCAGGAGAGTACGCAGCTGTACATCTTCCTCCTGAGAAAGCAATCCGTCCCGGTCCTTCCATGATATGAATGAGATCCATGCCTCTTTCCGTTCAGGAGCCATAAAGACGGCCTCCTGATACAGCGGCATCAGTTTTTCCTCCGGAGCATTGAGAATCTCCTGCATGAGAGACTGATATTCTCTGTTGCGGGAAGCTGTATCCCCGATCTGGCGCAGTACACCGGAAGCGGCAGCATAGACAGCCAGGATCCCGATCCAGGCTGCACTCCACAGCCTGATTCTCCTCTTCTGTGCCTTTGTACTTCTGTTTATTCTTCTCAGATCCTTCAGCAGTTCCTGTGCACTCTGGTAACGTTTGTCCGGTTCCCTTTCAAGACACTTTTTGATGATCCGCTCCATCGGTGCCGGACAGGCGGGAATTCTGCTGTGATAAAGTATCGGAGAATACTTTTTCCCGGAGATCAGCCGGTACAGGACCGCTCCGAAACCGTAAAGATCCGTTCGTTCATCCAGCACGCCTTCCGGATCATACTGTTCCGGTGCTGCGTAGCCATCCGTCCCGGAACGCACAGCAGGATCTTCGTGATCCGGCAGCACAGCTGAACCGAAATCTGTAAGGCACAGGCGTCCTTCCGGTGTCAGAATCAGATTAGACGGTTTCAGATCAAGATGACATACCGGTTCTTTCCGTCCATGCAGATAGGCCAGCACGCCGGCCAGCTGCCAGGCCGCATCCCAGGTCTGTTTCCGGGTAAGCCGGCGGTCCCGGCAAACGCAGTTTTCCAACGTCATTCCGCATATATACTCTGTAACCAGCACTGCATATTCCTGTCCGTCAGGACCAGCTGTCCGGAAAATATCAATGATCCGGGGCAGGGAAGGATGTGAAAGACGTTTCAGCATTTCCATCTCATGCCGTCCTTTTGCCCATTGGCCTTTTATGACTTTCAATGCCCAATACTGCCCGGTGCGCAGATGTATACTAAGATACACACTTCCTTCGCCGCCTTTTCCCAGCGGCCGGATGATCCGGTAGCTCCCCAGAATGGTCCCATTCTGCGTATCGACCATCTCCTTCCGATCCTGAACGGATCAATATTGATGTAAATATTCAGCGTTAAGCGGGCGAAATGCCCTTGAAAAAGCAGATGTTTATTTGATATGTGATATGCTATTGCGTCTGTGTTGTATATTATAACAAAAAAACAGGACCTGTCAAGCCCCAGACAGCCTGACAGATCCCTATATGACTACATTCTCTCCGGCGCTGAGAACCCCAGAAGATCGATCGAACGCTCCAGTACTTCTCTGGTAAGATCGATCAGTGCGATCAGTTCTGCTTTCCTTACAGGATCCGGTTCCGCCAGAATCTTGGTCTCATGATAAAAATGATTGAAGGCATTTGCCAATTCGTAAATATAGGCGCAGATTTTGTGAGGAGCCAGTTCCGCAGCCGCTCCTTCTATACTGCTTCCGTAACGTGCAAGAAGAAGCTGCAGATCCTTCTCACTGTCTGTCCGGAAAAGACCGATCTTCTCCTCAATTTCGGAGTTCTCCTCCGTCTGCTCACGGTATTTCGCAAGGATCGACTTGATCCGCACGATCGTATAGAGAATATACGGTCCCGTATTTCCCTCAAAGGATGTGAACTTCTCGACGTCAAAGATATAATCCTTTGAAGCCTGATTGGACAGATCCCCGTACTTCAGTGCCGAAAGCGCCACCAGCCGGGCTGTCTGCTTTGCTTCCTCCGGATCCGTCTCATGGTTCTCTGTGATCTTACAGTACATCTCTTCCCCGATATCCGCGATCAGATGTTCAAGGCGCATCACTCCGCCCTCACGGGTCTTGAACGGTTTTCCGTCTTTTCCGTTCATCGTGCCGAACCCGAGGAATTTAAGTTTGGTATCATCCCGGACGATCTTCGTTTTGCGGGCGCAGCGGAAGACCTGTGTAAAATACAGCTCCTGACGCTTATCGACAACATAGATCACTTCATCCGGATCATAAAGTTCTCTGCGCATGACAAGCGTAGCCAGATCCGTTGTATTATAAAGCGACGAGCCGTCTGATTTAAGGATCATGCAGGGAGGGATCTCTTTTGTATCGTTCTCTTCCTTAACATCCACGACCAGTGCCCCCTGATCTGTATGGGCGTAGCCGTTGTTTTTCAGATATTCCACCATATCCGGAATATAGGGCTGCGCGTCGGATTCCTTCTTCCACAGATCGAACTCTACATTCAAATTCCCGTAATTTTTTCGAAGATCCGCGACCGATACTGCAAGGATATGCTCCCAGAGAGCATAATAACCGCGGTTACCGTTCTGAAGTTCATAGGTAGCCTGCATGGCTTCTTCCTTATAGGCGGGATCCTGCTTGGATCTGCCGCTGGCGCAGGGATAGATCTCCTCCAGCTCGGAAATGGTAAACGGTGCCTCCTTCGGATACTCTCCCTGATAATCGGGATCAAAATATACAAGCTCGGGAGATCTCTTTTTCAGCTCCGTGATGATCAGCCCCATCTGAAGCCCCCAGTCTCCAAGATGCACATCTCCGATCACATGATGTCCCTGACTTCGCAGGATCCTCTTAATACTCTCCCCGATCACTGCTGAACGGAGATGCCCCACATGGAGCGGTTTTGCGACATTGGCTCCGCCATAGTCGATGATGATCGTCTCAGGTTCTTTGGACTGCTCCACCGAGAGGTGTTCATCCGCAGACATTTCCACAAGATAATCCCTCAGGAAATCCGCATCGGCTTTCAGATTGATGAACCCCGGATTCACGACGGTTACCTCGCCGAACACACGACTTCCCTGCAAAGCTGCCGCAACATCGTTTGCGATCACAAACGGGGCTTTATGATATTTTTTAGCAGCTGCCATCGCACCGTTGCACTGATATTCACAAAGGTCCGGGCGATTGGAGACCGTTACCTTCCCGAGAGACGGATCATAGCCTGCTTTCTCAAACGCTGCTGCCATCTCCTCTTCCATTTGGTTGATGAATTGTTTCATGTATGTTTTCTCCTACTATATAAAGATGTTGGTGTCAAAAGCCTCATTCCTTATCGGGGCTGTGCAGCCAGTCTAAATAAGTCCGGATCTTTCTCTCATACCCGTTATCGGAGGGTATATAGAATTTCCGGTCTCCAAGCTCCTCCGGCAGGTATCTCTGTGTGGAAAAATGCTTCGGGTAATCATGAGCATACTCATAACCGATACCTCTTCCCAGTTTTGCCGCCCCTGGATAATGGCTGTCCCGGAGATGAGCAGGAACCCTGGTCGATACTTCTTTTACTGCCTGCATCGCATCAAAGATCGCAGTGGTCGCAGAATTGCTTTTCGGGGCTGATGCCACATACAGAGCAGCCTGTGCCAGAATCAGCTGAGCCTCCGGCATTCCAACCCGCTCGATCGCCTGGGCAGCACAAACAGCTACCTGAAGTGCCTGCGGATCCGCATTTCCCACATCCTCAGAGGCGCAGATCATGATCCTGCGCGAAATGAAACGGATATCTTCGCCGGCATAGAGCATCTTCGCCAGATAAAAGACTGCGGCATCCGGATCGGAACCGCGCATGCTTTTGATAAAAGCAGAGATGACATCATAGTGGTTATCGCCGTCCCGCTCATAGCGCACGGCTCTTTTCTGAATACACTCCTGTGCAGTCTCCAAAGTAATACGGATGCGGCCATCCGGGCCGGGTGAAGTTGTCAGGATACCCAGCTCTACCGCATTCAGTGCTGCCCTGGCATCGCCTTCACTGATCTGAGAAAGAAAAACGGCGGCATCTTCATCCATGACCGCGTGATAAAGGCCCATGCCCCGTTCTTCATCCGTGACCGCACGGCGGATCAGCTCCAGGATATTCTTCTCAGAAAGAGGATACAGTTCGAAAATGATCGACCGGCTGAGCAGAGCACTGTTTACCTCAAAATAAGGATTCTCCGTGGTAGCCCCGATCAGAATCACCGTTCCATCCTCTACAAAAGGAAGAAGTTCTTTCACCACTTTAATTTCAGCATCACGTTCTTGTTTTAATTTGATCTGACGGAACAGGGAGCTGGTCGTACCGGCAATTACCTTTGCCAGAGTTGTCTTGCCGGTGCCCGGCGGCCCGTAAAAGATCACAGACCGAAGCTTATCTGCCTTTATCGCCCGATAGAGCAGCTTATCCTTTCCGATGATATGTTCCTGCCCCACCACTTCTTCCAGCGTACGCGGACGCATCCGGGAAGCCAGCGGTGATTCCGTCTCTTTCTGACGGGAGGCCGCATATTCAAACAGATCCATTTACGGTCACTCCTCTTCTTTACCGGGCTCCTGCTCAGCTTCTTTCTTTTCTTTTCCGGGCTCCTGCTCAGCTTCTTTCTCTTCTTTTCCGGGTTCCTGCTCAGCTTCTTTCTCTTCTTTTCCGGGTTCCTGCTCAGCTTCTTTGTCAGTTTCCTGCTCAGCGGTTATTTCTTCCGGAGCCTGCTCCTCTTCATCCACTTCTTCGATTCCGAGATATTTGTTCAGGAACCGCTTCTTATACATCATCGTAACGGCAAACACGAGGGCACCGTAGATGCCATTGCTGCCGCCTACCGACATGGCGAAGAATGCAAGTCCTGTGTAACCTACCAGATTCAGCAGCGCAAAGATCCTGTAAGCACGAATCTGCTCCGGTGTCCGGTCATCAAAGGCTTTTGTAACGATCGGTTCAACAACATCGTTTGCGATCCAGAATGCAAACAGCATCACACACAAAGCTACTTTATAGAACATTTCATCGATTCTTGCAGTATAAGCCGCCCAGATCAGAACGATCATCACTCCCACTACGATCACCATAGAGGAGATCCGAATAATATTACTGATACGTTTCCTTGAATTCTCGTCCATAAAAGCTCCTTCTTTTCTCAGTATCACAGTGTCTTCCGACACAAACAAAGATAATTGTATCCTCCAAAGCTCACGCTGTCAATGGACGGTCTTTGATGCAGAGCCGATTTTCCCAAACAGAAAAGGCTGACGCCCTGTAAGCGCCAGCCTCGAGATCATTTTTTCTGTTGTCATGCATTTTCTTTTTCTTCTGTCTTTCGAACAGAAGCGCTCAGCTCATCCCCTGAGGCGTCGATCACAATGGTATCCCCCTGGTGCACTTCTCCGGAAAGGATCATGCGCGCGGCAAGAGTTTCCACATTCTTCTGCAGATAACGTTTCAGCGGACGGGCACCGTATACCGGATCATATCCTCCGGACACTACATACTCTTTGCCGGCCTCCGTCAGCTCCAGACGAATCTCCTGATCAGACAGTGTACGATTGAGCCCTTCCATCATCAGGTCTACAATGTGTCCGATATTCTCTTTTGTGAGAGGTCTGAACAGGATGATCTCATCCAGACGGTTCAGGAATTCGGGGCGGAAATGGGCACGAAGGTCATTCATGACCATATCCTGCGCCTGCTTTGTGATCTCTCCGTCGCTTCCTATCCCATCCAGAAGATAGGTAGAGCCGATATTTGAGGTCATGATCAGGATCGTATTCTTAAAGTCTACCGTTCTCCCCTGGGAATCGGTGATACGTCCGTCATCAAGCACCTGAAGCAGCACATTGAAAACATCCGGATGTGCTTTTTCGATCTCATCGAACAGCACCACGCTGTACGGTTTCCGGCGTACAGCCTCAGTAAGCTGGCCGCCTTCTTCATAGCCTACATATCCCGGAGGTGCTCCGATAAGACGGGACACGGAATATTTCTCCATGTACTCGCTCATATCGATTCGCACCATGTTCTGCTCATCATCAAACAGATTCTCCGCCAGTGTCTTCGCAAGCTCCGTTTTCCCTACACCGGTAGGTCCAAGGAACAGGAAGGATCCGATCGGCTTCGTAGGATCCTTAATACCGGCTTTGGAACGCCAGATCGCATCCGTAACACGCTGCACAGCTTCATCCTGGCCGACTACACGCTGATGAAGCTGATCACCCAGCGCAAGTATCTTTGCCCGTTCTCCCTGTGTCAGTTTCGCTACCGGAATTCCTGTCCAGCGGGAGATGATCCGGGAGATCTCCTCCTCTGTCACACTTTCATGTACCAGGGACAGATCGCGGTTCTTTACCTTCTCTTCTTCGATCTCCAGCTGCTGCTGAAGCTTGGGAAGCCTGCCGTACTGCAGCTCCGCTGCCTTGTTCAGATCGTAGTTCTGTTTTGCCATCTCGATCTGGCGGTTCAGATCCTCGATCTGCTCACGAAGGGAAGAAAGGTTTTCCACGCTGGCCTTTTCATTATCCCACTGTGCTTTCTTTGCATTAAAAGCGTCTCTTTGTTCTGCCAGCTCACGCTGCAGATTCTCCAGACGCTCTTTGCTGGCATGATCTGTCTCGTTCTTGAGAGCGGCTTCCTCGATCTCCATCTGCATGATTCTGCGCCGCATCTCATCCAGTTCCGTAGGCATCGAGTCCAGTTCTGTCTTGATCAAAGCACAGGCTTCATCCACCAGATCGATCGCTTTATCCGGGAGAAAACGGTCGGAAATATACCGATGGGACAGCGTTGCCGCCGCGACCAGAGCACTGTCTGCGATCTTCACACCGTGATAAACTTCATACCGCTCTTTCAGTCCCCGAAGGATCGAGATCGTGTCTTCCACCGTGGGTTCATCCACCATCACCGGCTGGAAACGGCGCTCAAGCGCTTTATCCTTCTCAATATACTCCCGGTACTCGTCCAGAGTAGTGGCACCGATGCAATGCAGTTCACCACGCGCCAGCATCGGTTTAAGCATGTTTCCGGCATCCATTGCGCCGTCGGTCTTCCCGGCTCCGACGATCAGATGAAGTTCATCCACGAACAGAATGATCTCACCGTCGCTGCTCTTCACTTCCTCCAGTACGGCCTTTAAACGTTCCTCAAATTCTCCTCTGTATTTGGCTCCAGCTACCAAGGCGCCCATATCCAGAGAAAAGATCTTTTTGTTTTTAAGACCTTCCGGTACATCTCCTCTCGCAACACGCTGCGCGAGGCCTTCCACCACGGCTGTTTTCCCCACGCCGGGCTCACCGATCAGTACCGGATTGTTCTTTGTCTTTCTTGACAGGATCCGTACCACGTTCCGGATCTCATTGTCGCGGCCGATCACCGGATCCATCTTCTGCCGGCGGGCTTTTTCCACGAGTTCCTCGCCATATTTGTTCAGGGAGTCATACGTATCCTCTGGAGTGTCGGAAGTGACCCGTACATTTCCCCGCACTGTGACCAGCGCCTGCAGAAAACGCTCGCGTGTGATCCCGTATTCCTTGAAGAATTCCTTCATGGAAGGACTTGCATGATCCAGCAGAGAAAGGAAAAGATGTTCTACCGAGACATATTCGTCTCCCATCTGTTTCGCCTCATCCTCTGCGCTCACCAGT
The DNA here is from genome assembly GCA_902785635.1 of uncultured Lachnospiraceae bacterium. Lineage (GTDB taxonomy): Bacteria > Bacillota > Clostridia > Lachnospirales > Lachnospiraceae > Merdiplasma. Next base: position 11,122 of record CACZZH010000060.1, read on the forward strand.
GCTTTGTTCAGATGCTGTCCGATATACACCTGTCCGCCGGACACCTTTGGCTTCCCGGCGATCAGCTGCTCCAGGCGCTCCAGAAAATGCTCTTTCTGGATGCCCATCTTTTCCACCAGTTTCAGGATCAGGCTGTCCTCCTGGCGCAGAAGACTCATCAGCAGATGTTCCTGCTCCACTTCCTGATTGCCGAATTCATAAGCGATCTTTTCAAGTTCATTAACTGCCTGTATTGACTTTTGTGTAAATTTCTGAATATTCATATCATCCCTCCTTTCGAACATGCTTTCGTTCGAGGATGGTATGAATATAGCGCAGATTGTTAGCACTGTCAAGAGGTGAGTACTAATTTTCCAAAAATTTCTTTCTCTTCCATGTATTCGCTTCATTACAGGTTCAGAGCTGTACTAAGGTATACTTAATCGATCTCTTCTATATCTACCGGCATTTCCACATTCTGCTCGCGCAGGTCTGTAACGATCTGATGGTAAAAAGCCTGTCCGCCATGCACGATATCATAAGTACGCGTATCGTCTCTCGTCTCCAGATGACGGCCGTAACTGCAGTTCGCCACATCCTCCGGTCCGTACTGATCCCGCTCTCCGTCCGCCCAGAAAATGATCATCTGCGGAATTGCTTCCCCGGCGGCAGCGTCCTCGCCATCCAGTCTTCGCAGGATCCCTCTTCCCACGTCTTCATAGCAGGTGAACACATGTGCATAACGCCACACGGTACGTGTAAAATCTGAGACCCTGAACTGGCCAAGCCAGCTTTCATCCATCTGTCCGTCCTCTGTGGAAGCGGAGATGATCAGCACCACAGGGAAGCGGTTCTCCGGATCACGGATCGCATGTACAACAGCGGGGATCTGCTCCTCGCGTACGATCCTTCTGCGATTATAGCATTCAATGCCGTTCATCACACCGACGCCGTCCACGATACTCTTATAAAAGCCCGGATAGCTGAAGAACATCACAGTTCCTTCTTCCGATATATGTTCACTCTGAGGTTCCGCGTACCCGTTGCGTACGTCCAGAATGATCCGGCCGATCTCATCCGGCATCAGCCTGGCATCTGTGTACCAGATGCGGCCGCCTATATCCGGATCGATGTGGCGGACATGCGTTTTCATGAACAGTTCTCTCGACCGGTAGATCACCTCAACATGGAAGCCCAGAATATCCGCCTTCCATGAGGAGATCTCCTTGGGAGCTCCGGGAAACAGCGGACTGTACTTGGTCAGCACCCAGCTGTAGATCGCCTGGGAGGCCCTGTCGAAGATCTCCCTGGCAGAGGGGTTCTCGATCTGGCGTATCCTGCTTCCGTTCACCCATGTCTTCATGCGGAATACATCATGGCGCACGAGAGGGTTCATAATATAATGGCGGGATTCTCCTACGCTCTCTTCCCGGCCGTCATTATATACGTCACGCTGCCGGAAGATCGCTGCCAGGGTACTGTCATGGAACAGGGAATCGTTCAACAGCGCAATGATCGTATTGACATTGATCGGAACACGCCTCGTTCTTCGCAGCAGAAGATCTACAAGTACGGGCTTGCTGGTCTTGTAGACCCGCTTGGCGATACTGTCCACTGTCTGCACCTGATCCTCGTTCAGCCGCTGCACCACTTCCGGATACATGGCAGCATCTCCCATCTTAATACGGAAATGACTGCGGATCATATCGGTCCAGTTGCCGGATTTGTAAAGCTCATGCCCCAGATCTTCGAAAAGAGATACCATGGACTTGTCACACAGCTCCAGCGTAGCCAGAATACTGTTGAAGAACCGGGAAAACCCGGGATAATCCTTCCACAGTTCTTCTCCCTTATAACGCATGTCATGCTCGATCTCATGCCATCCTTCAAAGAACATTGTCTTCAGCTGGATCTCAAAAGTGTCGTCGATACACATCCCCCAGGTCGCCGGTGAGATCTGTGTCTTCAGATACTCCGGCAGCCGGAATACACCGTTGAGTTTGGTCGGCTTGAATTCATCCTCGCTCCGGTCCGAAGCAGACCATTCCAGAACCTCAAATGTATGTTCCATGATATGTTTGCAGATGTCCACATCATCATCAAAGTATACATTGATGCGCACACCAATCAGATCCTGGATCTTATGATCCTCTCCATATTCTTTCCGGCTGAATTTCTTTTCCATGGATGCTGCCGTCTTGATTCTGGAAAACACCCTGAAATATAATCCGCACTGTTCCAGTCTGTCGCTGATAATGCGCTTCAGATCCTGTTCTACGACCGTCGGAACGATCACCTTTTCATCAAGCTCTTCCTTGGTATAAAATGCCCGTTCTCCATTCCACGCTTCCTGCCCCGGATCCCATTCCTCCGGTGCTTCACGTTCTATTACTGTTTCCATTTCCTTCCCCTGTGTAAACCCTGTAATAACTGACAGCTTTCAGCCATACAACTGCTGTGCGCTGCCCTATCTCTGCGACGGCAGCACCTGCTGCGCACAGATCATCCCAGCAGATTGCCGTATGCATCATAGTGCAGTCCGGTATACGGATCCGTCCATGCTACCTGAGACGGATCATAAGTATATGCAGAACCTGTACCATAATTGCCGTACGAATCATAGGAACTCTGACCATAGGAATCCTGATTATTGGAATCCTGACCGTATACGGTGATGGAATCCTGATTCATGGAAGCCTCCCCCTGGGAACTTCCCGAACCGGAAGAGACGCCGGCGGTTCCCCCCGCATTGCCCTGTCCGGTAATATAAGGCTGGACCTCATAAGCCCTGGACGGGAATTTCTCCATGATCGTATTGAACACTTCGTCTGCCTGTGCATATTCCTTCAGATTATAATAGGCAAAACCAAGATAATACAGCGCATTAAAATAATTTGCCTGTGAACCGTTCTCATCCGTTTCCGCCGCAAGCGTCAGCTGTTCTGCAGCAGTACGGTAATCCCTGCCGGCATATGCGGTCGTCCCTGCTGTATAATACTGGTTGAAGAGCACATCGCTTACGCCGCCCTTCATGTTGTCATAAAGTGTTTTTGCGCTTCCCTCCAGATCTTCCTCCCGTATAGACCCCAGTGCCTCCACTGCATTCACCTGGTCACCGGAAACATACTGTCCGGCAGCCGTGAGAAGTTCATCATAGCTCTTTACTTTTCCGAGCGCATCATCTCTCTCCTGGTTCGCCGCCTGGATCTGTCTTTCGTAGGAACTGATCTCATCCTGAAGATCCTGCAGCTGTGCTGTTCCGGAAGCCAGCTTCAGATTGGCATCCGTAACCTGACGGTTCGCATTTTCCTGAATGGTCTGTCTGCTTGCAGGGACCGCCAGAAACCAGATGAGTGCACCTCCCAGAAGGATTCCCAGCCCGATATTGATAAAGGTCGCGATCGTGGAACTGTCACGGAAGGTCGTCGGCTGAATGATCATCTCATTGCCGCTTATATACCGGAGCGTACTTCCGCTCTCCTCCTGAGAATCCTCGGATTTCCTGCGCCTTGACCCGAAAGCATAGCTCTTCCCGGTGATCTCCTCGATCTCCGAAAGATAACGAAGAGTGGTGGTGTTGGTGTTGTCGATCGCGGCGGATTTGCGCAGCAGACGTCTGGCTTTTTCATACTCCTGGCGTTTCATATACAGCAGGGCAAGCAGCTGCTGTGCCCGCACAAATTTCGGGTTCTGTGCGACCACTTTTTTCAGCTGCATGACAGCCATGTCCTCATGGTTCTGGTTACAGTACTCCACAGACTGGTTATATTTGCGGATGCTCTGGTTGATCACATCCAGCTGATTGCGGTCCCCCTGCAGGCAGTCAAGAAAATGCTCCGCCAGGTTGTCCTCTTCTTTCAGGTTCTTGCTGATCACCCATTCGCACAGCGCTGATACCACTTCACCGGTCTCATAGTAGCACAGTCCCAGGAGATTCCGGGCATCTGTATTCTCTTTATTGAATTTCAGACTCTGTTTCAGACAGCTGATCGCCCCTGACAGGTCCCGGATGGAAGCTTTCTCCAGCGCCCGATTATAAAGCAGGTTAGAGATACGCCCGATCCGCTTTTCCAGTGAGACATCCGCTCCGCAGCCAGGACAGTAGATCATTCCCGTGAGCGGAGTGTTGCAGTATATACATCTCATCGTTTTTTCTTTTCCTTCTCTTCACTGAGCAGTTCTTTCAGAATATCCGTCATATCAGTCAGATCTCTGCTGTAAATGGCATCCTCTGCCTCATTGACATCCATGCTCGGATGAAACTTTTTCAGTTCTTCCTCATAATTGATCATCGATTATTTCCTCTTTTACCATTCACACTGCTCCGGCAGCGTGAACGTCAGTGGCTTTGTACTTTCTTTTCCTCCAGAATCGCCTTGATCTCGCCCACCAGATACAGGGAACCCGCGCAGAAAAGCATGCTGTCCTCTTTTTGCTCCAGTGCCAGCAGGAACGCTTCCCGGACATCCTTTTTTACAAAGACAGGTGCCTTCGTATACTTCCGGAAAATATCAGAGAACACCTGCGCATCCACCTGCCGGCTTTCTCCCACCTGGGTCACCGTTATGCTGGTGAAAGGTGCACATGCACAGATCTCACGAATCATTTCCTCATAATCTTTGTCAGCAACTGCTGCAAACAGCAGCGAGACCTTCCGTGAACTGCTGATGTGTGACACAGTCTGCAGGAACTGGGCGATCCCGTCTGCATTGTGAGCTCCGTCGATCACGACATCCGGGAGGATCATCTCCATCCTTCCGTTCCAGCGTACTTTTGAAACAGCCTCGCAGATCATGCGGTCATCCATCTGCTCCGCCCGCTCTCCCAGCAGACCGGTCTGCGCAGCGGCCTTCATCGCCATCATGGCGATCGAACAGTTGGCAGCCTGGTAATCCGCCAGGAACGGCAGAGATACCGATACATAGTCATAATACCTGTTATTCAGGACAAAAGCAATGCCTTTGTCCGAACGCTGTGTGATCTGCGCCATCTGCGGATAAAAGGGAAAATGCGGTGCATGCATTTTCACAGCCTGCGCCTGAATCACACCTTCTGCACGGCGGTCTGTCGCATCATAGACGACCGGGATTCCTTCCTTTATGATTCCTGCTTTTTCCCCGGCGATCTGCTCCACGGTATCTCCGAGCACGGCGGTATGATCCAGACTGATGGAAGTGATCACGCAGCATACCGGATGGGCGACCGTATTCGTGGCATCCAGCCTTCCTCCCAGACCAGTCTCCATCACCAGGCATTCGATCTTTTCTTCCCGGAAAGCGACCATTCCAACAGCAAAAAGAATCTCAAAATAAGTGGGATGATGGAACCCTTCCGCTACCATTTGATCGATCGCTTCCTTCACCACGTTGAACGCTCCGGTGAAGCGCTCATCCGATATTTCCTGCCGGTCGATCTGAAAGCGTTCATTGATCCGCACCAGATGCGGCGAGGTAAAAAGACCAGTCCGGTAGCCGGCAGCTCGCAGCATCCCCTCCAGAAAAGCACATACAGATCCCTTCCCGTTTGTACCGGCAACATGGATCACCTTGAAGGCATCCTCCGGATGGCCCAGGCGGTCCAGCAGTTCTACCGTGTTGGACGGCTCATTTGTCTTTGTAAATTTAGGTACTTCCGCAATGTAAGCGTTCGCTTCTTCGTATGTATATCGCATCTTTGATCTTCTCCTTCATCAGTGGCTTTAACCGTTCCACCTGAGTTGTTATCATATCAGAATCCTTTCCTTCTTTCCAGCTGCAGTTGGAAAAATCAGAAAATCATAAGGAACAAAAAAGAAACCTGCTTAAAGCATTTCTGGACATTACAGTTATTTAATGCTATACTGAAACCGAATTTCGGGTTTTTTACCCGAAAATTCCGAACGAACCGGGTGAAGTTCGGAATGGGACCAAACCAATTAGAATGATTAATAGGAGGAAACTGAAAACTATGAAGAAAAACTTTTTGATCGGCGCGATCATTCTCGGAGCAGCTTCTTTTTCCATGCTCACAGGATTTGACAGCGCACTCACCGCAGAAGACGTTCTCGCAAAATCCCAGGAAGCCGGCTTCAACATGGAGCAGGTAAGCGCAGATGCAGGCATCAATTTTGATGTAAATATTGCAGTTCCCGCTGCGGATATGACACTTGGAATCAAAGCTGACGGCAAAGAGACCATGGGCATGACCATGAACCCGCTTGGACTTGCGGCTGATATGGATATGGCGGTTTCCGCAATGGGCCAGAACCTGAACATGAAAGCCAATATTTACGGTGTCATGGAAGAAGGCAACCAGTTCGCTATGTACACCAAGGTAACCATGGAAGGTGAAGAAGCTCCTCAGTGGACCAAGACTACCACCGATGCTTCCCAGATCACTGCAGCAATGGATCAGATGAAGGAAATGAAATTTGACTTTTCTTCTCTTCCGTTCACCTTTAAGCTTGATCCCGAACCGATGAATGTAAACGGCAAAGAATGCTATGTTCTTTCCACCAGCGCAACCTTTAATGAGATCTATCTGCTTGCTGAGCCGTTCCTTGGTCAGCTTCCGGAAGGCGTAACCAAAGAAGAGCTTGACTCCTACAGCCAGCTTCTTTCCGGCCTGGTATTCAATCTTCAGATGTGTGTAGATACCGAGACTTTCCGTCCCATGTCCGCACATTTCGACCTGGAAGGCAGCGATCTGACCACGATCGCAGCGATGGTATCTTCCCTCTTCGGAGCAGACGAAAACGGCAATGCTTATGAAGTGAACCTCAGCGTAAATGCAGCTGCTATCGATATCACCTATGATTATGAAACACCGGTTGAGATCGTTCTTCCCGCTGATGCAGCATCTGCACAGGCTGTAGATCCCTCCAGCCTGCTGGATATGGTAGAGAGCGCTGATGACGCTGCCTGAGAAAGAGCACTGTGATCTGAAAATGATCTGATCAGAAAATGAAGCACTAAAAATACTGCCGCACCGGATGAACCGGTGCGGCAGTTTTCATATCTTTATTTAATTCAAAAAGTCCTTCAGACGTTTGCTTCTGGTCGGATGGCGGAGTTTGCGCAGCGCCTTCGCCTCGATCTGGCGAATTCGTTCACGGGTCACATTAAACTCGCGTCCGACTTCCTCCAGAGTACGGGCTCTTCCGTCTTCCAGGCCAAACCGCAGACGCACGACCTGACGCTCACGTTCGGTAAGAGAACGAAGAGCCTGGTCCAGCTCCTCCTTGAGCATGGAGAAGGCGGCGGAATCAGCAGGAGACTGTGCCGAATCATCCTCGATGAAATCACCAAGATGGCTGTCATCCTCTTCGCCGATCGGCGTATCCAGCGACACCGGATCACGTGAGATCTTGAGAACTTCGCGCACACGGGAAACCGGCACACCCAGACGGTCAGCCACTTCTTCAGGAGTAGGTTCCCTGCCCAGCTCCTGCAGCAGTGTCCTTGTCATCCGCAATGTTTTATTGATGGTCTCAACCATATGGACCGGTACACGAATGGTCCTTCCGGTATCTGCGATTCCTCTGGTGATCGCCTGACGGATCCACCAGGTAGCGTAAGTGGAAAACTTGTAGCCCTTCGTATAGTCGAATTTGTCAACAGCCTTCATCAGGCCCATGTTGCCCTCCTGAATGAGATCCAGGAACGGCATTCCCCGTCCGACATATTTCTTGGCAATACTGACCACCAGCCGAAGATTGGCCTCGGTAAGCTTCTGTTTCGCTTCCTGGTCCCCTGATTCGACACGTTTTGCAAGTTCCACTTCTTCTTCACTGGTCAGCAGAGGCACGTTGCCGATCTCCTTCAGGTACATACGTACCGGGTCCTCGGTGCTCACACCCTCAAGGACATCCACATCGTCGATCAGTTCCGGCTCGTCTTCATCCGGAATGATATCATCCTCCGTCTCCAGGAGGAGTTCATCCACCGGATCATCCAGGGACTTGCCCTGAAGTACATCAATATTGTTCTTCTCGAGGTACTCCAGGATCTCATCCATCTTGTCCTCGGTCAGCTCAATTCCCTCAAAACTTTTGAGGATCTCATCGTACTCCAGTGTGTTTTTTTTCGTTTTTGCCTGCTGCAGCAAAGACTCCAGGATCTTCAGAAACTTCTCCTGCACATCCTGAACTTCATGCACTTCACCCATATGCGTTGATTTCCTCCTTTACACGTGAGCACCAGAAGGTGCCATGCAAAGTTTACCGGTTGGCAAGTACCTTTCAAAATAGCATACAATCTGGTATATGTCAACCGGTTTTTTCATTTTTTCTGTTTTTATCTGGATGCTTTTACAGAAGGATCAGGATCAGCAAGGCGTTTCGGCATACTTTCCCGCATGGTGATCTGAGGAAGTCCCTGTTTCCGGATATAATCTCCGGTGATCACAACCTTTCCGATATTTTCATCCTTAGGGATCTCATACATGATATCCAGCATGAAGTCTTCGATCACAGCCCGAAGTCCGCGGGCTCCCGTCTCTCGTTCCATCGCCTTCCGGGCGATCTCTTCCAGAGCGGAATCATCAAATTCGAGACGGACTTCGTCAAGTTCAAGCAGCTTCTGATATTGCCGCAGGATCGCATTCTTCGGGTCCGTCATAATGGAGACCAGCATTTCCTTGGTCATGGAACGCAGCGGACAGATGACCGGCAGCCTCCCGATGAACTCCGGGATCATCCCGTATTTGCGAAGATCCTCCGGGGTAACGGCAGTAAGGATATCCGGATCCTTGTCATAGCGGTCTTTCAGCTCTGATTGGAAACCAATGGAAGCCGTCTTATTGAGCCGCTCTTTTATTACGTCCTCCAGTCCCGGAAATGCTCCCGTGCAGATGAACAGGATATTTCTTGTGTTCACAGTAGCCATGGGTACCATGGCGTTCTTGCTGTTCGCACCGACCGGCACATCGATGCTGCTTCCCTCCAGTAGGCTAAGCAGCCCCTGCTGTACAGACTCACCGCTCACATCCCGTTGATGCGCGTTTTTCTTTTTTGCGATCTTATCGATCTCGTCAATGAAAACGATACCCTTCTCGCAGCGTTCCACATCCTCATCTGCTTCCATCAGAAGTTTTGAGACCACGCTCTCAATATCGTCACCGATATAGCCGGCTTCCGTAAGGGATGTGGCGTCAGATATCGCCAGCGGCACATCCAATACTCTGGCAAGCGTCCGGACAAGATAAGTTTTTCCGCATCCCGTCGGGCCAAGCATCAGCACATTGGATTTCTCGATCTCGATCTCATCCATGGTATTGGTAAAGATCCGCTTATAATGATTGTATACAGCTACCGACAATACTTTCTTGGCATGGTCCTGTCCGATCACATACTCATCCAGCATCGCCTTGATCTTGTGCGGTGCCGGAACCGATTTCAGGTCCAGAATGCCCGGGGCCTCCTTCTTTTTTGCAGTACGTTTTCTCGGCTGCGGGTTTTGTCCGAACAGGTTTCCGAGATTGAAGATACTGATCGTCCTGCGCTCCGGGCCTTTTTCTGTTCCGTCCGAAGTTTCTTCCTGATCGGGCTCCGCTTCATTTTCCTTTTCTCCGGATCCTGTTACGTCCTTTCCCGGATCAGCCGCAGAATGCGGACTCCCGCCCGCATCAGCTCCGGAGCCTGCCGGCGGCATCAGATTTCCGAAGATCGCCTGCGGATCCAGCCCGTTGGGAAGCCGGATCTGATTCAGGAAATCCGGACTGCTCATCATATCCATGGATCTCTGCATGCAGTCCTGGCACAGACACATATTGCCGGGCATACGGATCAGCTTCCCTGCATCCTTTTCCGAACGCATGCACATCATGCAGTAACGGTATGGCTGATCTGTATGATTTGTATCACTGCGGTTATTCTGATCATTCATATTTTCACCTTATCATGCTTTCTTCCAGTAGTCCGGGTTCATGGTAAAACGCATGATCCAGAACCTCGGCAGCCTTTCATAGCTGCGGCCGGCAAGGTATCCGGCATATTTCCAGCCGCTCTGCCAGAGCAGTTCCGCAATACTCGCGAAGGCACCTTCCTTTGCAAGACCGGCGGCAACTGTGCGGATCATGCGCAGCCCTGTTCCCTCGGATGCAACTCCTTCAAAGATCTCCGGATGCTGTTTCTGGGAGACCCCCAGATCGAAATTGCGCCGGAACTGCCGTATCGCAGTATAATTATGAGAATGATAGACTCTTGCATCCGCACAGTATGCGATCTGCCATCCCTGCTGCACTGCCATGCCGGCAAAAACCATGTCTTCATTGAAGATCGCAGGATATGAAAATCCTCCAAGCTTCCGGTAGACATCTGCCCGATACATGGCGCAGACATTCGAGCAGAAATACGTTTTGACTCCACGCTCCGGCAGGTCCTCCAAGCGCTGCACAGTACTGTCAGCAGGATAATTGAAAGCCCGTACACAGCGCTCCGCTCTCCGGCAGTTCTTCTTCGGAAGCTGCCGTGCATACGCCGCTGCCGTATGTTCATCCTCAAAAGCCTCGAGCAGGCGTTCGATCAGATGTGTATCTGCCGGAAGTGCGTCCATCGTCATAAACAGCAGATACGGTGTGCTGCTCATCCGGGCACCCATATCCCTGGTCCCGGCATGATCAAACATACGTTTTTCTATATGCAGCAGTGAAATGCCCGCCCAGTCCGGTATCAGTTCCTCCCGGAAGTATTTCTCATCCGTGTTGATGATCAGAATTCTCTCCGGCGGGACGCTCTGCCGCTTCAGGCGCAGCAGCTGCTGTGTCAGTTCCCTCCCCGGCTTCCAGGTGGGAATGATCACTGTCACTTCTTTATTCATCAGTAGATCCCCGATCTTTCAGCTATCGCATTGCTGATCTCCTGAACAGTCTGCGACGGTGTGTATCCTTCTTCTCCGAACAGGAAACTGTGCAGCTGTGTTACATTTGCGGCAAGATTTACCGGCACCACTACATCGCTGCCATCCACAACGGCAGGTGTCTGATCAAACGGGAACCCCGTCTCCGCACCGATATTGTAGCTTGCCACCGTTGAAACCAGGCTGACCAGTTCCGTGGTACTTAAACTGGTCGCGATATTGGGAAGAATCTTTGTAACCATAGACACAAGCGCAGGGATGCCCTTGGCTTTTGCTTTCTGATAACACAGGCTGATCACCATTCTCTGGCGTTCTGTCCGTTTGAAATCCCATCCTTCGGTATAACGGATCCGGCTGTATGCCAGCGCCTGGATGCCGTCCAGATGGACCATGCCCGATTCAGACAGCGGTGTGTACCCAACGCCGGTCACCTGGCTGTTTTCCACACAGTAACCGTTGATATATTCCATTTCCTCCGGTGTGATCTCCAGATCGATTCCGCCGAGTGCATCAACGATCTCGATCACAGCGCCGAAGTCCACGGTAATGAAATCCGACAGATCCAGATCCAGATTCTTATTCAGCATATTGATCGACCGCTCCGGGCCGCCGAAATAATAGCATTCCGTCGCCTTACGGTATTCGCCGTTCGTATTATCCAGATATGTATCACGATATACCGAAGCCAGCTTTACTTCCTTTGATCGCCGGTTGATACTGCAGATAATGATCGTATCACTGTGTGCCTCACTCGTAAGCTTTCCCTCACGGGAATCCACACCGTACAGCACGATGTTGCGGTATCCGGATCCGGTGGTAATACCGGTATTCACCAGTATCTCATTGAGCTTTTCCTTGCTCACTTTTCCCAGGTTAAGCATCAGTATGCCGCCGGCTGCCAGTAGCAGCAGGAGAATAATGATCAGTATGACCGGCCAGATCTTTCTTTTCTTTCCGGGTCTTTTCTTCCGGTTTCCGGGATCATATCCCGCTGAGCCTGTACGGCTGCTCCCGCGCGGCCGTGCCTGGCGGGAAGTTCTTCCTTCCTGTGCTCTTCCCATCTGCGCTGTACCATGACCGCTGCGCGGACCATATCCCTGCGCGCCGTTATAACCAGCCTGCGGACCGTATCCCTGCGCACCGTTATAACCGGCCTGCGGACCGTATCCCTG
>CACZZH010000061.1 GCA_902785635.1 uncultured Lachnospiraceae bacterium
GCCCTGGCATCCCGCCGGAGGCTTTTATTCTTCATCGCGAGCTTGAACTACACGATGAAGACAAGTTTGTTGTTACGCGCGTATCCCATGACTGAAGTCGCGGGTATTGCGCGATGAAGAATAAAAAAGACTCTTATCATGACAGCTGCCACAATAAAAGTCTCGCTCTCTTATCCCGAACCGGATGCTTACCGCATCGTGGTGACGATTAAGGGTCCGCAGGCTGTGTGCTGAAAAGCGGTAAACCTGACGTTTCGCTACTCCCTTTGTATTGATTGATAAATATTTATCACATTTTCATCGGTTTGTCAATACCAGCTCCTCCTTTATGCAATATACCCTACTGTTATATTTGTTTTTATAAGACATCCTAGTGAATTGTGGTATATTTAATCTTGAATTGCAGCGAATTGTAGTGTAAAATACACAATGAGTTTATACGTTTCGTGTAAATTAATTTGTGATGCGGCCGGCAGGCAGCTGGCCTGCAAAAAGAAAGGAGTAATTATGAAAGGTATCAGAAAATGGATGGCTATCGGACTCGCAGCACTTATGGCTGGCGGCATGCTGACCGGCAGCGCGACAGCAGTCTTCGCAGAAGAAGCGAATACGGATGTTTCCGGTGAAGTACGCTATGCATACTGGGACAACAATCAGACCCCGTATATCGAGCAGTGTATCGAAGAATTTAACAAGGTATATCCAAATGTAACGATCACCCTGGAGCCAAACACCTGGGATGAATACTGGACAAAGCTGGAAGCCGCAGCAACGGGCGGCAGCATTGCGGATGTATTCTGGATGAACGGTCCGAATATCACCAAGTATGCAAACGGCGGCATTCTTATGCCGATCGATGACATGATCCAGGAACAGGGGATCGACACCGCGAACTATCCGGCCGGTCTGGTATCCCTGTATAACATCGGCGGTGCGCAGTATGCGCTTCCGAAGGATTTCGATACCATAGGCGTATGGTATAACAAAGCGATCTTTGATGAAATGGGAGTAGAATATCCCACCGACGACTGGACCTGGGAAGACATGGCTGAAAAGGCGGCACAGCTGACAAAAGACGATGGTTCGCTCTATGGTATCGGTGCAGGATTTGATACCCAGTGCGGAATCTACAACACGATCTTCGCCTGCGGCGGTTATGTGATCTCTGAAGACAAGAAGTCCTCCGGATATGATCTGGCAGAGACCCAGGCAGGCGTTCAGTGCTGGATCGATCTTATGTCATCAGGCGTCAGCCCGTCTGAAGCTTCCCTTGAGGAGACCACGGCAGACGCCCAGTTCCTTTCCGGACGTCTTGCAATGTACTGGGGCGGTTCCTGGTTCCTTGGCGCAGTGAAGACCTCCGATCTCAAGGATAATATCGATGTTGTTGAACTTCCCTCGATCGACGGCAAGAAGGCAACCGTCATTCACGGCCTTGGCAACTGCATCTATGTGGACACAAAGGTTCCGGATGCCGCAAAGGCATGGGTCTCCTTCCTCGCAGGCGAGACTGCAAACCTGATTTCCGCGCAGACCGGCGCAGCGATTCCTGCCCTTGCCGGCACAGCACAGCAGTGGGTGGACGCAACACCGGAGATCAATCTTAAGAGTTTCATCACCTCTTCCGAAGAATATTCCTATCCGTATCCGGCAAGTGCCAACACAGCAGAGTGGCAGACCTATGAAGCTGACTGCCTGAAGACAGCATTCAGCCTGGATGTTCCTGTTGCGGATGCGTGTGCAGAACTGGCAGAGAAGATGAATGGAGTCCTCGCGGCAGAATAACCGGAGGAACCGTTTTACCGGCTGGCCCGCGCATCTGCGCGGGCCAGCCTTGATAATGCATTTCCATCACGCAGGGAGCAGGTTCTCATGAAGAGGAAACGGATAAGCCGAAGACAAAGAAGCCATATCCTGTATGGATATCTCATGATCGCCCCGCTTACCGCCGGGCTTGGGATCTTCTATTTCTATCCCTTTTTCAAAGTGTTTTTTGACAGCTTTCACGTGGTAGGCGCCTTTAATAAGACATCATGGGCAGGCATTTCCAACTATGTGACAATGTTCAAAGATCCCGTGATGTGGTCCACGCTCTGGAACACATTACGATATGTCATCGTGATCGTCCCGTTCACTCTGGCACTGTCGATCCTCATTGCAGCACTCCTGAATACAGACATTAAAGGGCGTTCCGTATTCAGGGTCATCTATTTTATTCCCGCGATCACTATGAGCACCGCGATCTCCATGATCTGGCGCTGGATCTTCAACAGTGATTTCGGGATTCTTAACTTTGTCCTGTCAAAGTTCGGTGTTCCGGCCGTGCAGTGGCTGAGCGATCCGCGCACCGCCTGGATCACGATCTCCATCGTCGCAGTATGGATGAACGTTGGGTATGAAATGATCATCCTTCTTGCCGGAATGCAGGGAATCTCCAGAACATATTATGAGTCTGCCTCTCTGGACGGAGCAGGAAAATTCCAGCAGTTCCGGCTGATCACGCTGCCGCTGCTGACACCGACGATTTTCTTTGTCCTGATCACGACCCTGATCTCCACATTCCAGATCTTCGATGTCATCTACATGATGATCAATTCAAAGAGTCTGGCGAAAGAGGCATCGCAAAGCATCGTTCTTTATTTCTACCGGAATGCCTTTGAATATTCTAAGAAGGGATATGCTTCAGCGATCGCGATCTTCCTGTTCCTGATCATCATGCTGATCACCGTTTTCCAGATGAGAATGCAGAATAAGTGGGTCAATTACGATCAATGACAGAGGGACTATCATGAAAAACAAAGAAAAAAAGAAAAATAAAGGCCATATTGCCGTTTATATTATCCTTTTGTCCGGCGTGCTGATCACACTTCTGCCCTTTTTCTGGATGCTGCTCACATCGCTGAAATCGCAGTCGGAAGCGATCCATGTACCGCCTGTGATCTTCCCCGCAAAGCCGGTGATCTCCAATTATGCGGACGTATTTAAGGACGTTCCGTTTGCAAAGATGTACCTCAACACGATCATCTCGGCGGCAGTAACGGTCGCGGGACAGCTTCTGTTCTGTTCAATGGCGGCGTATGCATTTGCAAAGCTGAAATTCCCGGGGCGCGATATCATCTTCGTGACGCTTCTTGCCGTGCTGATGGTGCCGTCCTCTTTCTTCATTCTGCCGCAGTATCTGATCATCCAGAAACTGAAGCTCCTGAATACGATCCCGGCGCTGTTCATACCCAATCTTTTCAGCGCCTTCGGAACATTTCTCCTGCGGCAGTTTTTCATGTCGCTGCCTTCTGACCTGGAGGACGCGGCAGCGCTGGACGGGTGCACCCCCTTTTCGACTTACTGGCGGATCATGCTGCCTCTGGCAAAGCCGGGGCTGGTGTCGCTGGGAATCCTGACGCTCCGGTTTGCCTGGAATGACCTGATGTGGCCGCTGATCGTCAACACATCCCAGGAAAAGATGACGCTGACTGCAGGTCTTGCATACATGCAGGGGCAATATCACACGAATTACCCCGAGATGATGGCCGGCGCAATGATGGCCATCGTTCCGCTGCTGATCCTGTTTGCGATCTTCCAGAGGCAGTTCATAGAAGGCATCGCGCTGACAGGCATCAAAGGATAGAATCTCAGAACAGAACTGCAGAACAGATTTGCAGAACGGAACTGCAGAACAGTATTGCAGAATATTTCGAAAACAGGGAGATCATTATGAGCAAAGAGATCAGGATCGGTTTGATCGGACTTGGCAACCGCGGCATTTCACTTCTTGAGCAGATCATCCTTCCGCAGAAGGTATGTGTCGCGGCAGTCTGCGATAAGTATGAGGACAGAAGAGAAAATGCCGCAAAGATCATCACGGACGCAGGACAGGCGTGTCCGCTGAAAACGGACGATTATAAAAAGATTCTGGAAATGCCCGAAATCGACGCGGTGATGATCACGGCAGCGTGGGAGACCCACGTGCCGATCGCGTGCGAGGCTATGAAAGCAGGTAAATACGCCGGATTCGAGGTCGGCGGCGCTTATTCGCTGGATGACTGCTGGAAACTGGTCCATGTATATGAGGAGACCCGGGTTCCCTGTATGATGATGGAAAACTGCTGCTACGGACGCAACGAGCTGATGGTTCTGAACATGGTCCGCCAGGGCCTCTTCGGCCAGGTCGTACACTGCGAAGGAGGATACAGGCACGACCTGCGGGAAGAAATATCAACGGGACGCGAACGAAGGCATTACCGCTTCCGCAATTATCTGAACCGGAACTGTGAAAATTATCCGACCCATGAGCTCGGACCGATCTGCAATGTGCTGGATATCGGCCACGGAAACAGAATGATATCCCTTGTGTCTGTCGCCTCAAAGCCGGCGGGACTGCGCGAATATATGCTGAGCAGGAACGATGCGTTCCCTGACGCGGCAGAGCTGCAGTTTGCCCAGGGGGATGTCGTGAATACCGTGATCACATGCGCGCACGGCGAAACGATCGCGATCACCCTGGACACCACTCTGCCCAGATATTATAGCCGTGCTTTCCAGGTCCAGGGAACGAAGGCGATGTACATGGATGATAATCACAGCATCTTCATGGACGGAAAGGACAATGCGGACGAATTCGAATGGAAAAAGAACTGGGACAATGCGTCCCGTTATTATGAAGAGTATGACCATCCGGTCTGGAAAGCCTATCGCAAAACAGGCGTCAGAGGTTCCCATGACGGTATGGACTGGCTGGTCTTCAAAGCATTCTTCGACGCAGTAAGGGAGAAGAGGCAGACCCCCATCGATGTCTATGATTCCGCTGCCCTGATGGCGGTCACGCCTCTTTCGGAAGAGAGTATCTGCGCAGGCGGCATGCCGGTCGGATTCCCCGACTTTACGGGCGGTGCCTGGATCACAAGAAGAAAGTGGGAACCGAGGCTGTAAAAGAATTATTTTTCTTCAAACTTCGCCGTCAGGATCCTGTCTTTCTCCACCCGGAACTGATAGGACTCTTCCTCACTGACCAGTTCTTTATTCTCATACCAGCCGGTAAAGCGGCAGCCCTCAAGCGGATAGGCTCTGACCTGTTCATACCGTCCCTCTAAGTTGACGCCGCCGCCTTCTACCCGGCCGTAATTGATATTAGACGAATAGACGCGGGTCCTGTATCGCGTCGGTTCCACCTCGGAACCCGAAAGCAGAGTCTGCGTGCCCACGCTGCTGCCGTCTTTATCCGTCAGTTTGTAGACTGCGCTGCTGCCGTCCTTCAGTTCATAGCTTTTTTTCAGTTCGGCCTCATCAATGGCAGGTACGGATAAAGTGACAGCCTCCCCCTCTTTAAGAGTAAGATCTTCATATTTGACAACGCGGCTGATTCCGAACTGATCGGAGATCTCTGCGATCGTACAGTCTCCGGTGCCGCTCCCCTTCCCCACGATCTGTATGGTGTACGACTCTCTTACCGGCAGGAAAACAGTCATCTCCCCGTCATCATTTATCAGGCAGGCAGCAGAATCGGTCCCATACTCATTCTGCTCCGGAGGAATATCTTCGACATGTCCGTCTGTGATCCGGCCTGCAATACGGCCCTTCTCATCCTGCACGATCACCTCAAACGGTCCGTTGACAGCTGTGATCCGGTAGATACCATCCGCAAAGTTCGAATGGTTTCCCTCTGCGTAATTCGGATCAAAACTCATCAGCCAGGCCAGACACTGTTCCGGATAATGGCCTGCCGCGATTCCCTGCAGGTTGAATGCCAGTGTCGCCACATAATTGGGATGCTCTATGCCAAGGTTGATGATAAGATTTGTCAGGTTCTCCAGTGCTTCGTGAATCGCTTCCGGGGAGTAATCGGAAATTCCCTGCCCCTCCAGGGAAGCGATCAGTTCTTTTTCCAGGAAATCCGACAGCGGCTTTGTTCCCAGCAGCGGGCTGGATGCGGCATATCCTGCCACCAGGGCTGCCTGCGTACGAAGACGCGAAGCAAAATCATTCATCACCTCAATGGCCTTGCTGTTTCCGAGCAGGATCCGGCAGATCTGCCGAATGCTCTCCTGGTACGTCGAGACATATTCTTCCCTGTTTCCGATCATCTCACTTATTTCACTGATCATGCTTTCAAGGAAAGTCTCCTGGGTCCACGCGTCATCGTGATCATCGATGATGACATTCCCCTTCCATATGTCCATAACAGAGATCTTTTTCATCTGGAATTCTGCCGGCTGATGCTCTGCCGTGCCTTCCAGCCGGTTATAATACTCCAGCATTTTTTTCTGCTTTTCCAGAAAGGCCGCTTTTCCGTCATACAGCACACAGGGCAGGTACATGCAGATTCCATAACGGTCAAAGCCGAACGTTTCGGTCGGCAGCATGGGGGCTACTTTTGTGACAAGATCCGCCGGATTGACGATGGAGAAAATATTTCTGTATCTGCTGTTCTGCGAATCCAGGTCTATCAATGTCCCCTGCGGGCACTCGAAACAGTACGCATAGACTGAATCCGTTCCCAGTTCAAACCGTTCGCTGATTTTGGCGCCTTCGTCGATCATGGCGGCTGCCAGGTTGACGGCTGCCGCAGCACGGGAATAACCGGTCATCCACAGTTTCACATTTCCTTCGATCTGCGGATGTGCCTCTGCAAAGTCCTGCAGAAAGGCCACGACCTGACGGGCGGCATTCTCAAAGCCCTGGTGCTCACCCTGCTGTCCTATGGTAAAATTACTGGCCCATTCAGACTGGTATCCGTGGCCACGTACGGCACAGGCGATCAGCCAGCAGTCCTCTCCGTTTTCATCGGTGATCTTCTTACAGGCGGCTCCGACACCAATAGAATCCATTTCCGGCTTCTCACGAAAACCCTGGTTGACGGTAAATGTGGTCTCATCAAAACCACACTGCTTCAGCAGATCCTGCAGGTTCTCGGATTTTCTGGTATAGTCGTCTGTTCCCTTGCTCGCAAAGGCGGAAAGCGCCAGGCACATGGACATGGTCGCCAGGGAATCGGTGTATTTTGCGGAGGGCTCCCGGAAATACGCGTCGTCATAGTGAAACGGCGCCTGGAAGTTGCTTCCGATAAAGCTTCCGTATGTGAACGTTCCGGATACAGCTCCCCACACGGGCGCTGTGCTTCCCAGAAGAATCATACATACTGTAATAAGACAGATCATTCGTTTTTTACTGTGCATATTTGTTCGCTCCTTTATCAGCCCTCCGGGCTTTCCCCGATTCAAAAACACCCTGGCGTTCCTTCCGCGCCGCACCCGGCGCAAAGCATCTTCTGCCTGCGGCTGCGATCCGCCGGAAGTTTTATTCCTGCCGCGCCGCTCAGGCTACATTGATCTTCACTTTTGCAAAAGTTCCGCTCTGGCTGTATACATAGACATAACAGGTTCCCTTGCTGATGCCCTTCACGATTCCTTTATTTGTTACGGTGGCAATGTTGACATTGCTGCTCTCATAGGCGAGCGCCCTGTGCTTTTTAACCTTCTGCTTTGTGCTTGCTGCAACGGCCGTGGCCCTGATCGCCGCAGTCTTATTCACGTTCACGGAAAGCGTCTTCTTCGCGAGCTTTACCGATCTGTAGTTTCCCGCTTTGCCGCCTCCTGTTGCAGCATGAATCGTTTTGGATGTGGCGACTGCCTTATTTCCCTTTACCGCTACGACAAGATATTTATAGTAAGTTCCCTTTTTCAGCTTTTTCTGTGTATAGGAAGTCGTCCGGACTGTTTTCAGCTTTTTGTACCGGTTTGACCTGCCGCATTTATTCCCGTAAACGATGTACTTTGAAGCGCCTTTTACCTTCTTCCACACAAGCGTGATCGAAGTATTGGTGATCTTCTTCGGTCTTGCCTGCAGGGATACGAACGAAGAATTCGCCGGATCTGCATCGGACGCCGCGTGCAGGATGGCTTTCTGCTGCGCAGATAATGAAGGAGGAAGTGCCGGAATGATCTGCTGTCTTACAAGGATCTCGCCGCATACAGAACATTTCGATCCTTCGCTCAAACCGGTTTTGGAAACGGCCGGGGCGACTGCAGAGAGTTTCTGCGGTTTATGCCCAAGCGCAGGCGTCGTCTGCTGCTGCGCAAGGATCTTGCCGCACACGGAGCACTTTGCGCCTTCCGTCAGCCCTGTTCCGGTACAGGTCGCTGCAACTGCTGCTATTTTAACTTCTTTGTGTCCAAGCGCCGGCGTCACTTGCTGCTGCGCAAGGATCTCACCGCACACAGAGCATTTCCTGCCTTCCGTCAGTCCTGTTCCGGTACAGGTCGCTGCAACTGCTGCTATGCTCTCTACTGTATGCGCCGGCGTCAGCTTCACCGCAGCGCTCCGGCCGCTGCTGCTCACTGCCTGAATCGTTACTTCTCCCGTTCCGCCGATCCGGACCTTGCCGGCTGAATCGACCGATGCGATTTCAGAATTGGAAGAACTCCAGGAAACACTGCCGGCATCATATACCAGAGAAATGTCGCCTCCAAGATCTGTATTGAGCATCAGCGCATACTGGATCGTGTCCGTCTTATCCAGCGTCCCAGCTTTCCGGTGCGTCTCGGAAAGAATCTGCATAGAGGCGGCGTCCGAAAGATCAGCATTCCGGACTTCGATGATCACCCTCGCATCCGAAACCGCAGCGCCCATGTCGGTGTCATGTACTTTATACCCGTCAAATTCACCGCTGACGGTATTCCAATAGACACCTTTCGGGTTCGTAAAGCTGGCCAGGCCGACGTATTTATACTTCGGATTGATCATCGAAGTATAATGTCCGGTCACACCGCCAGTCTGATTGACCCAATCTTTTTTCTCCCTATACCACTGCCTGATTCCGGAAACGATCGTATCATCCCAGTTCCAGGCCAGATCCTCAGCGTAAGACTGCTTTCCGTCCGGCGCGGTCACCGTGAAACAATCTGTATCGTTCGGCCGGGTATGACTGGTGTAAATACTCGCCTCCGCTGCCCTTACCCGGGCAACATATTCCAGAGAGGACGACCATTTGACCGGCACGTAATCAGATGGGGTAAGAGATCTGCTTCCATCCCTCGGATCCCGGATGCCCTCCTGGCATGCCTCATAGCGGATCGCATTGATGAGATCCAGTGCATCCTGCGCATCACCGTTGTAGGATCCTTCAAGCGCAACCAGGCTGCATCCGTCCGAAGGGGAGGAAACCGTCTGGAAAACCGTTGCCGCAAAACAGCTGAAACTGCACAATACCGTCAATCCCGCAGCCGCGATTGCTGCAGCTATCCCTTTTCTCATTTCTGCCTCCCTCCATCATGATCCATCACAATCTTTAAGATCCGTTTCAGATCCCTTTCTCTCCAAAAGCATGTTCAGCCATCTCTCATCTCCGCGTCCCGGTCTCACGTCTCCGGTCATCCATTGCTGCGTGATCCCAAGCTGCGGAATATCCTTAATATACTCCCGGAAACTATCCGGCGTAAAGTCCGTAAAATACCGGCCGTTTCTCTCTCCCTCATACTCTCCGTATTTAAAGGAGACATACAGGGTGCCGCCATCCTCCAGCGCTTTTACAAGTTCCCGCAGCACCGGAAGCAGTTCCTCCTTCTTCAGATGCAGCAAAGACGCACAGGCCCAGATTCCCTCATAATGCTCATCCTTTTCCGGCGTGTAATCCCGGAAATCTGCACACCGTACGGGAACGCCGGCATGCTCGCCCGCAATACGGCAAAGTGCCTCCGATCCGTCCAGCGCCCGGACCTCATAACCCAGATCGTGAAATGCTTTGCTGTCCCTTCCGGTGCCGCAGCCAAAGTCAAGAATGCGGGCACCTGCCGGAAGGTACGAAAGGAACCGGCCGCGGATCGCCTCCATATCGGCGCCGATCGTATTTGCTGCAAATTCCTCTGCATGCTCTTCATAGTACTGCAGCGTAGGATTCGAATTAACGGAACTCTTTTCCATGATCAACCTCTTAAATATATTCCATGATCAGCCGCCTCATTCAGCAAGTCTCAAATACCAGGATTCTTTCCCTCTTCTGGTCCCCTTCAAACAGATCGCTGCAGTCGATCTCATCTGAAAACATCAGCTCCTGCGTTCCGGTCAGGACTGCAGCGTCCTCATCCGTAGGATAGTAGAAAAACAACTGTATTTTCCTGGGGTTTTCATACCAGGACCAGACGATCCGGTCGATCACCCGTTTCAGGATCACCTCCGAAAAAGGATTGAAAAAGAAAAAGCTGTCTTCATCCGTCAACTCGTACTGCTCCGCTGCCATGTGCAGGAATGTGATCCCCTTCACCCGGCTTCGCATGCGATTTTCCTCTGCCTGCCTGATCAGATTTTCATTATAGTCTATTCCGATCACCTGACAATGGATCCGGCCGGCTAAAAACACAGAGACTCTTCCCTTTCCGCAGCCATAATCCACCAGCTTATTATTTCCGGTAAGATATCCGCTCTCCGCCAGGCGCACCAGCACGCTGTAGGGCGTCGGCTCATACGGAAAGTTCTCTCCGTCCGCACTGTGATCATTCCCGCCGGATGTCCGGATATTCAGTTTTCTCTCCCACTGCTCTTCCGTCAGATCATCTATTCTCATTTTTTACAGTCCCATCGTCATCCGCTGATCGTTTAGCAGCTGCTTCCTGTTATCCGGATGCTGTCGGCCTCAACATGACATTCATAAAATGCGGCCTGTACGCCCGCTCTGACAGCGCGATCCAGCGCCTGTCCAAACTCCGGTTGCGTATCATTGTTTGGAAGGACCTTATGGATTCCATTCATCTGAATCACAAAGGCGATCCGGCAGTGATATCCTTCCTTTGCCGCTGCAGCCAGTTCTTCCAGATGCTTCACGCCGCGCAGTGTCGGAGCATCCGGGAATGATCCGGTCCCCTCCTTCAGGTCCGCTGCCAGTGTACAGCCCTTTACTTCCGTCAGATATTTTTCTCCCCGGCGTTCCATGTAAAAATCGAACCTGGAATTGCCGTACGTATACTCAGGCCTTACAACGTCATAGTCCAGGCTCATCAGCTCCTGTTTCATCAGTTCGTTCGGCGCGAGGCTGTCGATATTGACCCATTCCAGCCCCGGTTTATAAACGGAGATCAGGTCATAAGCCGTCTTCCGGTCCGGATTCCCGGCTTTCTGAAGAGTGACCTTCGCCTGCGGAACCAGCAGTTCCCTCAGCCGGCCGGTATTCTTTACGTGGACCTTCTGCGTATTTCCGTCAATGAGCACTTCGGCAGAAAAACGGTTCAGCCTGCGCACAAATATTGCCGGGACGGTATTCCCGTATTGAATCATCGGTTGTTTCCTGCTCATTTCATACTCATTTCTTACACGCAGCGGTTCAAATATTTCCATACTGACAGAGATCGTTCCCAGCAAGAGGCTTTTTTCTCATGGAAAATTCGACAGGATTTCCTATGAGAAAAAAAACGGGACAGAGAACCGTCCCCTGTCCCATTAAGCTCTCCGCTGGTTCGTTGGTTTTTTCCACTAAAATTTATCAGCAGTTCAGGGAAATGTCAATTATCCCTGTTCTTCCTCCTCCAGCAGATCTTCCATGATATCAATGGCATCATCCAGTGCATCCAGTGCTTCATCCAGGGGATCCACTTCCCTGCCTTCAAGATCCATCGCCTCCGTCACATCCGCCAGGCGGTTTTTCGCAGATCCGATCTGATCGATGATCTCCTGCAGTTCTTTTTTATAGTCCATTTTTTTAACCTCTTTTCATTACGTGGCAGAGGACAGGGCAGGCCTTTTCCTGTCACGAATCCTTCTTCATGTCATAGGGCGTCTTTGTGTTATCCCTGCGTTTGATCCGGTCATAGTGCCTGCAGATCAGCGGCTCCCACACATAAAACAGAAGTTTCCCGTCCAGGTCAAAATAGAAAACGGCAAACAGTAAGCCGTAGATGGCAGCGGCGATCGCCGTGATCTTCAAAATCATTCTTTTTATCATATCAGTCTCCATTCTGCCGCCTGCGGTCAGCGGCATTAAACCTCTCCCGGCAGCATATCCTTACCAACTTGCATCGTCATCAAAGTCGACCAGCGTGGGATCAAGCGGCTCTTCCCGCATGACTGTGGTCATGTAATCGCTGATGATCTGACGGATCTCCTTTCGGGAGACAGTTCTCTTGTCGGGTAGCGCATGCGGGACCCAGATCGCATGAATGCCCCGCCTGCGGAATTCGTCCTCAAACACCCCGTGGATTCCCTGCATTCCCTTGCACTGCAGCTGATCATACATGATGACCATGTCACAGTTGAACCGTTCCATATAACTCCAGAGGGAAAGAATATGTTCATGACCTCCGACCGCCATGGCGCGCATGGGTGCCTTCTCGTTGTACCAGGACAGATCCTCCAGCGCATGTTCATAGGTATCGGTGCGCAGATACTGGTCGAACATCAGGGAGTCCATATTGATCACGCAGTTGATGCCCCAGCAGTTATATGCCCAGGTGCACCAGTTGGAATAGTAAAGCGGCGCACAGCTCCAGGCAATGGCGCGGTGCCTGGTCTTGGGGAGGCAGTTGATCTTATTCTTTACGGTTTTATTCATCAGCGCGCGGACCCGTGCATCGGTCTCATGCCAGATCGGACGGTTGCCGTCCTGGGAATAATAGATCCGGTAAAGCGCCTGTGCCACTCCGTTGATCGGATAGTACGGCGTGTTTGCAGCCACATCCCACTTTTCATGCTCGAATGCAGTCAGCCGGTTCTGCTGCTCTGCATATTTGCAATACATATTCCAGTCGAATTTGATGCCGTACTGCTTCTCGATAAATGCCCAGCATTCCTCAATCTCCTTCTGGCAGTGCTCCTGCACCAGCGGGTCGTCGTAGCGCATCGGCTGCGGCATGGCATGAAGCGGACGGTTGAGGAACCAGTCCTGGAGAATGGAGGTCGCCACCGACCCGTCACAGGCTTCGTTGGAGGTGACCACTGCCGGTGCGAAATCTGGCATATCATCCAACACGAACAGCCCGTATTCCGCCTGGCACATCGGACACGGATCCGCCGGCAGCCCGATGGACTGCGCCGCGTCGATGTAGTTGAGCACAGTATGATTATTGACATGACATGATACAAAGTATGGGATCATCTCCAGCGGAATGTCCTCGATCACATCATGAAATCCGTAAAAAATGCTTCCGCTCACGGTTTCGTTATGGGCGATGTTGTGCTTCCACTGCTCGCTCTCCTTCCCGCCATGCAGATTTTTATCCGAAGCGAACATTTCCTGGAACTGGCGGATGGTCTCACATACCATGGCACGGTAATGCCATGCAGAGCCGCGCAGCACCGGTCCGCGCATACCCTCCAGCCCGCGGTCGAACCAGTGCATGACCGACAGATAGGTCTGTCCCATCCAGCGGTAACGCCAGGTTCCCTTCGCGAAATTCACGAGACCTTTCACAGGTCCGCCGCCGAACTTCATAAGATCGGTGACCATGTGGGCGTAATTGTACAGCCAGATCATATTGAAGTAATACATCGTATCCTTCACGCCGCGCCATTCCCGGTGTTTGTAAAGACCGGTATCTCCCACATATAGCTTTCCGAGTTCCCGTTCCTCATGCGGTTTCCCGTACCAGAAATCCCGGAGCGTCTTTTTCACATTCTTTTTCTGTTTTCCGGCACTGCTGTCCTTTTCCACGACAAACAGGTCCTTCATCGTTTTTCGAATCTTTGTGATCTTCACCTGGCAGCTCCTTTCTGGAGTTTCTTGAATTCAATGCTCTCCACAAATGCCTGAAACCGTGTGCGCAGCTGCCCGACGGCCAGATTGACATATTCCTTCTCGATCGAGCATACCGGGATCCCGAAATCCCGGGGAAGGACCAGGGAGTCGATGGTACGCTCGTAGCTCCAGTATTCACAGAATTTCATCTGACAGATGATGATGCCCTCCGCCCCGTACGCATCCGCGATATCCGCCAGATACTTCTTTCGCTCGCGCATGGTGTGCTGCTCCATAAAGCGCGGACACATGGACGTCTCCAGATAGTGCCGGGCAATCGCGCGAAGAGGCGTCTCTCCCTCCCGCACAGCGATCTCCTCTCTTCCCGGAAGGGATCCGTAGCAGTGCCGGTCGGCCACCACAAGAGCGCCGCACTCCTCGATCAGCTGCACAAAATACGGATCATCCTCCTCTGAACCTGCCAGCACCACCTTGCATCTCCAGGCAGGCCTGGCATCCGGCTGCCGGGTCTTCAGCGCCTGCGCGATATCGCGCAGCTGGTCCAGAATGAGATACTTTGGGCAGACCTGCGTCACCAGCTGGATCATGGCAAACTCTGTTCCGGTGATCGTTGGGTTTTCCAGCTTCCGGTAGCTGCCGATCTCGGTGATCAGACGGCACACCTCATTGTGCTGATCGATCGCCGCAAGCAGGGCTTCATCAGATGTGTCGATGCCAAAGTGCTCCTGCAGCTTATCCAGTACATGCGCGCGAAGCTGCTTTTCATAGTGCTCGACGGAGTTCTGGTTTTTCTTGAACGGCACGTCCGTAAATTCACAGAAGAAATCCGGATTCTTTATGATATCCATCAGCTGCAGATGCTCCTGGAAACGGCAGGTCACCGTGCAGGTCTCTGTCGCCATCTGCGCGTCCAGAAAGTTGAAGCCGCCCTCCAGCGCTCTCTCCAGGAGACAGCGGCCATACATGCAGGTCCGGTTGGACATGTAATAGGTAGCCATATCCGGGTAACCGCTTCTTGGAGCCCGGAGGCGGACCGAAAAGCATCCCGGAAGATCCAGCAGCACCTCCGGCATGAAATAACAGGTATAGCCAAGCGCTTTTTTTCCTTCTTCGCGGGCTTGCCGTACCAGCGGATTATGTGCCTGCTGGAGCAGATCTTCGAATTCTATGATATGTGGCAGATCCCTCATGGTCTTCTCCTCTTTCCCGATCATCCCGTTTGTTCATCAGTTATGCAAATCAGTCAATCGTCCCATTGTTCTTCAATTGTGCAAAACCGACCAATCGCAACATATTTAACAGGATTATCGTAACATATCTGTTCAGATTTGAAAATGTATAATTTTGAATCAAAAACAAATATGACCAGAATTCCGGGATTTACTTTGATAAGTATTGTAAAAATTCGCCAAATATGATTGAATAGTTGTATTAGGGAAACACTGATTAATTCTATTTTTCACCATTTAGAACCTCCGGCTCAGTGTTTCCCGGTAAGATCTTCGAGCGCCTTGTGCGCTCGAAGCCGCGTGCTGCGCGGCTTCCGAAGGAAGCCTTCA
>CACZZH010000062.1 GCA_902785635.1 uncultured Lachnospiraceae bacterium
CAAGTGGAATATGTGTCGCACGTAAGGAAGATGTCGCTGCGCGACCGTGCTCGGCGCGCAAAGTCCTGCTGCGCTCCCCTCATGATTGAGGGGGTGGGGGTATTGATGTCCGCTTGCGGACTTTGTTATATAAGGATCCCGGCTTTCCCGGATCTCATTCTTTCCATCCCCTGAGCTCCAGCCTTCGGGTTACCCTTGAAAAATCGATCGAGCACTTTCCGCCGGATATCCCGACGGGAATGACTGCGTCAAACCCATAGATCTCCGGCCTATAGTTTTCCGCCTCCAGCCGATGGACGATAACCGTTTTGGTCTTCGAATCCACGATCCAGTATTCCCGTACTCCCGCATTCTGATACTTATACAGCTTCAGAAACATGTCTTTTTTCCGCGAGGATGGAGAGAGGACTTCCACGGTCAGATCCGGTGCTCCCTCATAGCGGATGCCGGTGGTATCATACTCCCGGCAGATGACCAGCAGATCCGGCTGCACCATGGTATAGTTGTCCTTGTCCAGCCGTACATCACAGGGGGAAAGAATAACATCGCAGTTTGATGCATGTGCATCGGTACACTCTCTGAACAGAAGGTAGAGTTCTCCGATAATGAGCTGGTGAGCCATGGCAGGCGCTCCTATATCATAAAAAACACCGTCGATCAGTTCCATCCGCTGATCCTCCGGCAATGCATAGTAATCATCGATTGTATACAGTTTCTTTGGATTCGGAGAAGCGTTATATGTGGCAGGTGTATCCATCACCATCCCGGTTGGAGCTACATGGGTATAAAGCGTCCGGGATGTTTCCGCAGCCAGTACCCGCTCGATTGCTTCCATGGTCGCCTTTCGCGGAGCCTTTGTCGTACCGCCGAAGATCTTCTCCACCGTACTCAAGGGTACACCGGAGACTTTCGAAATCATAGCGTTGGTCAGCCCTGTTTCGAGCTTCTTTTCCTTAAGTTCCTTTAACGTCATAAGCAGCCCTCCATCCTGAGCAAACGATAAAAGCTTTTTCTGACAGGTTTCTGTTAGAATAACAATAACGGTTATAATTAGAAACCGAAAACGATTATAACCTGAAACGGCAGAAGCGTCAATCTCAAAACATCCAAAAATATCTGTACGATCCGCTAAACATCCATATAACATCCATTAATTGCCTGTATCACATTGAGCAGAGCACCCGTTTACAAACAGGATGCCGTCTGCTTTCAAACGGACAGAACACCCGTAATACATCCATATTGCGTCAGCACCTGTGCAGGCTGCGCCTTGATTTTGGAGTATCTTACTGATACAATAAAAAAGATAGAAATTCGGAATACAGTATTGTGGAATACAGGAAGGGAGGCCGGATATGGCAACAGAGATCGGAAGAAGAGATTTTTTAAAGGCGGCAGCAGCAGGAGCAGCCGGTACTGCTGTGGCAACCATGCTGGGAGGGATCGCCATGGCTTCAGAGGCTGAAGCTTCGGCAGCACCCGAATTTAACGGAAAAAAGAAATTCGCCGGAATTGGCTGCGTCCGCAATGTGACAGATGATATCTATTATGTCGGCGCCAGTGAGAAAAGGACACAGCTTTTTGAGAATGTGTATCCGATCCCGCGCGGAGTAGCATACAATTCCTATATCATTCTGGACGAGAAGACGGCTCTGATTGACACGGTGGATAAGTCTGTGACAGGCCAGTTCTTCGAGAATGTCCTGAATGTTCTGGAAGACCGTCCGCTGGATTATCTGGTCGTCAACCATATGGAGCCGGATCACAGCTCGGCCATCACCGAGGTGCTGGTGCGCTATCCGGAGGCGAAGGTCGTGCTTACGGCTGCCGCCGCCAAGATTCTGAATCAGTTCTTTGCGACGGATATCGCGGATCGGGCGATCATTGTGAATGAAGGCGATACCCTTTCCCTCGGAAAACATACGCTGACTTTCGTTTTTGCGCCGATGGTGCACTGGCCGGAAGTTATGATGAGTTATGACGATGTATCCGGCGCACTGTTCAGTGCCGATGCATTCGGCTCCTTCGGAGCGCTGAACGGCAATCTGTTTGCGGATGAGGTGAACTTCGAGACGGAATGGCTTGCGGACGCGAGAAGATATTACTGCAATATCGTCGGCAAGTACGGCAAAAATGTGCAGGATGTCCTCGCCAAGGCAGCTACGGTGGACATCAAGATGTTCTGCCCGACCCACGGCCCGGTATGGCGCGAAAATCTGGGCTGGCTCCTGGACAAATATGATAAGTGGAGCAGCTATACGCCGGAAGACGAAGCGGTAATGGTGGTATATGGTTCCGTGTACGGAGGTACGGAGAGTGCGGCAAACTTTGTGGCAGCCCAGCTTTCCCTCCAGGGAGTTTCCAATGTGGCTGTATATGATGTGTCCAAGACGCATGTGAGCGAGCTGATCGGTGAAGCGTTCCGCTGCAGCCATATCGTACTGGCGTCGATCACTTACAATATGGGAATCTTCACCCCGATGAAGAATTTCCTGCTGGATCTGGAAGCCCATAACCTCCAGGGACGTACATATGCGCTGATCGAAAACGGAAGCTGGTCACCGGCCTCCGGCGATCTGATGAAGGAGATCCTTGGGCGCATCGAAGGATCCCGGTTCGTAGGCGACAAGGTCACCTTCCTTTCCTCCCCGGATGCAACGACCTATGATGCACTTGCAGGCCTTGCAGGCGCAGTAGCAGGTGATCTGGCTGGCGGAGAAGGCGCCGGAGAAGCGGTGGAAGCAGCCACAGAAGCAGGCGCGACGGTCTGGAAATGTACGATCTGCGGATATGAGTATGAGTACGAGGGAGACGAACTTCCTGAGGACTTTGTATGTCCGATCTGCGGCGTAGGACCGGATAAATTTGAGAAAATGTGAAAATGCCGATGTCGATAAAGCCGGTGTTGTTATGATATGGCCGGCGGCTTCCTTTACAGGAATAATTGATATAAAAAAATACTGACAGGACAGGCGTTTTTCGGCGAAGCCGGCGGCTTACTTTTGAGCCGCCGGCTTTGTGGCCATAGCCGGAACGATATAGAAGTGAGGTTTTTTGTGTGGTATTTCTTCATTGCAGCGGCAGGACTGGTTGCACTGCTTGCGAGCATCTATTTATGGACCAGATTCCGGAAGTTTGTCATAGTTCAAAGACTTTCGGGGGGAAATAAATGGTTGGCAGCACTTCTTTCGGCGCTGCCTGTGATCGTGCTGATCATCTGGGCAAAGTATGATCCGGTGAACGCCGTGACCGCCGGAGTGCATCTGGCCTTCTTCTGGATGGCGTCCGATGCTCTGGGATGGGTGATCAGACAGATTCGCGCAGCGCGCAGCGTCGGAGAAAGGGATCACATTCTGAATGCAGAAGACAGTTCCGGACCCGGCAAAAAACCGGATGATCTGCAGAAAGATCCGCTGCAGGAAGAGCCGCTGCAGGAAGCGATGCTGCAGGAAGAGATGCTGCAGAAAAAGCCTCTGCAGAAACAGCCGCTGCAGAAAGCGATGCTGCAGGAAGAGCCGCTGCAGGAAGAACCGTTGCAGAAAGCGATGCTGCAGGAAGAGCCGCTGCAGAAAGAGCTGCTGCAGGAAGAAACGCTGCAGAAAAAGCCGCTGCAGAAAGAACCGCTGCAGAAAGCGATGCTGCAGGAAGAGCCGCTGCAGAAACAGAATGCAGGAATACAGGGCAGAGCAGGAACACACAGCCCGGCATTGGAAATACAGCCGCGAAGGCAGCACATTTACTGGCAGGGCATACTTGCACTGGCAGTGACGGTGGTCTATCTGGGAATTGGCGTGTATCTGGATTACA
The DNA here is from genome assembly GCA_902785635.1 of uncultured Lachnospiraceae bacterium. Lineage (GTDB taxonomy): Bacteria > Bacillota > Clostridia > Lachnospirales > Lachnospiraceae > Merdiplasma. The sequence continues at coordinate 3,808 of CACZZH010000062.1, forward strand.
ACGTCTGGGAGACAGATTATACCATTTTTACCGAAAAGGATCTGGGCATGGAGACACTGCGTGTAGTGCAGATCTCCGATTCTCATCTGGGTACAACATTTGAAGGGGAGGGCTTTGCAAAGCATCTCGCAAGAATTCAGGAGACGAAGCCGGATCTGGTGGTCCTGACCGGAGACTATGTGGATGACGATTCGACACGGGAGGACATGATCCGCAGTTCTCAGGCATTGGGCGAAATAAATGCCACATATGGCGTGTATTTCATATTCGGGAATCACGATGAGGGTTACTTTCACTATCGGGATTTCACCGGACGGGAAATGGTGGAAGAACTGGAGAAAAACGGGGTGGTGGTGCTGGAAGACGAGACGGTACAGATCACGGACCGGATCAATCTGATTGGCCGGAAAGACCGGTCCGTACCGGAGAGACTCAGTGCGGCACAGCTGATGGAGAACCTGGATCCTTCCTGCTATAACATTCTGCTGGATCATCAGCCCCATGATTTTAACAATGAGGCAGAGGCCGGATTTGACCTGGTGCTGTGCGGGCACACACACGGAGGACAGATGTTCCCGGTCGGCATCACCGGGGAACTGTCAGGAGCCAACGACAAGACCTACGGTCTTGAACAGCGGAAGGATACCGTGTTCATTGTGAATTCCGGGATCTCCGACTGGGCGTTCAAATTCAAGACTGCAACACGATCTGAGTTTGGCGTGATCGACATACAGAGTGCGCCGGAGAAGTCGGACAAGTCGGTCAAGTCTCAGTAGAACCGAATGATATATGCAACTGTACACATAAAACCGGGAGTGATACACGCCAAATCGGGAGCAATGACCCCGGAATCGCGAAAGGTACAGGTAAAACCGGAAAAAGAGGAAGAATTCCCTGTACAGAACGGGAAAACAATGGCCCCGGGAAAGGGAGAAGAGGCCCCGGAATCGCGAAAGGTACAGGTAAAACCGGAAAAAGAGGAAGAATTCCCTGTACAGAACGGGAAAACGATGGCCCCGGGAAGGGGAGAAGAAGCCCCGGAATCGCGAAAGGTACAGGTAAAACCGGGAAAAAAGGAAGAATTCCCTGTACAGAACGGGAAAACGATGGCCCCGGGAAGGGAAGAAGAGGCTCCGGAATCGCGAAGGGTACAGGTAAAACCGGGAAAAGAGGAAGAATTCCCTGTACAGAACGGGAAAACAATGGCCCCGGAAAGGGGAGAAGAGGCCCCGGAATCGCGAAAGGTACAGGTAAAACCGGGAAAAAAGGAAGAATTCCCTGTACAGAGTGGAAAAACATGCAGAAGAAAAGGAGAGTTAGTGATGCTTACGAATGATTTTCAGGGAAAAACGCTGTCACGACTGGGCTTTGGAACAATGCGTCTTCCGGTGATCGATGGAGATGCGTCCAGGATCGATATAGAACAGACTGATGCGATGGTGGACTATTGCATGTCCCACGGCGTGAATTATTTTGACACAGCGTATCCTTATCATGGCGGGATGTCGGAAAGGGTGATCGGGAAATCTCTGTCCAGATATCCGAGGGAGAGCTTTTATCTGGCTACGAAATATCCGGGACATCAGATCAGCAGCAATTATGATCCTGCCGAGATATTTGAGGAACAGCTGGAAAAATGCCGTGTTGACTATTTCGACTTTTACCTGCTGCATAATGTGTACGAGCACTCGCTTCCGGTGTATATGGATCCGAAGTGGGGAATCATGGATTATTTCCTTGAGCAGAAGAGAAAAGGCAGGATCCGTCATCTCGGGTTCTCCACCCACGGGCAGGTGCCGATGCTGAAAGAGTTCCTGGATCAATGCGGGGAGCACATGGAATTCTGCCAGATCCAGCTCAATTATCTGGACTGGACGCTTCAGGAGGCAAAGGAAAAATATGAGCTGCTGACGGAGCGCGGTATTCCGGTGTGGGTAATGGAGCCGGTAAGGGGCGGACGTCTGGCAAACCTGTCAGAGGAGGAGGAAAAGCGCCTTCGGGCACTTCGCCCGGATGAGTCTGCCGCTGCATGGACATTCCGGTTCCTTCAGGGTCTTCCGAATGTGAAGATGATTCTGAGCGGTATGTCCAATATGGAACAGATGGTGGAAAACGTGAAGACCTTCGAAGAAGAGCGGCCGTTAAACCGTGAGGAGACGGATACACTGCTTGCGATCGCAGAGGGCATGAAGAATTCCATCCCCTGTACGGCGTGCCGCTACTGCTGTGAGGGATGTCCCATGCAGTTGGATATTCCGGGACTGATCGCTGCATATAATGAGATCCGGGTAGCCCCGAACATGAATGTTGGCATGCGGATCGAGGGAATGCCGGATGACAAAAAGCCGACTGCGTGCATTGAATGCAGAAAATGTACGAAGGTCTGTCCGCAGAATATTGATATTCCCGAAGCCATGAAAGGCCTGGCACAGGCGCTGGAAAAGATCCCCAGCTGGAGGGAGCTGTCCAGGCAGCGGGAGGAAGCTGCAAAACGCAGTAAAGGGCTTAAACTGTAGTATAATGCCTGTATATTTCACTTTTTTGCTACATTTCTTTTTACAGCTAAGTATGCTTACAGCTATGTATCCTTATGGCTGTGTATCCATTTATAGCCATGCAGCCCTTTATGCTCCTGGAGGGCGGCCCGGGCGGAGGTGCTCATGAGGCAGTTATTACAATCTTTGCGCAGCAGGACGGTCATCCGGACTGCAGCCATCATCTGTGTGGGCTTCTGGTTGACATCCACTGCCTACCTTGCGTGGGCATATACGGTCATGAAGCTGGTGTCCCCCCGGGCGGCGGACGCCGTTTCGCTGGTGGCTGCCTATCTGTTTCAGGCAGCCGGAATCGGCTTGTTTGAGCTCTTCCTGAGGACGAATCCGTCCCGGATCCGGCAGGCGACTTATGCGGCGCTGCTTGCGCATCTGCTCTGTCTGATTCCTGCGGTGCTGGCTGTATCCCTTCGGAATGTGCTGCTTTTCGGACTGCCTATGAATCTGCTGTGCGGCTGGATCTCAGGCTATTATTTATACAGACTGACTGCCGGGACTGCCGCCGGAATCCGTGCTGTCACACTAGGATCAGGGTATGGAGTGTCCATTCTTTTCCTGTGGCTGCTTTCGCTGTCAGGAAATGATCATGCAGGGAATTCCGTCAGGGCGCTTTGGATCTGTCTGCTGCTGACTCTGGCAATGATTCTGCTGACAGCCCGTGCTGTGCCTGTAAGCCCGGATATGATGAAAGCAGAACATTCGGGGCCGGATATGGTGAAAACAGAACATTCGGGGCCGGATATGGTGAAAGCAGAACATTCGGGGCAGGATATGATGAAAGCAGAATATTCGGGGCACGATATGATGAAAGCAGAGCTTTCGGATCCGGCCGGGTCCGGACTGTTTCTCTCAAAAGAACTGCCGCTGCGGAGTATTCTTCTTTCAGCCGGCTCCCTGGTATTGATCTTCAGCATCGTCAACAGCTGCGGGTTCGGATTTCCGTCCGCAGATCTGAATGCGGGCGTCAGTCTGGAATTCTCCCGCCTTTTTTATGCTGCCGGACTTATCATCGCCGGTATCGTACACGACACGAACCGTCGGTACGGCGCAGTCTGCGCCTTGAGCGCTCTTGTGATTCCTTTCATTATGCTGGCACTGAAAGGGGAGTCGGTTTCCCTGATGATCTTCTGGGCATTAAGCTATTTTGCATTTGGTTTTTATTCGGTTTTCCGCATGATTCTGTTTTCTGATATTTCCGGACAAAAGAACCTGCTCTGGCTGTCGGGCTTTGGTCTTTTGATCGGCCGGATCGGAGATGCTGTCGGAGAGGCTGTGCATCTGCTTTGTCTGAATCGTCTTCCTCTCCTGGTCCTCATCACTGCGATTCTGTTTATAGCGGCCGTAGTGTTGTTCCTGCGCGTTTACCGGATCCTGTATCTTCCGGAGAACCGACGCGAGCCGTCCGAAAGGGAGCGGTTTAATGCCTTCTCAGCGCAGCATGATCTTTCCGCAAGGGAACGTGAGGTCCTGCGTCTTCTGCTTCAGGAAAAGAGCAGCAGTGAGATCGCCCAGACCCTCTCAGTCTCGGAGAGCACAGTGAAATTCCATATCCATAATCTTCTGCAGAAGACCGGTTGTAAAAACCGCGTTGCACTTCTTTCGGAATATGCGACCAGAACCTGACCTGACCTAAACCTGACCTGCCAAAAAACTGAACTGATCGAAAACCGGCTTGATGACGGGAGATCGACCGGGTAGGATTAGAGGGAAACGTGGAGGAAAACTGAGAAAGCCTGAGAAAGGAGAGCAGAGATCAGTATGACAAAGAAAACCCTCAACCTGCCCGTGCGCAGATATATTCTGATGACATTGCTTTTCGTCCTGGTCTGTACCGGGGCCTGTTTCACATCGCCGTCAAAAACATACGCAAAGACTCTTAAGGTCAAATCTGCAACCGACTGGCATAATATCTCTAAATACAAAGGCGGGACGTTTAAACTGACCAGGAATATTAAACTTTCGAAACCGGCACAGTATCTGACGATCACTAAAAACAAAAAATATACGATCGACCTGAACGGTTATAAGGTCTACACCACTTATGCCCAGAAGGAACTGAGGGCTTATTGTCCGCTGACCATCGAGAAGGGCACAGTGATCCTGAAATCATCAAAAAAGAACAAAGGGGTTCTGTATTCCACGGAGACGGCGGCCGTCACGGTGGGAAACAAGGCAGTATTTTATCTTAAGAGCGGCATGATCGTGAATGATGCTGTGGAATTCCGGTCCAATATGCCCACGGGCATTTATCTTGCAAACCATGCAAAATGTTATATTCAGGGAGCAAGCAAGGTTCAGTCCATCGGCAATGCAATCGCCATGTTTGACTATTCCAGCCTGTTCCTTACCGGACATCCGCTGATCCGGGCGGGAGCCAGCAACATTAAAGGCCAGTTTACACATTACGGAAGCGGCATCAATATCACTTCGCCGTCCTGCAAGGTATCGCTTAAGGGAGGAACGATCGGCACCATGGCTTCACCGCCTGCTGTCGTCAATAATTTCCTCGGTGCTTATGAATTCCAGCAGTCCGGAGATTTCCCGATCTATGATAAAAACGGGAAGACGCTGAAGGCAGCCAAAGGGTATAAGTTTGTGGATGCAAAGAAAAATGATGTGCCTATCACCAGCTCCTTCGATTCCTTCGGGCCCAATGCCGCTTACTACCTGGCTCTTTCCGGTGCCAGCCCCGATAAGAGGCTGACCACCACGGTTACAAGTTCTGACGGGTACTACAGCATTTACATTGTCAAAAAATAAAGGCTGTTCTATACAGGGATACCGGCACCTGAAGAATGCATCTGCATAGTCTATACAGATATGGAATAATGTTTCCTTTTCTCAAGGTGTAAGTATTCTTCGATCCGGGTGTTCCATTCCTGCTGCTTTACATAGAATTCTTCCAGCCGATCATAATTGCGGTTCACCGTTCTCTCCAAAGAGGAGACGGTGGACTGCAGGTCGGAAACATCAGATCTCAGGTCGGAAACATCAGATCTCAGATCGGAAACATCAGATTTCAGGTCGGAGACGTCAGATTTCAGGTCGGAAACATCAGATTTCAGGTCGGAAACATCAGATTTCAGGCCGGAAACATCAGATCTCAGGTCGGAAACATCAGATCTCAGGCCGGAAACATCAGATTTCAGGGTGGAGACATCAGACTGCAGGCCGGAAACATCAGATTTCAGGCCGGAAACATCAGACTGCAGGTCGGAAACGTCAGATTTCAGATCGGAGACGTCAGATTTCAGGCCGGAAACATCAGACTGCAGGCCGGAAACATCAGATTTCAGGTCGGAAACGGTTTCTTCCAGCCTTGACAGCCTGTCGCAGATCGGCGCCTGTATTTCTTCCAGCTTTTTGTCGAACTTGCTCTCAAAGTTTTCAAATCTTTTATCCAGCTTTTTGTCGAGCTTGCCCTCAAAGTTTTCAAATCTTTTATCCAGCTTTTTGTCGAGCTTGCCCTCAAAGTCTTCAAATCTTTTATCCAGTTTTTTGTCGAGCTTGCTCTCAAAGTCTTCAAATCTTTTATCCAGCTTTTCGCCAAGTTTTTCTTCAAGCTTCTCATCAAGCATTTCGCCGATCAGGTGAATATCGTCTTTATCCAGTCTCATAAGGTGACCTCCGTGATGCTGCTTCCTATAAGTTATAGTCTATCTCAGCAGCCCCGGAAAGTCAATATAAAATATGTAGAATAGCCACATATTAATGGTACATATAATTATGAGATATTCTTTTCCAGACAAACCAGATGGACGCCTTCGATTCCATTGAATGTACAAGGTACGATATCTGCCTCATGGTAGCCGAGTTCCTGATAGAGGGAGCGGGCAGCGGTGTTGATCTCATTTGTATCCATGCGCAGTACATGGCAGCCGCGCATGGAGGCATAGGCCTCGTAAAACCGTACAAAAGCACTCCCGAGGCCTTTTTTTGTGTATTCCGGATCCACCACCAGAGTGTGAAGGACCATGGCTTCCTTTTCGCCGCAGGGGAAGGACCAGCGAGCGTCCGAATAGGCCGGGACCTGCTCCCGGTTGATGATTGCCGCTGCAGCAATAATGCCGCCGGTTTCGAGCACGAACAGATCGCCGCGCTCCAGTGCCTGCTTTGCGCTCCGGGCATTAGGATAGAAGTCCCGGTTCCAGCCGATGCGGGCTGATCCCGCTTCCTCCAGCGTGTGGATCTTTTCATAGATCGCACATACTGCCGCAAGATCTGATTCCTGCGCATGACGGCAGAGAGGATCGCGGCGGAACCGGATCGGCGTGACGCCGGGATCCAGCGGCAGTGTAAATTCATGGATCTGTCCGGTCAGTGCATCTGACGAGAAAGAAAGCGGCAGGGTGTAGAAAAGTGTATCTTCCCGGAGACCGGTTACCCGGAAATTGTCATAGTGCAGGTGCTCCAGAGGCAGATCCCATTTTTTATAATGCAGAAACAGGCGTGCATCAGCCTTAGCAGACCTTCTTTCCGGCATACCGGCAGATGCTTTCTCCGGTGCATTTGCGAAGCAGTTTTCCGGCGTACCGGCAGATGTTTTCTCCGGTGCATCTGCGAAGCAGTTTTCCATCGCATCTGCAGTCTGTTTTTCGGCCGTATCGGCAAACGGACTTCCCTGCATGTCAGCGAACCGGATCTCCAGCTTTCCGTATCCCGGATGCCAGTAGCTTCCCGCATAATCGGAAAGCGGGTGAGAAGGCTTCGTACCTGATACCGCTTCGCCGGGGCAGGCGTTCACCAGCCAGTGGTCGCAGGACCCGGCAAACACGTTCTCATAGGGATGCAGCCTTTCAGCCCAATCGGTTTCTGGATACCCGAAATACCGATCGATGGCGGTATAGACCAGTTCCATGAGGAATGGCGTCTCCGGTTTATGCCGGTTGCACAGAACGTACATTCCGAAGTCCCGGTCCGGCAGAAACAGTTCGATGGAGCAGTAGCCTTCGATCTCACCGCAATGATAGACGATCCGGACGTCCCTGTAGAAGGTCGTCTTCCAGGCCATGCCGTACCAGCCGATTCCCGGGATTTCGGGGAATCTCCACGGAAAGGCGGAGATATCCATTGCCGCACGGTGGAGTTCATCCATGGTCTCCGGCCGGAACAGACGTTTATTCTGGTGCATCCCCCGGTTCATGTGTAGCTGCAGCCAGAGGAGCATTTCTCTGGCACTGGAGTTGACACCGGCAGCAGGACCGGCAATATCCATCTCCCAGGGATCCATCTGCGTGAGTACGCTTTCACGTTCTTCCCCGAAATATCCCACAGCCCAGTCATCCAAAGTGCGCATCTCCTTCACGGTCAGGCAGCTGCGCTTCATCCCGAGCGGCCGGAAGATGCGTTCGCGTACGAGCTCTTCCCAGGTGCTGCCGGCGGCAATTGCTGCAATGTGCCCTGCCAGCGCGTACACGGTATTGTTATACTCGGCGCTGCTGCGGAACGGACGGTTCGGTTTCAGAAAGCGCACGCGATGTACATATTCCTCCGGAGACAGTCCCGGTTCCGGCCACATTGCGTCGTGTGCGGAAAGGCCGGTGCGGTGATACAGCATGTCACGCAGGGTACACTGCTGTGATGCGGCCGGGTCCATCAGCCGGAAATCCGGAATGTATTCCCGAACCGGTTTATCGATGTCGATCACACCTTCCTCCGCAAGAGATCCGATCACTGCTGAGGTAAAGGACTTTGAGCAGGAGGCTATGCCGCCCAGCGTATTGCCGGTCATCGGCGCACCGGTGGAGAGATTCCGCACGCCATATCCATCGCAAAGCAGGACTTCACTGCCGGTGCAGATACCGATCGTGACGCCGGGAATGTTCCAGTAAGCAAGTTCTTTATGGATAAAATCTTTTTCAAGGATGGTCATATAGGTATCCTCCGGGTTGTAAAGGTTGAGAAAAACGAAAAACAGAATGCCTGCTTCATGATCATTTTCGATCAAACGGCTGCCGGAAGCACCGGCCAAAGCACTGTTCAGCAGCCAGGCATTTTTATTTTATCGCATCTGACCGATGAAGAAAAGATGATGGTGATTTATCTGAAGAAGTGATATATTATATCTTATAGTGGGAGTGCCGTTGGAAATGACCGCAGATGCGGCTGAAAAGACATCGGGTTCAAAAATACTCAAAATGTTATGGTGAGTCTGCTTTCTGGAAACGGCAGCCTGCACAACAGAAGATGCGTTTCCCGGGAAGGAACAGGAGCAACTATGACAAGACAGGAATTGCTGCAAAAACTGGATGAAAAGAAGATATCTTACGAGATGACGGAGCATGTCCCGGTATTTACGATCGAGGAAATGCTCGAGGCAAAATTGCCATATCCGGAGACCATTGCGAAAAATCTGTTCGTCCGGGATGATAAAAAACGGAATTATTATCTGATCACGGTAAAAGAAGACCGCAGAGTAAACCTTAAGGAATTTCAGGCACAGTATGGCACACGCAAGCTGAGCTTCGCATCCGAAGACGATATGATGCGTCTTCTGGGACTGACCAGAGGAGCTGTAACACCGTTTGGGCTGTTAAATGATGAGGAAGCTTCCGTGCAGTTCTTTGTAGACCGGACATTTGACCGCATGGGGATCCACCCGATGGAGAATACAGCCACTGTATGGGTCCGTAAGGAAGATCTGGTGAAGCTGGTAATAGAGCACGGGAATACGGTCACTGAATTTTAAGAAAGCGGCATGTGTTTGCAGGATTCTTTTTCCTTCATCTTTTTTGCAAAACTTGAAGAATAAACTGAAGAATAAACGCCCGGGAGGAGACCGGGAAGAGAGACCCATGGGGCAGTTCATGGTTGTGCAGAGCGATATCCATGGGGCAGTCCATGGTTATATAGAGAGGAGGAATGTAACATGAAAAACAGGATTTCAAGACGTGATTTTCTGAAAGGCAGCCTGGCAGGGGCAGCGACAGCCGCTCTTTCTGCAGGCGGACTGGGTGTGATCGCCGGGGCAGCCGAGACAGAGAACATGCCGTCAGAAGCAGCGGAAAATGAACTGTATACCTATGCGGATACGATCAAATGGGATGCGGAATATGATGTAGCAGTCCTCGGTATGGGTTTCGCAGGAATGAATGCGGCGATCGCAGCATCTGATACAGGAGCCTCCACGGTGATCATCGAGAAGATGCCGGAAGAGCAGGCGGGCGGCAACTCCAAGGTGTGCGGCCAGATGTTCGCCTACGGCCATGGCGATTATGAAGCGACACTTGCCTATTACAAAGCAATGACGGGCAGACGCCAGGTGCCCGAAGCCATGCTGGAGACGATCGTAAAAGGCATCACTACCACCTGGGAGGATATCCGCGACCTTGTTTACGGCGGAGACGATTCGGAATTCTACGATCTGTCCGATCCCGAAATCTGGGGCATTCTCGCCAAGATGAGCCCGGAATATCCGGAATATGAAGGTCATGAAAAGGTCGCACTGTGCTCTACCCACGCGGGCGTATCCGACAGCTTCCTGTTCCAGAATGTAAAGGCACTGATCGCGGACCGCGCGGACAAGATCGACGTGTGGTATGCCACTCCTGCACTCGAACTGATTCAGGATCCTGACACGAAGGTGATCCTCGGTGTGAAAGTAAACAGGGACGGCACGGAGATGAATGTGCGTGCGCTCAACGGTGTGGTCGTTGCGACCGGTGGTTTCGAGGATAACAAGGAGATGGTGCAGCAGTACCTGAACGTGATCAATTATGCTCCTCTGGGCGGCCTGTACAACACCGGTGACGGCATCAGGATGTGTCAGAAGGTCGGCGCAAATCTGTGGCATATGGCAGCCTATGAAGGCGGCTTTGGTCTGGGCGGCGCGACTTATGATGTGGAAGATGGCATGAATGCGATCATGATCTCCACTCTGACACAGAATTCCATGAACACCGGTGCTTCCATCCTGGTAGGCGACGAGGGCGAGCGCTTCATGAACGAGTCCGAGACCCCGCGCCACGGCCATGTGTACGCCAACGGCATCTGGGAGAATCCGCAGTATCCGCGCAAGATCTGGTGGATCTTCGACCAGACCCAGTGGGATGCCATTGAGGAGGAAGGCGCATTCCGTGAGGATTACAAGAACACGATTCAGGAAGCGGACACGATCGAGGATGCTGCCGCGATCATCGGCTGCCCGGCTGTGAAACTGAAAAAGACGATCGCAAGCTACAATGCGTTTGCCGAGAGCGGAATCGACTTCAAGGCGGACCGCGAGGCGGAATACATGCGTGCTTTCGACGGCCAGAAGTATTACGTGGTTCCCATGAAGAGCTGCCTGCTGAATACCCAGGGCGGCCCGGAGAGAAATGAAAAAGCCGAGATCCTTGATGTGACCGGCGAGCCGATCCCGCATCTGTACAGCGCAGGCGAGATGGGCGGCATCACAGCCTTCATGTATCAGGGCGGCACCAACGTGGCAGAGTGCTTCATCTTCGGTAAGATCGCCGGCACTAACGCAGCGGCACCGAAGGATGACGCCGGCGTATATGCAGTCCGCGATGCGGTTGAGTCCACTCCCTCAAAGCTGGGCGAAGTGACCGACCTTGGTGCAGCCGCAGAGACCGATGTCGAGACTGCAGGCAATGAATATGTCGGGAGCGGTCTGGGCATGGACGGCAACGTGACCGTGAAGGTGACCGTAGACGACGGCGGCGTGATCACCGGTGTGGAAGTGGTGGAAGCCAGCGAAACACC
>CACZZH010000063.1 GCA_902785635.1 uncultured Lachnospiraceae bacterium
TTGAACTGGTGAGCGTGACCACGGGAACAATGGAACCGTCTTCGGCCATGATCTATGCGAATCCGAACCAGCCGGTGGGATATATCAATCAGACGCAGTCGCCGCATACAGGCTATACGGCGGAGCTGTGGAAGAATATTTATTATGACGGGGAGCTGACCGAAAGCGTACAGATCAATTCCAGCTACTATAATGCGGTCGGAACGATCTATGATGTAGGCGTGGCATCCTCCAATACCGCCCTGACGCAGGCCATGTATTCTGCGATCTCGACGAATGACATGTCTTCGGTTCAGGCCGTGATCGCCGGAGCAGCGAACTACGGAAACCAGACTCCGGAGACCCAGGCGGCTCCTGCAGCAGATACACAGCAGGTGCCTGTTGAAGTGCCGCAGCCTGCCGCTGAGGAGATCCAGACGGTCCCGGAGGAAGTCCAGACGATTCCTGAGGAAGGGGTCATTACCGACCAGGGGCTGATCCTGGATCCGGCGCTGCTGGAAGGCGGAGATTATTCACAGCCGGATATGGATGAAGCTGTGCAGTATTGATTCTTCATTGCACAATACCCGTGACTTCAGTCATGGGATACGCGCGTAAAAACACTTTTGCCGTTTGCTGTAGATTAAAGCATATGCGAAATGGAAAGATCAGCGCAGCGGTGCATGACCGCTGCATACGAAACCAGATGAGGCATGCAGGGATGGAAGCTGATCCCGGGGCAGTGCCCGGAACCAGTGTGAGGAGCATCGGCGGGAGGCTGGATCCCACACCGGAAATGATACTGACGGAAGCGGTCGGACGGCTTGGGACCGGCAGCATATCCCGTGAAGGGTATTCTGTCGGGATCACACTGCAGCTGCTTCTGGCACAGAATACGCAGGAGGAGCAGCTGCATGCAGTCATGGAGCGGATCCTGAAGTTCTGCGCACAGAACGGACTGGACCTGCTGCACGCAGATGCAGCTGTCGGCGATACACTGACCGGGGATGTCCTTTCCGTCACAGCATTCCGGACAGATACCGGATCCGAAAAGGGAGTTCTGCTTCCAGGGTCAGATCTGTATATGGCAGGATATACGGCTCTTGCAGGTACGGGCATTGTGTCTTGTGCAGCAAAGGAACAGCTGTCCTCACGTTTTCCGTCCGTAATGGTGGAAAAAGGAATCTCGTTCCTGAAAGAGGGCAGTCTTCTGCTGCCTCTTCCGGAGGGCTGCCTGAAGGTATGGCCGGTACAGGAAGGAGGAATTCTTGCTGCGCTGTGGGATCTGGGCGAGTACTGGAATGTCGGCCTGGATATAGATCTGCGTGCTGTACCTGTCCGGCAGGAGACCATTGAGATCTGCGATCATCTGCAGATACATCCATATCAGCTCTTCACATGCGGAGCCTGTCTGTTTACGCTGCCTCCGGGGACGGGTGAACTTCCGGATATCCGGACAGAGGGCGGGTATAAGATCCCGGTGGCACAAATCGGAAAAGTGACTGCACAGAAAGCGCGCATTCTGCACAGCGGTGAGGAAGTGCGCTATCTGGACAAGCCTGCACAGGATTCTCTTTACGTACTGTGCAGCACAAATATAAATGATGATCTGGAAATGCAGGAAAGGATCGGAGCAGATAAATTATTATGAGAGAACAGATACTGACTTTTTTGGAAAGGAACAGCAAGATCGACCTGAAGGAACTGTCGATCATGCTTGGTACCAGTGAGGCCGTGATCGCAAATGAGATCTGTGAAATGGAAAAAGAGAAGATCATCTGCGGTTATCATACCCTGATCAATTGGGACAAGACTTCGCTGGAGAAAGTGACGGCACTGATCGAGGTGCGTGTAACTCCCCAGAGGAATCAGGGCTTTGAGCGAATCGCTGAAAGAATATACAATTATCCGGAAGTACAGTCGGTGTACCTGATCTCCGGCGGATATGATCTGATGGTGATCCTTGAGGGCAAGACGCTGCGGGAGGTGTCCGGGTTTGTGAGCAATAAGCTTTCTACACTGGATACGGTGATCAGTACAGCAACGCACTTTATCCTGAAGAAGTATAAGGACCATGGAACGATCCTGCTGAGCCAGGAGGAAGATGAAAGGATTCCGGTGACACTTTGAGAGATCCGTTAGCAAGCAAGGCGGTGGCTTTGAAACCGTCCGGCATCAGAAAGTTTTTTGATATCGTCAGTGAGATGGAGGATGTGGTTTCGCTGGGCGTTGGCGAGCCGGATTTCGACACTCCGTGGGCGATTCGCGATGAGGGCATTTATTCATTGGAAAAGGGACGTACGTTTTATACGTCCAATGCAGGTCTGAAGCAGCTCCGGGAACAGATCGCGCTGTATCTGCACCGCAGGTTTTCGTTGAATTACGATCCCATGAAGGAGATCTTCGTGACTGTCGGGGGCAGCGAAGGCATCGACATGGCATTCCGTGCCATGCTCAATCCCGGGGATGAGGTGCTGGTACCGCAGCCATGCTATGTATCTTATGTACCATGTGTGGAACTGGCCGGAGGCAGGGTCGTGCCGATTCCGCTGAAAGCGGAGAATCAGTTCCGGCTGACTGCACAGGAACTGCTGGATGCAGTGACGGAAAAGACCAAGATCCTGGTTCTTCCGTTCCCGAATAATCCCACGGGAGCCGTCATGGAGCGGGAGGATCTTGAAAAGATCGCAGAGGTGATTCTGGAAAAGGATCTGTATGTCCTCAGCGATGAGATCTATGCCGAGTTGACCTACACGGGAAACCGGCATGTGAGTATTGCCGAACTTCCCGGCATGGCAGAACGGACGATCGTGATCAACGGCTTTTCAAAAGCCTATGCAATGACCGGATGGAGGCTGGGATATGCCTGCGGTCCGAAAGAGATCATTGCACAGATGATCAAGATCCATCAATACTGCATTATGTGTGCACCGACCACCAGTCAGTATGCGGCTGTGACGGCGTTGCGGGACTGCGATGATGAAGTGGCACGAATGAGAGAAGCCTACAATATGCGCAGACGTTTTCTGATGTACGCGTTTGAGGAGATGGGACTGCCCTGTTTTGAACCGTTTGGGGCGTTCTATGTATTTCCGTGCATCCGGGAATTCGGTATGACCAGTGAAGAATTTGCCACGAAGCTTCTGCAGGAAGAACATGTCGCAGTGGTTCCCGGAGACGCATTCGGGGACAGCGGAGAAGGGTTTATCCGCATTTCCTATGCGTATTCCATTGACAATCTGAAAGCTGCGCTGAAGAGGATCGATCATTTTATTACAAGACTGCGTGAGGAAGCCGGCACGGGCCTGAGTGAGGAGAACGTATGATCAACATCGTCCTTCTCGAGCCGGAAATACCGGCAAACACCGGTAATATCGGACGGACCTGCGTGGCGACCGGAAGCCGGCTGCATCTGATCGAACCGCTGGGTTTTCATCTGAGTGAACGCAATCTGAAACGGGCCGGGATGGATTACTGGAACAGTCTGGATGTCCGGCGTTACAGCAGCTATGCAGATTTTCTGGACCGCAATCCGGGAGTACTTCCGGTCTTTGCCACAACAAAAGCAAAAAAACTGTATACCCAGATGGAATATCCGCAGAACTGCTATATTCTGTTCGGAAAAGAAAGTGCCGGTATTCCGGAGGAGATCCTTATGGAGCATCCGGAACGGTGCGTGCGGATTCCCATGGTGGGAGATACCCGTTCGCTGAACCTTTCCAATTCTGTTTGTGTGATTCTGTATGAAGCCCTGCGGCAGCAGGGATTTGCCGGTATGCAGCTGGAAGGACAGCTGCATCATCATCGCTGGTAACCGGCCAGGAGGTGAAGAATGGACCTTCCGCAGGAATTTGTGAATCGTATGAAGCAGATGCTCGGCAGTGAGTATCCGGATTTTGAAAACAGTTATACACAGCCAAGAAAAAGGGGGCTTCGTGTCAATACGCTGAAGATTCTCCCGGAGCAGCTGGAGAAGGCGGTGCCGTTTCACCTGCATCCGGTCCCCTGGATCGAAGGCGCTTATACTTATGAAGAAGAGGATGCCGTATCAAGACATCCTTTTTATTATGCAGGATTGTATTATCTGCAGGAACCCAGCGCCATGACTCCGGCGAGTGTCCTGGATGTTCTGCCGGGTATGCAGGTACTGGACCTGTGCGCTGCTCCGGGTGGGAAGGCGACTGCGCTTGGAGCGAAGCTGAAAGGAAAAGGCCTTCTGGTTGCCAATGATATCAGTGCTTCCAGATGCAGGGCTCTTCTGCGCAATATTGAGATGGCAGGGATCGTCAATGCGTTCGTTACGAATGCGCCCGGGCAGCAGCTGGGAGAGCATTTCCACGGTTTTTTCGACCGTATTCTCCTCGATGCTCCATGCTCAGGAGAGGGGATGTTCCGGAAGGATGAAAGCGTGATCCGTGCATGGGATCCCGAAAAACCGCTGCGGTGCGCAGCTGTTCAGAAAGAGCTGATCCTTCAGGCAGCGGATATGCTCCGGCCGGGAGGAGAGCTTCTGTATTCTACCTGTACGTTTTCACGGACGGAAAATGAAGAAGTGATCGGCTTTGCACTGAAAAACCGTCCGGAACTTCAGCTGGTGCCCATACCTGTGCGGGAAGGCTTTGCGCAGGGTTCACCGGGTTTTGAACCTTGCGTGCGTCTCTGGCCTCACAGAATCAGCGGGGAGGGACATTTTCTTGCACTCCTGCGAAAAGGAGGCAGTGTACAGCTGCAAAGAGGGGAACGGATGAGGACTGCTTCGGACGGCTTCCCGGCGGGAGATCATATAGGCGCAGATGACAGAAAACGCGGAAATGACCGCAGTATCCGGGAAAAGCAGCGCCGCAGAGCTTCCGGAACCGGCAGAAACGAACCCGGCCAGACACAGCTGCTTTCGGATTTTCTCAGTGAACACGCGCTTACGGCCGATCTTTCCTGTACGGAGATCCGCAAAGGACAGGCCTACCGGAATGCAGTCCGTCCGGAAACGGTGCATGGAATACCTTTTCTTCGCAATGGACTTTATCTGGGAGAATGTAAGAAGGACAGGTTTGAACCGTCCCAGTCTCTGGCGCTGAGTGCGGATCAGTTTCCGGCACCGGGGATCCTGCCCGCAGACCCGGCACTGCTTTCCCTTGATGCAGGAGATCCGAGACTTACGTCTTTTCTGCGCGGGGAAACGATCGATCTGACACAGGAAGAAGCAGGCGTCCGGGGATGGAGACTGGTTGCTGCGGACGGATATCCCCTGGGCTGGGGAAAATGTACCGGAATGCAGCTGAAGAATAAGATTCCAGCTGCATGGAGGAACGGCTGACGGCCTGAGAACGCCGGCAGTGTTCCTGGCATTTGAAGAATCTTTTTTAACGGAAATAGATTGAAAAACTGCGATGAAAGAAATATACTGATACTGATGCGTAGTTTTGGTTCACACAAGGAAAGGGGAAGCCCTGGCTTTGCGTTACCAAGGTGAAAGGAGGAAACGAAGGTTGAATAAGAAATTACTGGCTCTGATGCTCAGTGCAGTTATGGCAGCGGCAGCTGTTACAGGCTGCAGTTCTTCAAAGAAAGAGACAGAAGCTCAGACAAAAGCGCAGACGGAAGCCCAGACTGAAGCTAAGACGGAAGCAGCGGCTCCTGAGACGGAAGCAGCAGCGGAAGAGGCAGCAACGGAAGCAGCCGCAGCAGCAGAAGAAGCGGCAACGGAAGCAGTTGCAGCAGCAGAAGAGGCAGCAACGGAAGCAGTCGCAGCAGCAGAAGAAGCGGCAACGGAAACAGCCGCAGCAGCAGAAGAAGCAGCAACAGAAGCAGAAGCGATCGTAGAAGAGGCAGTATCTGAAGCAGCAGCAGTTGCGGAAGAAGCAGTTGCAGAAGAAGCAGCAACAGAAGCAGCAGTTGTAGAAGAGGCAATATCCGAAGCAGCAGCAGTTGTGGAAGAAGCAGTTGCAGAAGAAGCAGCAGCCGAAGCGGCAACGGAAGCAGAAGCCCTTGTGGAAGAAGCAGTATCCGAAGAAGCAGCAGCCGAAGCGGCAACGGAAGCGGAAGCCCTTGTGGAAGAAGCAGTATCCGAAGCAGCAGCAGTTGCGGAAGAAGCAGCAGCTGAAGCAGCCGAAGCAGCAACGGAAGCAGAAGCTCTTGTAGAAGAAGCAGTATCCGAGGCAGCAGCAATTGCAGAAGCGGTTGTGGAAGAGGCAGTGTCCGAAGCAGCAGCAGCTGCAGAGGAAGCAACGACGGAAGCAGCAGCAGCTGCAGAGGAAGCAGCGACGGAAGCAGAAGCATCCATGCAGGAAGCAGTTGATGCAGCGGCGGCAGCTGCAACAGCAGCTACAGCGGCATTTGCTGAGACAGAAGAGGAAGCTCAGACTGAAGCCGTCGAAGAAGAAGCAGCCCAGACCGAGGCATTCGAAGAGGAAACAGCAGTTGAAGAGGAAACGGAAGAAGCCGTTGAAACTGCTCTCGAGGAACCGGCTTTGACGGAAGAGGAAGAGACCGAGGAGCTGACTGAGGAAGAGACTGAAGAAGCTGAGGAGATCTCTTATTCCCTGACGCTTGCGGGCGAAAGTGTGACCGGTACCTATGAAGATATGCAGGTCGCTGACACGGATATCGTAGTTCTCTACATGAACGATGTACATGGCGGCATCAGTGCGGACAAGGATTATTCCGGTTCGGATACGAGTCTTGGATATGCAGGTCTTGCAGCTGTGAAGGCAGAGGCTGAGGAAGATGCTGCAGCAGTTACCACTGTGGATAATGGCGATGCCATTCAGGGCAGCGTAGTGACCACCGAATCGGACGGTCAGGACGCTATGACTCTTATGGACATGATCGGCTATGACATCCGGATCCCGGGCAATCATGAGTTCGACTATGGCATGGATGCTTTCCTGGAGTATGCGAAGAATGCAGACTCTGAGTTCATCTGCAGC
Organism: uncultured Lachnospiraceae bacterium; assembly: GCA_902785635.1. GTDB lineage: Bacteria > Bacillota > Clostridia > Lachnospirales > Lachnospiraceae > Merdiplasma. Next base: position 6,906 of record CACZZH010000063.1, read on the forward strand.
AACTTTATTGACACCACTACAGGCGAACCGATCTTCGACGGTTATACACTGGTGGATTACGCAGTAAATGATGACGTCCTGACGATCGGTTATGTGGGAATGTGCACACCGGAGACGATCGCTAAGTCTACTCCGACCTATTTCCAGGATGAAGACGGCAATTATATCTATGGATTTAGCGCAGATACCCCGCAGGATCTGTATGACAATATCCAGGCATCCATTGATGCGGCTTATGAAGACGGTGCTGATTTCGTGATCGGTCTGTCTCATATGGGTGATACCGGCGTGGAAGCAGACTGGTCTTCTATAGCAGTAGCAGCCAATACCACCGGCATGGATATTATTCTGGATGGTCATGCGCACAGCGTAATCCCGGGCGAGATCGTTACCAACAAGGATGGCGAAGATGTCCTGATCACATCTACCGGCACCAAGCTGGACAACATCGGCGTACTGAAGCTGAGCGTTGCGCAGGACGGTGAAGTGACCGCAGTAAGCGGACTCGTAAATGAGCTGAGTGAGGAAGAACTTGCATCTGACGCATATGCGCAGGTCGCAGAAACAGTGCAGGAGATCGAGGATCAGTATGCATATCTTTTCGTTGAAGAAGGCAACACGGATTTTGATATGGTGATCTATGATCCCGAGACCGAAGAGCGCATTATCCGCAAACAGGAGACGAACCTGGGTGACTTCCTTGCAGATGCATACCGTATAATGTTCAACAATGATATCGGTATGATCAATGGCGGAAGCATCCGCGCCAACGTCGATGCCGGTGATATCAATTATATGGAGATCATCACCGTGTTCCCGTGGAATACGGAGTACAGTGTTGTGGAAGTGACCGGTCAGACGGTCCTGGATGCACTGGAGATGGGAGCTCATCTGTATCCGGAAGAGTGCGGCGGCTTCTTGCAGGTATCCGGCCTTACCTATAAGATCGATACCACGATCCCGTCCAGCGTGAACGTCAACAGCGATGGAGAATTCGTATCTGTAGACGGCGAATACCGTGTGAAAGATGTCATGGTCGGAGAAGAGCCTCTGGATCTTGAGCGTACCTACCGTCTTGGTATCAACACTTATTATTCAAAAGAATATGGTGACGGTATGACCATGTTCAAAGACTGCGAGTTCGTATTCCCGACAGAGGAAGCGGCAGAAGCTGTGGAGGAATCCACAGAGGCTGAGGGTGCTGCAGCAGAAGAGATCCCGGCAGAGCCCGTGATCGACCATGATGTGATCATTGCTTATCTGGAGAGCCTTGGAAAGAACGTTCCGGAAAATTATGCGGATCCTTATGGCGAAGGCCGTATCGTGCTGATCACCGAGGAGACCAAGCTTGAAGAGGCAGCGGCAGCAGTGGCAAGCGAAGCGGAAGATCTTACCGCAGCAGTTGCAGCAGCAGCGGAGGCAGTCGGAGAAGCAGTAGCCGAGGAAGCTACTGAAGCAGAGCAGGCTCTGGAAGAGATCAAAGCGGAAGTGGAAGTTGCAGTCGAGGAGCAGATCTCCGAGGCAGAAGTTATTGTTGAAGCTCTGATTGAAGAGATGACGGAGACTGAAACCGAGTAAAAAAGGACATGTCTGCATCTGACGATGCGAACAGACAGTGACAGTTAAAAAGATCGAGGCCGTGCGGATCACCGTACGGCCTTTTCAATTGTCTTTTCTCTGGAAATTGACATGGAATTCCTGTATGATAGAAGTACAGTGTAATTATCGAAAGGAGTATACGTCCATGATCGCGATCGCAATATTGTTTTTAGCCTCTGTGATTCCGCCGGTCTATCTCGCAAAGAAGATCTATGCGATGGACCGGATCGAACCGGAACCGCGCAGGCTGATCCGAAAACTTGTTCTGTGCGGGGCTTTGGCATGTCTGCCGGCAGTCATTCTGGAATATCTGGGGGAATATGTTTTCGGCATCACTTTCCGGAATATGAATGTTTATCTGATCGTGGAGGTATTTGCGGGAGTCGCGCTGGTAGAGGAGATCTGCAAATATTTCTTTTTGAAGCGGCTGACCTGGACCTCTCCGGAATTTAATTACCGGTTTGACGGAATCGTCTATGCGGTCATGGTGTCGCTGGGATTTGCGGCGTTGGAGAATATCATGTATGTGTTCTCCTACGGATTGGGTACGGCAGTGGTCCGGGCATTGCTCTCCATTCCCGGACACTGCATTTTTGGTATTTACATGGGTTATTTTTACGGAAAGGCCAGAAAACATGAATATATGGGGGAACCGGATGCCTGTTCCAGAAGTATGATCCTTTCCGTTCTTATTCCGACGTTGCTGCATGGTATTTATGATTATCTGGCATTTGCCATGGAAGTGTATGTTGATGTGGATGGTGAAACGGAGCTGCCGATCTTTCTGATCTTTATCGTCTATGTGATCGTGATGGATATTGTGACGATCCGCCAGGTCAGGCGGTTTGCAGCGGAAGATGAAAAAATCGCTCCGGATCTTTACCGGCCATTCGAAATTGGATAAAGACAGAAAAAAACAGCTGGGGAAACTGGAATGAAGTACGAATCATATCTGCGCAGCTGCAGTCTCTGCCCGCGGGAATGCGGGGTCGACCGCATCGCAGGGGAAATGGGAAAATGCCGGATGGGAGCAGAGGCCTGCGTTTCGCGGGCCTCGCTGCATATGTGGGAGGAACCGTGTATATCGGGAAGCACCGGGTCAGGGACAGTCTTTTTTACCGGCTGCAGCCTTGGATGTAAGTATTGCCAGAATTACACGATCGCACATCCTTTGGCGGAAAGCACAGGAAAGAAGAGTACTGGCGCAGGAGCGGCAGCGATCCCGCTTTCAGAGGAACAGCTTGCCGATGTCTTTCTGAGACTGCAGGAGCGGGGCGCAGCCAATATCAATCTTGTTACAGCAGCACATTTTGCGGTTCAGGCGGCAGCCGCCCTGCGCGTCGCAAAGGAAAAAGGACTGAGAATACCGGTCGTATACAACAGCAGCGGCTATGAAAAGACGGATACTCTGAAAATGCTGGAGGGACTGGTGGATATTTATCTGCCGGATCTGAAATATCTTTCTCCGGATCTGGCACAGAAGTATTCCGGCGCTGCGGATTATCCGGAATATGCATGCAAAGCTCTGGCGGAAATGGTGCGCCAGGCCGGACCTGCCGTGTTTGATGATAAAGGGATGATGCTGCGCGGAGTAATTGTACGGGTCCTGCTCCTGCCGGGACATGTAAAGGAAGCATGTGCGGTCACAGAGTATCTGCATCGGGAGTATGGTGAGCGGATCTATATCAGCCTGATGAGTCAGTATACACCGATGCCGGCGATGAAGGATGACCCGCTCCTGTCCAGGAAAGTGACAAAACGGGAGTACGAAAGACTTGTGAACTATGCAGTTGAGATCGGCGTGGAGAACGGTTTTTTTCAGGAAGGAAAAACAGCGGAAGAGAGTTTTATACCGGATTTTAACGGAGAGGGTGTTTTAATTTCATGAGAGCAAAAGGACAGAGGAAGACTCCGGTCAGAAATAAGGCGTCAGGCAGGACAATTTCGAAAGTATCAGGCAGAGAGCGGCCTTTGCATATAAGCAGGGAAACGAAAACAGATCCGGTTTCCAAAACAGAACGGCCGGGATACCAATGTAAGTCTTTTGGAAAATGCGGAGGCTGCCAGTTCCTTAATATATCCTACGAAGAGCAGCTCAGGCGAAAAGAAGAAAAGGTCCGTTCTCTGATCGGAAGATTTGGCCCTGTACGTCCGATCATCGGTATGGAGGATCCTCTGTATTACCGGAATAAAGTCCATGCAGCGTTCGGAAACGGAAAGGGAGGAAAACTCTTTTGCGGAACCTACATGGAAGGCACGCACCGGATCGTCTCCAATGAAGGATGCCTGCTGGAGGACCGCAGGGCATCCACGATCATGCGTGATATCCGGGAACTGGCACAGGATTTTCAGATCCCGGCATATAATGAGGACACCGGATATGGGATCCTTCGGCATGTGCTGATTCGAGTAGGACATGAAACAGGACAGATTCTGGTGGTTCTTGTGACTGGTTCGGGCATGTTTCCGTCCCGGAAGAATTTTGTGAGAGAGCTTCTGAACAGACATCCGGAGATCACTTCCGTAGTGGAAAACCAGAATGGAAAGAAAACCAGCATGGTACTCGGAGAAAAGGAGCGTATCCTCTGGGGAAAGGGATATATTGAAGACATTCTGTGCGGCTGCCGGTTCCGGATCTCTCCCCGCTCCTTTTATCAGGTAAACTCTGTGCAGACAGAGATTCTGTACCGGAAGGCGGTGGAACTGGCCGCGCTTACAGGGAAAGAGAAAGTGATCGATGCCTATTGCGGAATCGGGACCATCGGCATGACATGCGCCTCCAGGGCGGGAGAAGTGATCGGCATTGAGCTGAACCCGGAGGCTGTAAAGGATGCCAGAAATAATGCGATCCTGAATGACATGACCAACATCCGGTTTATCCAGGCAGATGCAGGTGCTTATCTGTATGAGATGTCAGAAAGGAATGAGACAGCGGATGTTCTTTTGATGGATCCTCCCCGTTCAGGCAGTACACCGCAGTTCCTACGGGCAGCTGTGAAGATGAAGCCGGAGAGAATCGTTTATGTATCATGCGAACCGTCAACACTTGCGCGGGATCTGCAGATTCTCACCGGCAACAGCTATCGGATGGAGGAGGCCTGGCCTGTGGATCAGTTCGTTTTTACGGAGCACGTCGAGACCGCAGTGCTGCTGTCACGAGTGAAATAATATTGAGGCCTGAAAAGGATCGAATGCGCGAACAGCCGGCGACGGAGCCCGGACTGGAAAAAGGGATGATTCTGCTCAAGGGGATAGAAAAGGGAAGGAAATCATGATATGCTGAATATGCTGATATAGATTACAAATCAGCAGCTGTGGTATGGCGTTTCTCTTAATAGGCTCTATAGGATGAAGGGAGACCCTTATGAACATGATAAATGATGAAAAGGACAGGTATATAATAGAAGAACAGGCCGCAACGATCCGTCTTCTTACCGATCTGACAAAAGCGGGAAGCTGGGTCATCAACTATGCGCCGGATGGCTCTGTGGCATCTGTGCAATGGGGCGATGGCTTCCGAAGGCTGATGGGTTACAGTGACCAGAGTGATTTTCCGAATGCATTAGAATCATTCGTCCGGGGCATCTATCCGGAAGACAGGGAAGATCTCTTCAGCGATATGAATGTCAGCGCTTTTGACGAAGAAATCATGAGCACAACGGGTCATGAGTTTCGCTTTTGCAGAAAGGATGGATCAGTCCGGTGGTTTCGCAGCATGGGTATATTGTCCCGGGACCCTGAAGGCAGGCCGGTGCAGTACAGAGGCGTGACGATCGACATAACAAAGGCGAAGGAACATGATGCTCTGTATGTTGAGCTGCAAAACGAAGCTGCGTCTCTCGACACTATCCATGAAATGCTCGGGTCCGGCAAATGGACAATGGGTTTTGATGATTCAGGCAAGATGGAATGTGTCAACTGGAGCGATGAATTCCGGAGAATGCTCGGGTATCATGACACGAATGACTTTCCGGACGTACTGGAATCCTGGTCCGACCTGCTGCATCCCGATGACAAAGAGCGCACACTGAAGGAATTCAATGAAACGATCTCCGACTATACAGGTCAGAAGACCTATGACGTAGAGTATCGTCTGCTGACGAAAAAAAGAGGATATCGCTGGTATCGGGCTGTCGGCAAACCCATACGTCGTTCTGACGGTTCACCTATAACTTATATAGGTGTGTTCATAGACATCACCAAACAAAAAGAAATGATGCAGGAACTTGCACAGCAGCGGGAATCTCTGAGTATTGCGCTGGAAGAGGCCAATCAGGCCAATAAGGCAAAGACAGCCTTCCTCTCTAACATGAGCCATGAGATCCGCACTCCGATGAATGCGATCATCGGACTGGACCGGATCGCATTGAATGATCCCGGCATATCTGAAACGACACGGGAGTATCTTGAAAAGATCGGAATGTCAGCCCAGCATCTTCTTGGCATAATCAACGATATTCTTGACATGAGCCGCATTGAATCCGGACGGATGACCGTGAAGAATGAAGAGTTTTCTTTCGCAAAGGCGCTGGCCCAGGTCAATACGATCATCAGCGGCCAGTGCAGGGACAAGGGTATTGAGTATGAATGCCGTGTGATAGGTGCGGTCGACGATTATTATATCGGCGATGACATGAAGCTGCGGCAGGTTATGATCAATATCCTCGGGAACGCAGTCAAGTTTACACCGTCAGGCGGTACGGTCACATTTGTTGTGGAAGCGACCGCACGGTTCAATGGAAAATGTACGCTGCGATTTACCATCAGCGATACAGGGATCGGGATGAGTCAGGATTTCCTTCCCAAGCTGTTCGATGCGTTCAGTCAGGAGGATTCGTCCAGCACAAACCGCTATGGAAGCACAGGTCTGGGCATGGCCATAACCAGGAGCATCATTGAGCTGATGCACGGAACGATCGGCGTAGAGAGTGAAAAGAATAAGGGAACGACGTTTACGGTCACGGTCACACTGATCGAATGCGATCACAAAAACATTGAGGAAGAGGAAGATGTTGTTCATCCCAATGAACTGTGCGTATTGGTGATCGATGATGATCCGATCGCCTGTGAACATGCCCAGCTTGTGCTGGGACAGGTGGGGGTGAATTGTGAAAAGGCATTGTCCGGAGCAGAAGGCCTGCAGATGGCAAAAGTCCGCCATGCCAGACGGGAGCCCTATAACCTGATCCTGGTGGACTGGCGTATGCCTGACATGGATGGCATAGAAACGACCCGGCAGATCCGCTCTGCCCTGGGCAGCGAAACGCCGGTGATCGTAATTACCTCATATAACTGGGATGAAATTGCGGATGAAGCGAAGTCAGCAGGTGTGGACACATTTGTTGCAAAACCGCTTTTCGCCGGAACGGTGCTTGATGAGTTCAGGGAGGCTTTCAAAAAGAAGAATGCGAAACGTGTACGGGAAACGGCGGATCTCAAATGCCGCAGAGTACTGTTGGCGGAAGATGTTACAGTAAATGCCGAGATTATGATCATGGTGCTCTCCATGCGTGAGATTCTGGTGGATCATGCGGAAAATGGGCGTATTGCCGTAGAAAAATTTGAACAGCACGAAGAGGGTTATTATGATGCTGTTCTGATGGATATGCGGATGCCTGAAATGGATGGTCTGGAAGCGACCCGCAGGATCAGGGCCATGAACAGAGCCGATGCAAAGAGTATTCCTATCATAGCGTTAACGGCAAATGCTTTTGATGAGGATGTTCAGCACAGTATGCAGGCAGGTCTGAATGCGCACCTGAGCAAACCGGTGGAACCGGACATATTGTTTGAAACGTTAGAAGGACTTCTGCATCACTAAATGTTGATCAAATGTTGATCATTAAGTAAGCGATGGAGGTAAGAAATATGAAGATCGCAGTCAGATATTATACAAAAACCGGGAATACAAAAAGACTGGCAGAAGCTGTCGCGAAAGCAGTCGGAGTGGAAGCTTTGCCGATCAGCACACCCATCACAGAACCTGTAGATATTTTGTTTCTGGGGAACTCCTACTATGCCTTTACCATCGATCCTGAGGTAAGGAATTTTATCAAAGGACTTGATAAAAACAAAGTCGGTAAGATCGTCAATTTCGGCTCTGCTGCCATGCTTAATTCTACCTACAAAAAGGTAAAGGCAGAAGCGGATAAAGCGGGCATCCCGATGGATGAGAGGGAATTTCACTGCAAGGGGGAATTCAAAGGTATCCACAGAGGAAAGCCGGACGGATCGGACCTGGAGGCAGCAGCACAGTTCGCCAGAAAGATCGTGGAATAGAGAGATGACAGTCAGGTTCATGTGATGCATAGGTGTTATGTTTTTCAATAA
>CACZZH010000064.1 GCA_902785635.1 uncultured Lachnospiraceae bacterium
GTTCTTCACAAGAACAGCACCCAGACCGTTGATCTTTGCAAAACCGATCTCGACTTTGTTTTCCGGATTGATGACGAGCATCTTTGCAACGTCTTCCAGGCTGGTGCATCCTGCGATCTCATCGAAACGGATCTTGACGGTCTTCTCATTCTTTTCATCCGCGAAAACGGTTGCGATATTGTCCTTAGCTTCATCCTCAGTACGTTCTCTCTGTGCCATACCTTCCGGAATCATCAGTTTAAGATCCAGCTCATCAATAGTAAAGAACTGTCCGCTGAGACCCTTGTCGGTAAACTCTTTGGTCATATTGTCATCCCAGTTGAGGATCTGGCCAACCGGTGCCTGTGTCTCTGTCATCTGAACTGACTCCGTGGTCTGCTCTGCTTCTGCGGCATGTGCCATAACCGGTGTAACCGCGATCATTCCCATCATCATTGCTGCAAGTACTAATTTTTTCATTTCATTATCCTTTCTACGTCTGTGCGATTTTCTTATAAATTTTTTTGAATATGTTCTTAATACTTGGTTTCGACTTTTTATTTTCTTTTTATTTTGTTGTATTTGTCGTTCCTGATATATATACGCACCGCAAAAGAAAATCCATGCAGATTTTTTAAAAAAGTCAAAAACGCCATCCGGCGTTCTTGCTGCCGGGCTGCGCGCCAGCTCCGCTGGTACCTTCCTTTGCGCAGCCCTGGCATCCCGCCGGAGGCTTTTATTCTTCATCGCGAGCTTGAACTACACGATGAAGACAAGTTTGTTGTTACGCGCGTATAAAATGCCGGTGCATGCTCCCCTCTGCCGCAGTGTTCTGCGGGAAGTCATGCACCGGCATTTATTTAACTTCAGGTAATCACAGCGCAGCGGCGATCTTCTTCGCCAGTGCCATGATGGTGAGAATGGGCGGGTTTCCCATGGCTTTCGGCAGAATGGTCGCGTCTGCCACATAGAGATTACCGGGGAGGGCCGCATGATGCAGCGTTTCCTTTTCCGCCTCTGTAAGCGGCAGCATTCCGCCCGGATGCCCTGCGTTCAGGGTTCCCAGAAACTGCTTTTCTTCCGGGATTCCCATATGGACCAGGATCTCCCTGGTAAGTTTTACTGCTCCTTCCATATGAGCCTTATCGGTATCAGTCATCTGTTTATCGATTTTTTTGCCGCTTACGCTTCCTGTTTCCTCATCGGCGAGTTTGATCATGATGCTGGCCATATCCCTCATCGGCAGTCTCCAGTCCTTATTGAAAAAGAAGCTAAGGTAATCCATATAAGGTGCAAGGATATAACCTTCCTGCTGACTGATAAAGGGCATGAGAAGCTGTCTGTCCTGGCGCAGTCCCGGAAGAGGTCCGGCAACACACAGTACGGGATCCACAAACAGGGTCCTGCTGCAGGGAATTCCTGACTGTTCCAGGATCACCGGCGTTCCCAGTCCTCCGGCTGCCAGAACCACAAGATCTGCCCGGAAGCTCCGTTTTCTGCCGTGGCATCTGGCACGGACAGCTGTCACTTCCTTCCCGGTGATCTCAAGATCCGTCACCGTGCAGCCGGTCACAAGCTCAGCTCCGGAACGGACCGCTTCGTCCACCAGCTGTCTGGTATCCCACTTTGCACCGTATTTGCAGCCGACCGCACAGTGACCGCACCCGGCACATTTATCCGCGTCCATCAGCTTTGGCGTAACGATCGGATCAAGCCCCATCCTCTCAAAGAGGCGGAACATTTTCTGTGTAGTCTTTGTCCAGTTTTTCTGATGATCTGTGGTGACCGGAAGTTCTTCATACAGTTCATTAAACTGTTCGTCCAGATCAATGCCGATCTCCTTAAGCGCTCCGTCATAACGCACAGCGTTTCCGGTAGCCAGTGTGGTGGTGCCTCCAAGCCCGATGCCCCGCACCATGATCATATCCTGTGTCTTTTCAACCAGCATATTGGGGATCAGCATGCGGATCATCCGTTCGTCAAAATACAGGCCGGTTGGCCGGAGTTTTGCCATCCTGTTCACCGACAGGGAAAACGGTTTGAATTCCCCTCCGGCTTCCAGGATCGTCACCTGATATTTTCCCTGCAGTTCTTTTGCCATCATGGCGCCTCCGGCGCCTGTGCCGACAACGACTGCTGTCTTCTTTTTCACTGCAGTGTTCATCCCTTGACCCCCTCTTCACACCTTTCGCTGCATGGTCCGCCTCCCGCGTGCAAGACCCTCCTCTTCGCCCCACGACCCGCTTCGCTGTTATGATTCTGTCTTTGATGTGAAAGCTGCTCAGTTACGTTTTTCTTCTGCTGCGAAAACCGCGCGGCATCTTCCGCATCCCTGCGGGATCCTTTCGGTAAATACAAGCTTCCCTCTGCCGCAGATACCGGAAATAATGCCCCGGTCCATCAGTGACATCGTCATGCACTGCTCCGGCGTATAAATGTTTCCGAAATAACACACGGGAATGAGGATCTCTCCCGGAAGACGGCCTGTCATTTTTATGCCAATGCTGCTGTAGAGATAGAAAACGAGCCTTTCCCGGTCTTCTCTCCCGGTGAATCCTGAGATCTTCCGGATCCTGCGTCCCAGACAGTATGCGCATCGGAAGATCCGCTTCCGGTCGATCGCCGGACCACTCGCTTTTTCGTTCGCTACATCGATCGCCGGACCATTTGCGGTTTCGTTCGCAGGGCCATTCGCCGTTTCGTTTGCGGTTTCGTTCGCAGGACCATTCGCCGTTTCGTTTACCGTTTCGTTCGCAGGGCCATTCGCTGCACCGTCCGTCACAGCGTTTACCGCATCCTCCGCCGCATCCGGCACACATGCCCTGGTATACTCCGCATAAGCCGCCAGAGCCTTTTGCGCCGGAAGCTGCCAGACCATCCTGCCCGGCCGGTCAAAGGCGGCAGCGGTCGTATTCAGCAGGATCTGGATCTGAATGCTTTTTATCCACCCGGGGGTATGCCTCTCCAGTTTTGTCAGAAGAAAACGGAAGAATTTCTCTCTCACTGATACATCGCCTCGATTTCTTCTGCAAAATGAGCCATGACATTCGCCCGTTTTACCTTCAGGTTCGGTGTAAGCTCCCCTGCCTGGATCCGGAGCGGCCGGTCGATCACCCGCCACCTGCGGATCTGTTCCGGATGGGACAGGCCTGCATTCATTGCCCCGATCTGTTCATCCAGGTCCGCCGCTTCCCCCTCCAGCCACAAGAGCGCGGTGCAGTAAGGCCGGTTTTCTCCCACAAGCACTGCCTCAGATACGCCCGGGATATCCTTGAGCCTCTGTTCGAGCTTTGGAATACTGATATTTTTCCCGTATGCCGTGACGATAAACTCTTTCTTTCTCCCGAACAGGGTAATGTGTCCGTTTTCATCGATCTTTCCCAGATCACCGGTCCTCAGGACACCGTTTGAGATCGTATCTGTCTCCAGTCCGTAATATCCAAGTGCCACCTGCGGTCCCGCGACGATCAGTTCGCCGTCCTTCTCCACACTCACCGTGGTGTCCGGAAGCGGCGTACCGATCGACGGGATCACATTGTCCCCCAGCCGGTTGATCGTGATGAGCGGCGCTTCCGTCTGTCCGTATGCATTATGGATCTCGATGCCGAGATCCCTGAAACCAAGCAGCAGACTCTCGCTTACGGGAGCGGATCCCACGATCAGCTGAGCGCACCGGTCAAGGCCTGCTTTCTTTAACACCGCCCTGCGCAGGACATTTCCCATTGCCCGCTTTGCAGGACCGTCTTTCGCTTCCAGCCAGGCTTTTCCCAGACGGTTTGACGATACCTGGTCCCAGAGCTTTTCATAAAACCTGGGCACGGAGAAAAAGACATTCGGCCGGACTTTCGGAAGCGCCCCGGTCAGGGAATTGAAATCATTCAGATAATAGTAATCCACTTCCGCAAGGACATAATATGGCGCATAGGATGCCAGGATCCCCTCTACCACATGGCTCAGCGGAAGAAACGAAAGATATACCATATGATCATTCCGGTCCTTCCATGGGAGCAGATTGGTCAGTACTTCCCCCATCCATGCCAGCTGCGCGAAACTGAACATCACCCCTTTGGGCTCACCGGTCGTTCCGGATGTATAGCGGATCGTCGCCAGATCCGCAGGGTCAGGATGCTGTTTCGGCGCATGCTGCTCCGGCGCATGATCCTTCGCACCGTTTAAGAACTGTCGGAAACGCATTACGCCACTGCGCCTTACGCGCTGCCCGGTCGAGAACGATACGATCCGTGCGTTTATCCCGGCCCCGTCCAGCTGGGACATCATCCTCTCATCTCCGACGAAAAACCATTTCGCTCCGCTCTTCTCAAGCAGCACTGCCGTCTCGGCTGCCGGCGTTGTATAGTAGATCGGCACGCTGACCGCACCGATGAGGCCGATTGCCTGCTCGATGATCAGGTACTGGACAGAATTGATGCCGGTAAGGGCGACCCGGTCTCCCTTTCGGATCCCCCACGCCCGGAGTGCATCACAGACCCTGGTGATCCGCGCATTGACCTCCGGGCCTGTGATCTTACGAATCCCCCTTTCGGACACATCATAATAATTCACCGGATAGCGCCTGCTTGCCCGTCTTTCCATCGCCTGCTCAAATACACTGTGTTCCGTCTGGCGCATAAAATTTTTCCGGCATGCGAACTCCAGGAGCGGGTCAATGTAATCTTTCCATCGATACTCATACTCCCCGCAGATTCTGTCCGTATTCGTACGGTCAAAATCCTGTTCACTGAAAAAATACGGAAGCACCGTCATCAGATTTGTCAGGAACCCCTTTTTCCTGTCAGAGGTCTTCCGGTTGTATAAAAGACCTGCCTGCTTCAGAGCCGGCATCGGGGCAAATACCGGTCTGGGAAGATCCGTATCGAGATTCTGCTTAGTCCATTCTCTCACATGATCCGCAAGCGCACCGGCTTCAGGCGCCATCTCCCGGGGGCAGGTCAGATGGAAAGTCTTCCCCAGGGCTTCTTCGGAAAAGCTGATCCGGATCACTGAATCGGCCACGTAATCGACCGGTACGAGATTGATTCGTGCCTCCCGAGAAAGCGGCATGAACCGCAGCTGACCAAGAAGCATCAGTTTCAGAACATAATAGATCGTGTTGAAATTCTTGATCCGGCCGGTCTTTGAATTGCCGACGATCATGCTCGGCCTGCAGATCGAATACGGAAGCGCGGAAGATGTCACGATTGCTTCCGCTTCGGCCTTGCTCTTCTCGTAATGATTCGAAAAGGTCTTTGCGACAGGCTCCTCTTCCGTCACGGCCCCGCTCTTTATCCCCGCGACAAATGCCGTGGAGATATACACAAAGCGGCGCAGAAGCCCAAGATTTCCCGCAAAGCCGACCATGTTTTTCGTTCCGAGCACATTGGTATCGCCGTGTTCTTTTTCACTTTTTACAAAACTGACCTGTGCGCCTGCATGGATCACAAGGGAGACCGTATCCTTTATTTCACGGCAGAGTGTCTCATCCAGACCCAGACCGGGTTCTGTAAAGTCACCGATGGCAGGCACGATCCGGTCTCCGACCGCCTCATACAATGCCTGCTCATGATACCAGGCCGCTTTCAGGCGATGCGCGGCCTCTTCCGGATCAGAAGCCCTTACAAGCACATAAATCTTTTCCACATCCGGACACACAGCCAGCCGCAGCGCCAGCTCCGTCCCGAGAAAACCGGTCGCGCCGGTCAAAAGAACCGTATCTGACAAGATAATTTTCCTCCCTCAGATCTATTTCATCATTGGTTTCTTTTCCAGATATTCTTTCATGAAGACGCCCATGCGCTCCAGTTCCTGCTTCTTTTCATCCGTATAAAGGAAGATCTTTTCCCGGGTCGCCTCCCGCTGTGCATCAGCGTTCATCAGCATCCGGTAAAGCCTTCTGCCCAGTTCTGCGTCATTCACATGCAGCAGATGATCCTGCTCAAATGCAAGCTCCTTCATAAGGCTATCGAGCCGTTCATCCATGGAAACGGCGGCAACAGGGCATCCCCTCTCCATACTCAGTACTGCGGCATGGTATCTGCTTGTCACCAGAGCGGAAAGCTCACGCAGAACGCCGGTCATGACTCCCGCGGAATTCTCCCCTGACAGGAAAACGGCACTGTCACATGTGAGCCGCTTCCGCAGATCCCCGCAGCTTCACCCATAAACAATGTCAATGCATTGGCAAAGGTACTCTCAAGCGTTGACCCTTCGCACAGGATCGCTGCATGATGCGTACAGCAGGCGCGGTACAGGTCAAAAGGAAAAAAGGAGCTTCTCTTTTCCAAACAGCTCTCTGATCTGTTTTGCGATAGCAGCGACCCGGACGTCTGATCCCGTGTTCCGGGCTCCGTTATAACCGGCAAGCAGTATCTTCCGCTTCATTCCGGGTCTCCATTCTTCATATTCCCCTATGCCAAGTCCTGCCAGAAATTTTGAGAAGCGGGCGATCCCTGTCATGAGAAAGATCAGGAGACATAAAACTCGATCCATAAAAAACCAGCCTCGTCACATGTCCTCGTCAAACTCCTCGCCCCTTGCCCAGTGGGCAAGCCGGTGAAGGATCGGCCATAATTCTTTTCCTCTGTCTGTCAAAGCATACTCAACCTTCGGAGGAATGGTTTCAAATTGTTTTCTGGTCACCAGTCCGTCATTCTCAAGATCCTTCAGCGAGGAAGACATCATGGCACTGGTGATACCCCTGATTTTCTTTGTTAGATCATTATACCGCTGCGTACCGTCCACATACAGGGAACAGAGGATCCGCATCTTCCACTTCCCGCCAACCATAGCGAGAGCCTCTCCCACCGGACACTGTTCATCACAGGGACAAATCGCCTTGCATTCTTCCATTTTCAACTCCTCATTTTCTTTCTGCTTACTTCATCATGATAATACGTATATATTTCAGAGTCAATCTGTTTTTCATACCTATCGGATCCATTTATCGGTCGGCGCAGGGCCCTCATACCCCCAGTCCTCATCCGCCCCGGAGATCACCAGATCAAATCCGTTTTTCTCAAGCACTCTGGCGGAAGCACGATTTTCGACCATGGTGCTGGCGGTGATGATCTCAATGTCCGTCTCGTCATACAGATAGCGCACCATCAACCGGAGCGTATCCGTCGCGATCCCCCGACCCCACTTTCGCCGCAGGAGCCTGTACCCGACGCTGATCTTATGGATCTCGTCCCGCAGGCCATAAAACTCAGCAAGTCCGCAGAACTCTTCATCCTGAAATACACCGAGGATGATCGATTCCCGGAAACATTCATCATACAGATGATCGATCACATATCGGATATCCTCATATTTTTTCTCAAACAGGAATGTCGGAAGATACCGGTATACCACCGGATCATCCACCAGTTCTTTCAATCCTTCCGCATCTTTTAAATCAAGCCGCTTCAGGATCAGGTTTCCGTCCTGAAGATATGGAATCTCTGAAAAAAGTTTAACAGCCATACGCACCTCTCTCACTGTGTGCACCGGGGTCTGACCTGCATTCGCGGTCTGCCTGATCCCTGATCCCCGATCCCCGATCTCCGGCATCATCATACCACACCGGGAAACCGGAAAAAAGGACCTCCGGCTCGCTTCATTCATCTGAGCCTCAGGTCCTTTTCAGGTTCTTAATTCCGGTTTCTTTATATTCAGTTTCTTTATTTCAGTTTCTTATCTTTATTTCAGTTTCTTATCTTTATTTCAGTTTCTTACTTTCCGAGTGACTGAAGGGAAGCCAGCGTATATTTGAACTGCTCATACATTGTTGCATTGGAGATCGGGCTGCACACGACCTGCACAAACTGGCCTTCACCTGCTCCGATGATTACGAACACCGAATTATCCTTCTCGCTCATTACCAGGATGGTATCCAGTCCGTTGATCTTGTTAAGACCGGACTTAATCTCGGGGTTGTTGTTCATCAGCTGCGCAACCTCTGACAGTTTTTTACATCCACTGACGGAGCCGAAGCGGATCTTGATCGTATTCTCGTTCTTCTCATCCGCAAAAACGACTTTAATACCGGTTGCCAGTTCTTCTTGCGTAGCTTCTCTCTGCTTCAGTCCTTCCGGTACCAGCAGACGAAGATCCAGATCATCCACCGTGTAGAACGTTCCGCTGAAACCCGCATTTACAAATTGCTGCTGCAGTTCGTCAGACCAGTTCATAATATTCTCCGGTGCATATTCTGTCTGTCCTTCAACAGCCTCTGTAGTCTGGGCTGCTTCTGTGGTCTGTGCTGCTTCTGTGGTCTGGGTCGTAGCTGCGCTCTGCTCTTCCGAAGCGGCATGTGCGATAACCGGTGTAACTGCGATCATTCCCATCATCATTGCTGCAAGTACAAGTTTCTTCATTGTTTTTTTCCTTTCCACGCTGGCGCGATTTCATTCTAAATTTTATTATCTGATTTCGTTTTTGTTTTGTTTGTTTTTGTTTTGTTTATTTTTGTTTTCTTGTCTTCGTCGTTACAGTTATATATACGCATGACAAAAGGAAATCCACGCGGGATCCGTGAAAAAAATTGAAAAACTCATATACTCATATACACAAAAGCTTCAAAAACATGAGAACAGCCGGCTGATATCTGCTATACTGGTTCTGACCGGAAGCGTCAGCTTCTCAAATATTCCTTATACAAAGGCAGGAAGATACGATATGGAAAATACCGGACAAACCAATAAAACCCGCAAAGAGCGGGAGCTCCCTCTTGAAGTGCTGCGGATTCTCGCATGCATCATGGTCGTGGCCACCCACATAAAGCTCGGCATGACATCTGCAGGTTCTCCGGACCGCAGGAGGATCCTGATCACCGTACTGGCCGGTGACGGAGTAAGCCTCTTCTGGTGCATTACAGGCTGCTTCTTCTTTCAGGGTAAAAAGTCTTATAAGGAACTGATCCGGAAGACATTCCTGCGGATCGGTCTGCCAGCACTTGTTCTGTCCGTGATCCTGTTCTGGCTGGGAGGATTTCTTTTCGGAGGCGTCACCCTGCGCCAGAGCATCGCGCATTCGCCGCAGGAGTGGAAGGCCCTGCTGATCAACGGATTTCTCGGAGGGAACTGTGTGATCCCGCGAACAGACCATCTGTGGTTCCTGCTGGTCTATTTTCTGGTCATTCTCCTGTATCCCATGCTGTGGGGCGCAAAGGCCTATCTTTTCGGCAGTTCCCCGGACGAAAAAAAGACCTCCTTCAAAAAGGAAGTCCTTCTTGTCCTTATTCTGTTCGGCGTGCTCATCGCCAATGACATCACCGGCAATACTCTGCTGCGGATCCGCCATCAGGGTCTGGGAGGCGTGGCCGGCGCAGTCCCCATGATGGTCCTCGGAGCGGTCCTTTACCGGCATCGGGATCTTTACAGCGGCAGCCTGGCTGCCGGGATCGCAGGCGCATTCCTCTTTGTTCTGGTGTGTATCCTCTGGATGAACACGGAGTACCGGCTGCTGCTGGAGGATCTGGCCTATGAGGAGCGGCAGTGCAGGATCTGCGGATTTGGTTATGTGAAAATGTTCTCCCTCTTTCTGATGGCATACGGCTTTCATCGGACGGTTCCGGCAGACAGCCGTCTCAAAAGGGTCCTTCTTCATCTCGGGAAGCTGTCCTTCTATATCTATCTGGTCCACTTTCCGATGCTCACCCTGCTGGACCGCACCGGGATCCGCCCTCTCGCTTCCCGGCTCCTGACAGGATCCGTCATCGGAGAGCTGCTGTATCCTCTGATGCTGACCGTCGCGCTGCTGCTCTTTTCCATCCCGGTTGCGGAAATTTTCATGGCTGCGCATCAGAGCCTGCTTTCCCTTTTCCGGCCCCGGGAGCGCAGCGATGCCTGATTTGATCGAGCGCAGCAATGTCTGAATCAGTCGAAGTTTCGCTCCAGCTCGCAGGGCTTCACATACTCTCCCTGCAGGATCCGAACCGCCCGGTCCACATCCTTTGATGTAAGTCCTTTATTCGGATTGGTGAGGACAAGGTTTGAGAGCAGGCCGCAGACGCCAAAATCCCCGAAGGGAATATCGTCCAGTATCACAAAGTCTGTCACTTCCGGGTGCTCCTCCAGAAAGAGGCGGATCTCATGCCCGCGCCTGTCCCAGCGGATATCCTCTGTGTGATCCGCAATGGACAGGCCGCCGGCGAATTTCAGTTTCCGAAGCAGATAATAATAGCTCTTCCGGTGTTTCGGGTCATCCCGGATCAGCCGCCAGTCACTGCTGAGAACGATCACGGCACCGGTCGCACTCACGATCTTCCTCAGATTGCGCACCAGATCATTGGTCACTCCTCTGTACCCGTCCGGTGTGCGTCCTTTTGTGTACGGATTGTTCAGGACACCGTCCACATCACAGAATATAACCTTCATTTTATCTCCCGGCCGGTCAGAGAGGCCCGGCAAAATCCGCTTGAATCACTTCTTTTATCATTCGGTTATGGGCAGCGGAATCTGTATCCTTGTTCGGAATCTCCATGAAAGATGCGTGCCCGATCTGCTGCGCCAGATATTCTCCACAGGCAAACGGGTGGCACAGATCGCCGCGGCAGGCAATGATCGTGACCGGCATCGTCAGTTTTTCATATTCCCGGGGAGATGTGACCGGAGCCCGGGACGGCAGAATGAGATACTTCTGCCAGTTCCTGACGCAGGCAGGATCGTCAAATGTGCTCATGAAAGCATTTCTGGTATACGAAGAAGAGGTATCCCGGACTGTCTTCCAGCCCCTCGTCTTCCGAAATGCGTCCGGCCCGCCTTCATGAAGCGCTCTTCCCAGATCCGCATACGCTTCCTGTACCTCCTCAGACATCGGCTGATCGGTCCAGGCATTGCGGACCAGGAGCAGCTTCGTGACTCTTTCCGGACAGCGGACCGCCAGGTTCAGACTCACCGCAGCTCCCATGGAGATCCCTCCGGCCGCAGCCTGCTCGATTCCAAGATGATCGAGCAGCGCCGCCGCGTCATCCGCGAGCGTATCAAAGCTGTAGGTATCCCAGTTTGCACCGCTCTCACCATGGCCCTGCTGGTTCAGCGTGATCAGCCTCAGCCCGGTGATCTGACTGCAAAGCGGCAGGATGCTCTTCACACTTCCGCCCATCCCGTGCAGGAAAAGAAATGGCCTTCCCTCTCCCCGGTCCTCATATTCCAGGGATATTCCTCTGTGTGTGAACCGTTCCATCCTCCATCTCCTCCTCCGGATCCTGTCTTAAAACGTCCGGAACTTTTTTCTGTTATCTCATCTATCTCATCACCGCATACGCGGACGATTTCCTATCTCATCACCGCATACGAGGACGGTCTCTTCGGAGTTTCTCTCTTCGGAGTTTCTAGTGTTTCCCTCATCGGGGGGGCTTCCCCACTGCTTGCTCATGCAGGGGCGGGTCAATCACCCTCTGTCCCACCGGCAAGAGGGCCTGCCGCGGAACGAGGCTTTTGACCCTGGCATAATAAAAGATAGTCTCTGCTCCGGGGAATCTCCTCCTCAGCAAGGCCGTGCATGATCAGCGCTCCCTGATAGCCGCTGCGTTCCAGCAGACGCACGTACAGTCCATAGTCAAGCATGCCCCTGCCGGGCGCCACATACTCCAGGGTCCCGGCGGCCGGATCTGCTGTGAAGTCCTTCGCATGGGCCAGTACGATATCCGCTCCGAGCAGATCAAACGCTTCCTCCAGCACCTTCTTCATATCCGGAACCTGCTCCGGGCGGAACAGGTTCGCCCCGTCCATGATGATCTTAAGGTGCGGACTTCCCGCCATATCCAGGTACTTTCTGGCCCGCTCCGGTGTATTGATAATATTGCTCGTCTCCGTCTCGACGCCGAAGATCACACGGTTCTCCTCCGCATACTTCAGGATCTCTTCCGTGGAGCGCATCAGATCATCCCAGGAACTGTCCTTCAGGTTATCGTCATGCCACATCCATTTGCTCTTTGGATTCTTCGATCCGGTACACAGCGAGACCACCGGGATCTCCAGTTCGCGGGCGATCCTGCACTGGACGGCAAACTGCCTGCATTCCATCTCTCTCAAGGACACATCCGGGTCGATCATATTGAAGGTCCCCGTGAGGGCGTCGATTCGGATTCCATATGCTTTCGTGATCCGGCGGATCCGGTCAAGATCCTCCTCCCGGATCTCCCCGGGAAGCGTCGGAAGGCCTGCATTCGATAGATTAAACTGGGTGACACAGATTCCGTGGCCTTTCATGCGGCGGTATGTCTCCTCAAGGTCACCGGTCTCATAGGTACGTGAAAATACGCCGATCTCCATTCTCAAAGTCCTCCTGCAGTGTCCTTCAGGGAGACCCACGCTCCTGCCTCCTGCACCGACCGGTAAGTCGCGATCAGCGCGCGCATCACCTGAATTCCGTCGTCAGCTGTGGCACCGGTGCACGGAGCATGGTTCAGGATGCTGTCTGCGAAGCCCTCCAGCTCACGGCGGTAGAAATGCCCGTCATAAGCAGCCGGCGTGGTGCACAGATCCGTCTCCCGGTCGTAACACTCCACCACGGATGAACGGAACTCCCACGGATTATAGGTCTTTGCAAATACTGTACCGCCTGTTCCGTAGATCTCACAGCCTTCATGCCACTGCTGGGCGATCGCGACCGTCAGATCAAGCGCGCCGATCGCCCCGCACGCAAAATCACAGTCGATCAGCCAGGAATGCATCCCGCCCCTGTGGACGTAACGCGCGCTCACACGGTCAATTTCGCCCATAAAGAAAAGCGCCGTATCAAACAGATGGCTGCCATGTCCCAGCAGATAGTAATGGTCGAGCACCGCCTTCGGATTCCCGGCAGGCTTCCGCATGGATTCACTCGAGTACAGGACCGGCATCACATTATCCGTCAGGGTATAGCGGCCCACGCTGTCGCAGTACCAGCCCTTATAGGTCGTGATCTCACCCATCTTCTGCTCTTTGAACTGCTTCGCATACTGAAGCCCGGCATCATAACGCTTCATATGCCCGACCTGAAGCATCAATCCCTTTGATTCGACGAGGCTTTTCAGTTCCTCACATTCCTCGATCGATACACCCATGGGCTTTTCCAGGAAGATATGCTTGCCGGCTTCCGCCGCCATTTTCGCGCAGGGCACATGGAACTGGTCTCCCACGCCGATGATCACTGCCTCCACCTGAGGATCCGCCAGCATCTTCTCATATTCCGTATAGACGCTGTCCGGCTCATACATCGCAGCCATTTTCCCCAGCAGATCCTCCGCCACGTCACACACCGCCTGCAGGTGAATATTCCTCGCCTTGGTGCAGCCGATCAGATGCGCAGCCTGATTGATGATGCCGCATCCAAGGACGCCGACTCTCAGACAGCGATCCTCCTTTTTCACGTTCCGGTTCATAATTCCCTCCTCAGAAAAAGCGAACCACTTCCTCAAGCGCTTTGCGCGGTCTGTCCGAAGGCTCTTTCGCTTTCTTTCCGAGAGCGATCACGGACATGATCTGTTCATTTTCCGGAATCTGCAGTTCCTTCCGGATCGCTTCTGCATCCCGGATTCCCATGATCAGAGTATCATATCCGGCATTTGATGCTGCCAGTACAAGATAGGCGTCGTGAAGTCCGAGATCATAGGCTCCCCAGAAATTCCCCGCCTCATTTACAGGCTCACCGTCCGTGAATCCCACAATATCCGGCACGAACGTTGTGACGATCAGCACGGCACCTGCGCTGCTTTTCTGATTAAATGCCGGAAGACCGGTCTGCCTGAGGTGCTCCAGCGTCTCCCGTGTTTCCGCCACATAGCACCTGGAAGTCTGCTGGTTCTTCCAGGAAGGTGCCTGCTGGGCTTCCGTAAGGATCTTTACCAGATCCTCATGGGGAACCACTGTTTCTTCATAGGATCGAATACTTCTGCGCGTTCTGATCAGTTCTGTAAATTCCATACCGTACTTCCTTTCTCTGTATTTGTTTTTTCTACGTTTTCTTTTCTGTCCTTCACGGATCCGGCTCTCTGTTCTTCCCTGCTCCGGCTCTCTATGCTCTTCTTCCGGATCTCTGCTTCTTTTTCACAGCTGTTTGCTGCTCAAATGTCTGTAATACGCGAACATATATTGTTGATAGATACCATTATAAGGCGAATACTTTTCATAAGGGTAACCGTCGGGATACTGTTCAGCAAGGATCCGCTTCATCCACACATCGACCGGAAACGCATCGATATGGTGAAGTCCGAAAAGAGACACACAGTTCGCCACCTTTATCCCGACGCCAAAAAGACTTGTAAGAATACTCAGTGTTTCCGGCTCATCCGCCGTTTTCAACCGTTCCAGATCGATCGATCCGCCGGCTGCCGCTTCCGCCGCAGCATGCACATATTTACAGCGGTATCCCAGTCTGCAAGCCGACAGTTCCTCCTGTGTGAGCGCTGCTGCAGCTGCGGGCGTCGGAAATGCATAGTATTCCCTGCCCTCAGAATCCGTTCTTTTATCACCGCAGGCCTCAGAGAGCAGTTCCACAGACCGCCGGATCGCGGGAATATTCCGGTTCTGGGAGATGATAAACGTGACCAGCATCTCCCAGGCATCCTGGCGAAGGATCCGGATCCCCTTTTCGTGCTCCGCCGCCTTCCACAGAAACGGGTCCTGCTTCGGATCGACCCTGCTGCGAATGCTCCGGTAATTCTCCCACAGATCAAAATAGTCCTGCCAGAAACAGCGGTATTCCTCATCGGTACAGTCCAGTTCATACCGGTCATCACCCAGAGAAGTGATGTACAGGCAGGATCCTCCCGCGATGATGCGAAACGTATCGTTTCCGGCTCCCTGCCCGGAGAGCGTATGCGGCTCCTGCTTTGTCCAGCGGAAACACTGTCCGCTTTCAGCGATCTTATTCAGGTCAAAATCATCCCCGATCCGAATGATCAATTTCCCTCTCCTTCACGTTCGGTCCGAAAAAACCTTACAAAGAAACCTTACGAAAAAACCTCTCCTCATTCCGGAAAAGATCTTTCCGGAAGTTGTCAGCAATTTTTGGAGAATCTTCTTACGATCTGCATCACAGGACCATAATAGCTCCTGCCGAACAGGTTCAGATGGTTCAGCAGATGGTACAGGTTATACAGATCCCTGCGGTCCGCATAACCCGGGAGAAGAGGACCGGCTTCTTCATACGCACCATAAAAGGCCGGAGCAAATCCTCCGAAAAGCTCCGTCATCGCCAGATCCGCCTCTGCATGGCCTACGTACACAGCCGGGTCGATCAGCCAGGCATATCCGTCCGGTCCTGTAACAAAGTTCCCGCTCCACAGATCCCCGTGCAGAAGGGACGGGTAAGCCGGTTCGACCAGATATTCATCCAGATGATCCAGTACACTTTGCATGGCCCTGCGGTCTTCCGGAGAAAAATAATAAGACGCCTTCCGCAGCTGGGCCTCCAGCCTGAGTTCACGGAAAAACGGGATCCAGTGATCCATCACATCGTTTTTCTGCCTCCCTGCCCCGATATAATTATCCTCCGTGAAACCAAAGGTTCCGCCGGGCGTCCATCCGGATGCCGCAGCCTGGTGCATCCCTGCAAGCTCTCTGCCAAAGTGCTCCCAGTAGTCCTTCTTTGCAGGTGCTGCTTCCAGATACTCCATCATCAGATAAGACCGTTCTTCCAAAGTGCCGGTCCCCAGCACTTCCGGGACCCGGATGGCATGCGTTTGCTGTATGGCTGCCAGTCCTGTCCGCTCGGCCTCAAAAAAACCGCTGTTTGCCCTGCTGTTTTCCTTGAGGAAGATGCGCCTGCCATCCTTCAGAACGATCAGCACCGCCTCATTGATATCTCCGCCGGAAACTGCACGGACAGAGGCAACTGCGTTATCCTTTCCAAAATATCTGCTCACCAGGTCCGAATAATTCTTTTCCATCATAATCCGCGTCTGATCCCATCTTCATCAAAGGTCCGTTCCCTCTAAGAGCCTTGCACCTAATTCGAATGCCTTCT
Organism: uncultured Lachnospiraceae bacterium; assembly: GCA_902785635.1. GTDB lineage: Bacteria > Bacillota > Clostridia > Lachnospirales > Lachnospiraceae > Merdiplasma. The sequence goes on from CACZZH010000064.1 coordinate 15,907, forward strand.
CCAGATCCTTCGGGAACTGTTTCTCTCTCATTTCCTTTTTATGTTCTTCGTTGAAGCCAGCCATGCTGTACTTACTGTAATCCCTGACCTGCAGAGTATCACAGCAGGCATAAACTTCCACGAAACCATTCAGCGCCTCAAAACTCTGTGCGATCTCTTTGGCCTTTCTCTTGTAGGAAAGATTATAAAAAGCCTTCGGTGCATTCATGGTCAGAATGATGCCCACATTGACCTTCCCTGTGAAGTAATTCGAATAATCGTCATAAGATAAAGCACAAAAATGCAGCCGCTCGATCAGGCCGCGCACCTGGCTGGTAATATCTCCCAGATATACAGGAGAACCGATAATAAGAGCATCCGCGGCAAAGATGCGGTCGATCACAGGGGATAAGTCGTCCTTCCAGAAGCATTTGCACCGCTGCGCGTTTTTCCGCTTGCAGGCCAGGCACGACCGGCAGCCGGTATAGGAAAGATCAAACAGGTCAATATATTCTGTCTCCGCTCCGGCTGATTCCGCACCCTTCTGTGCCTCCTTCAGCATAAGCGCCGTGTTCCAGTTCTTACGGGGAGAACCATTTAGAATAATCGCTTTCATATGCATCTGCTCCATTCCATTCCGTTTTGTGTGTGAATTGTATATTTGTAAGTATACCATCATACAAGCCTTGCGAATAATATTTTTTCAGGAACCCCTGAGCCCGGTTGGTACAACCACATACACCATATCAACTCGATTTCTCTGTTCGAATTGCCTGTCTGTGCCCGAATAGGACAACCACATATACCATATCAAGCGGATTTCTCTGTTCGAATTGCCTGTCTGTGCCCGAATAGGACAACCACATACACCATATCAAGCAGATTTCTCTGTTCGAATTGCCCATCGGAGCCCGAATGGGCTATAGGGAGAACGGGCCATGGAATCTGTCTCCATGGCCCGTTCTGTCTTACAGTTCACCAGCTGCGGTGTTGCCGGCGATCCTGCCGGAATAGATATTCCAGCTTATATTCTCTCCTGCAGAGAAATGTACCACATCCAATGCCTGAACACAGGTGAGCTCACCCGCTGCAAACAGGTTTTCGATCGGTGCATCATTCTCATCCAGGACTCTTGCTTCCTTATCTACGATAAGGCCTCCCACGGTCCCGTAAACCATAGAATTATAGCCCTCGATGTCCGGAAGTGTCGAATGCGCAGTTTTTGCGTGAACGCTTTCCCCGGCTTCAATTCCCCAGCCTTTGTTGGATGTCGGTCCCAGGTAGAAAGGTTTCTCCATATCCGTATGCGCCTTCAGCATCTCATAATTTCCGCCGTAACCGCCCGTCGCCAGAATGACTTTCTTTGCATTTATGACATAGGTATTGCCGGTATTATCCGTCGCATGGATCCCGGATACTTTCCCTGCCTCATCGGTCAGCAGTTCGTCCGCCGTTGTATTCAGAAGGAACCGGGCACCGGCTTCCACGGCTGTCTGATACAGCGTATCTGCTACCCAGCTGTTCACCAGTCCTCCATTCTCTTCTGTCGGATGGATGGTGATCGCAAGAGTATGGCTTACTTCCGTATCTTCCGGCGTCATCGGTACATATCCGGGATCATGTGAATCCGTAAGATCGTTCTTTCCGTACAGACTTTTCAGCCAGTCAATATTTTCTTTCGTATGATTCAGGTAGTCCAGCGCAAGCTCACTGTTATAGGCCTCACCGGCGTACTGCTTCATTCCCTCCTGCAGCCCTGCCGCGTCCAGCGAACCATATTCTTCCGCTTCCTCCGGGGTGGCAGCGTACAGAACCATGCCTCCCGAATAAAGAGTCGCTCCGCCCGGATAAGCATTACTCTCCACGACCGTAACAGATGCTCCGGCATTTGCCGCCTCAATAGCAGCGCTCATACCTGAGCCGCCTGCGCCGACAATGACTATATCTGTATCTATGGTTTTTTCTTCTGTCTCATATATGACCGGTGTCTGATACTGCTCAACATCTGCTCCCGCCTGTGTGAGTGCATCCTTGACCGCGCTCTTAATTCCGGCTGAAGTCAGGGTTGCTCCTGCAACACTGTCAACATTTAGTGTCTGGTTTTGTGTCATAAGTCCCGGAAGTACGTCGATCGCATTTCCCGCTATAGCGGGTGTTTCCGTATTCTCACCAACGATTATATCCGTGATCGTTCCGTCCTCTTCTACCGTTACTTCCACCTGTACTTCACCGTTGCGGCCATTCCCGGTTCCAACATAAGACCCCGCCTTGATCCGGCTTTCTGCGCAGATCATCTGCGCGCTCAAAAGGCCTGCCGCCATGCAAACAGCTGCTGTCATCATTGTCTTTCCTGTCTTCATGAAACTCCTCCTTGTCTGCAAATACATCCTTCGATATCTTCTGGTATTGTTTCTGCTCTGAAATGAATGTCACCTTTTTTTATCATCTTGTCACATTCTCTTGAAATACAGTACCAACATATTTATAATTTTATTGGAATTTCCTACATTTATCATATTTTGATGGAGAACATGAAACAGTGAAAGAGCTTACAAAGAACTGGATTGCAGAAAAGATGAAGGAACTGATGCTTCAGAAGTCTTTAGATAAGATCCGGGTCGGGGAGATCTGTTCTCTTGCACAGATAGACAGATCCACTTTTTACTATCATTTTAAGGATAAATACGATCTGGTCGCGTGGATCTTCTACTCTTCCGCGTTTAAAACAGATGTCCTCAGCAGGGAAGAATCGGCAGCAAGTTTAAAGCAGGTTAAGAAGGATTATATTTTTTATAAGCGGGCATTTGAGGACCGGTCCCAAAACCCGCTGTGGGAATACATGCTGGAATATTATGCCGGCAGATATACGGACATTGCCAGACAAAAGCTGAATACAGATGTCCTTGACGAACAGACTGTATTCAGCATCCGCATGTACAGTTACGGAACGATCGCCATGTCCAGAGAATGGGTCTTCCGGGATAATACGACCTCCGCGGAAACGATTGTTGAAATGATGTTCACTACCATGCCGGAAAATCTCAAAAGAATATTCTTTTCATAGCGTGGCAGGGAAGGAAGCCTGTAAACTGCTTTCCTGTCCTCAGCTCCAGACTGCCGCTGCCTCATAAGGCCGCAGCGTGCCGTCACTGCCTTGCTGCCTGTCCGGTTTTTTGTAGTTGCTGATCAGGAGGGTCCCCCTGCCAAGCCGGTCCGCGATCTGTGCGCTGACCTCTTCCGTGTCTGTGCTGAAACTGCAGACCACGGTCAGGACCTGTCCCTCAAGGGTGCGCTCATAGGCGAATACCCGGTCGCTGCCGGTGTCCAGGAAGCGGATTCCGCCTTCTGCGATGACCGGCTGTTCTTTCCGCAGCTGCACGAGACTGCGGTAGAAATGCAGGATGGAATCCGGATCCTTTTCCTCTGCCTCGGCGTTGATCACCCGGTAGTTCTCCGGAATGCCAAGCCATGGCTGTGCGGAAGTGAAGCCGGCCTGATCCCCTGCGGTCCACTGCATCGGGGTGCGTCCGTTGTCCCGGGAACGCTGGCCGAGAATCTCCAGCGCCTCGCTGTGCGACAGCCCCTTCTCCAGCAGGATCCTGTAGTAATTCGTGCTCTCCACATCCCGGTACTGACCGATATCCGTAAATCCGGCATTGGTCATGCCGATCTCCTCGCCCTGATAGATGTAAGGCGTACCGCGCATCAGATGTGTGAAGACCGCCAGCATTTTCGCGGACTCCTTCCAGTACGCACGATCGTCCCCAAAGCGGGATACGGCACGGGGCTGGTCGTGGTTGCACCAGAACAGAGCGTTCCAGCCGCCGGCTTTTTCCATCTCCTCCTGCCAGGTGCGGAAAAGATCCCTCAGTTTTCCAAGGTCCGGCTTCATCAGCGCCCATTTGTCCCCGTCTTTATAATCCACTTTCAGATGATGGAAGCTGAAGCACATGGACAGTTCCTCATCCTCGGGCCTTGTGTACCGGATGCAGTTGTCCAGTGAGGTGGAGGACATCTCTCCCACCGTCACCATATCACCGATCCCCGTATCCGCGACCAGTTCCCGCAGGAATTCGTGGACATGGCGGCCGTCCGTATAGAAGCGCCGTCCGTCGCCCTCATAGTCATCCTCGAAGAGTGCCGGCTTGGAGATCAGGTTCACCACGTCAAAGCGGAAGCCGCTCACGCCCTTGTCCTTCCAGAAGCGGATCACCTGCTTCAGTTCCTCCCGGACCCTGGGGTTTTCCCAGTTCAGGTCTGCCTGGGACACATCAAACAGGTGCAGATACCATTTGTCCAGAGACGGCACATATTCCCATGCATTGCCGCCGAACTTCGACTCCCAGTTCGTCGGTGCATGGCCGTCCACGCCGTCCCGGAAAATGTAGTAATCCATATATTCCGGATCGCCGGCAAGGGCTTTCCGGAACCATTCGTGGTCTGTCGAAGTGTGGTTGAACACCATGTCGAACATAAAGCCGATTCCCAGTTTCTTCGCTTCCCGGATCATCGCCTCACAGTCTGCCATGGTGCCGAACATGGGATTGACGTCATAATAATCAGCCACATCGTAACCGTTGTCATTCATTGGAGAACGGAAAAAAGGAGTCACCCAGACATAATCAATGCCCAGGTCCTTCAGATACGTCAGCTTTGAACGGATGCCGTTCAGATCTCCGATTCCGTCGCCATTGGAGTCACAGAAAGATTTTATATAGATCTGATATACCGTGCTGCTCTTAAAGTTGCTCATTTTGTGCCTCCTTTACTGCCTGTGTGCCGGACGGGGTATGCGGTGTGGTCCCCCGCCCGTTCACATTTTTATTCCGCGTGTGCGATCACATCCGCACCGGCTTTGACTTTTCTGCCTGCGTCGAAGCGGAACTCACTGTAATCAGCATCACTGGTAATGACCATCATCGTAGTAAGCGGATGTCCTGCTGCCCGGATCTTCGCCGGATCAAAGGTGATCAGTTTCTGGCCGGCTTTGACGCTGTCGCCTTCGCTGACATGGATCGTAAAGCCTTCTCCGTTCATTGCCACCGTATCAAGACCGACATGGAGAAGGATCTCCATCCCGTTCGCCATGATCAGGCCGATGGCGTGATTGCTGCCCGGCATGGTCTGCTCGACCCTGCAGTCCACCGGTGCCACAAGCACATTGTCGGTCGGTTCGATGGCGATACCGTCGCCGAGGATCTTCTCTGCGAAAGTCTGATCCGGAACCTTTTCGATCGCGATCGTCTCGCCGGAGAGGAATGCCTTAAAATCTACCGGCTTATGAGCTGCGACTGCTTCCGCGCGTTCACGCTCGGCTGCTTCCTTTGCGGCTTCGGCGCGATGCTCCTGCAGCGATTCCTCCTCCGCTTCCTTATCGATCCCTTTTCGCCTGCCGATCACATAGGTCAGGCCGAAGGGCACGCAGACCGCGATCAGCATGCACACTGCAAATATGCCGATGTAAGCCGGCTGGATCGAAAGGATACCCGGCAGTCCGCCCACGCCGATCGCGCTGGCTGTCACGCCGGTCGCAACACTGAGGATGCCTGCGATGCAGGAACCTGTCATGCCGCAGATAAACGGGAACACATACTTCAGGTTAACACCGAACATTGCAGGTTCGGTAACACCCAGGTAACAGGAGATGCAGGAAGGAATATTCAGTTCCTTCGCCTTTGCGCTCTTCTTCTGCAGAAGGATCATGCCCAGAACAGCGGAACCCTGAGCAATGTTGGAAAGCGCGATCATCGGCCAAAGCATGGTGCCGCCGAAGTCCGCGATAAGCTGCAGATCGATGGCGTTGCTCATGTGGTGCAGACCGGTGATTACGAGAGGCGCATAGAAGAAACCGAATATGGCGCCGAACAGGACGCGGAAAGAACCGCTGATGCCGGCGTACACGCCCTTGCTGATCCAGCCTCCGATCGTCCAGCCGATGGGGCCAAGGATAAAGTGCGCCGCCATGACTGCCAGAAGCAGGCTGCAGAACGGTACGAGGATCATCTGAACGACCTGCGGGATGATCTTCTTAAAGAACCGTTCCAGGTACGCCAGGGTAAAGGCTGCCAGCATTGCAGGGATGACCTGCGCCTGGTAACCGATCATGTTTACCTTGACGAATCCGAAATTCCACTGATTGATCGTGCCGTTTGCCAGCGCGTCCGCTACAGCGTAAGCGTTGGTCAGCTGACTGGAGACCAGGGTCAGGCCGAGGATGATGCCCAGCATCTCTGTGCCGCCCATCTTTTTCATGATGGTCCAGCAGATTCCCACGGGAATGCCTACGTGGAATACTGCTTCACCCAGCAGCCAGAGGAAGTGGTCGATCCCTGCCCAGAACTGACTCTGGCTCACCAGCGTCGCTCCGTTGAAGATCTGCATGGAGTCGATGACATTGCGGAAGCCGAGGATCAGACCTCCGACCACGATGGCCGGGATCAACGGCGCGAAGATCTCCGCAATGGATGTCATCAGGCGCTGCAATAAATTCTGATTCTGCTTTGACATGCTTTTTACTTCGGCCTTGGACACGCCTGACACGCCGGACACTTCCGTGAAGTCGTTGTAAAAGTCTGCCACTTCATTGCCTATGATGACCTGAAACTGTCCTGCCTGCGTAAACGTTCCCTTAACGGACGGGATCGCTTCGATGCGCCTGATATCCGCTTTCGCCGGATCTCCCAGGACAAAACGCATCCGTGTGATGCAATGTGAGACTGCAACGATGTTCTCTTTTCCGCCGATCGCTGCCAGGAGCTCGGTTGCATCATTTGAAAACTTGCCCATAATGATATCCTCCTTTGTTCGAATCATATGTTTAAACAAGTTTGCGATTCATAGTATATCTTGTTTAAACATGTTCGTCAACAAGTTTTCAAAAAAATAGTGCACAAACCCGGTCATGCCGATTTGTGCACTGTGCTGTTCTATTCTGTTGATCTTTCTACTTTTTCCGCTGAGCCAGCTCATAGAATACAAAGCGGTCCGGACGGTGGCGGGAGTCCGTGTACTCAAACTGGATTCCGTCCTTGTTGAAGGACTGATTGCTCACGACCATAAGGCAGTTGTAACCCTGCAGATCCATATACGCATGGTCCAGTTCCGTCTCCTTCTCCACCGTGTACCGCCGCCGGGTAGTCATGATGGTCTCCCCAAGCGTATGCTCCATATATTCATATACAGAACCTTCCGCGATCTTCGCGGAAAGGCCCCTCACCACATCCTTGAGGAAATAGTTATGGTCTATGATCAGCGCTTCTCCGTTCAGATAGCGGACACGCTGCAGATAATAGATCTCGCTTCCCTCCGGAAAACCGGTCCGCTCACTCATCTCCCCGTCCACAACAAGCTCCGTAAAATAGACCACCTTTGTTCTCAGAGTCTGACCGTTTCGCGCAGCTGCTTCCTTCATGCTTTCAACGCCGCTGATCGAAAACTGCGTCTGCTCCTGCTTGCGGTAGAGCACCAGCACGCCTTTTCCGTGAACGCTCTGCACATATCCCTGCTCCGCCAGCTCGGCGATAGCCCGCCGCACTGTATTACGGGAGCAGTCATAGATCTGCGTCAGCTGATGTTCCGAGGGAAGCGTACTCTGATAGGGATATTCCTGATCTTCGATCGCATGGCGAAGGCTCTGGTAGATCGCGTCATATTTTGCAGCAGGCATAGGCCTTTCTCCTTTCTTCCACCGTTCCGTTTAGCTTTTCCCCACCTGCAGAGGACGGGGACATTCCGCTTCCAGGCTGTAAATGCCTGTTCCTTTTATATCGCTGCAGCATTCTAATGTCAACTCAGACGGATCGCATTCACCGCCAAGACATCTGCCGGCAGCCAGTTTACCTGGTCCAGATCATCGATGCTCAGCCATTTCGCCGCTTCATGCTCCAGCAGAGCAAGGTGCTCTGTTTTCAGGCTGCACCAGTAACAGTCCATTGACAGATGAAAATCCGGATAATCGTATTCCACGGTCGTGATATATTCATCGACCGTGATGTCTGCATCCAGTTCTTCGTGTATCTCCCTGACAAGCGCTTCCTCCGGAGTCTCCCCCTCTTCGACCTTGCCGCCCGGGAATTCCCACCAGTCCCTGTAGTCTCCGTAACCCCGCTGTGTCGCAAATACCTTCCCATCCCTGCGGATGACGGCTGCCACCACTTTAATGACTTTTCTGCTGCTCATATTTCTCCTTTGTTACACGCAGATGCGAATCTGCTGCGGCCATTATGGTTATAGTAAAGGCGGACAGCCCCCTGTCCGCCTTCTCAAATTCATAAGATCTCAGACCTGCCGCTGCAGATGTGCCTCGCCACATATACTCCGCTGGCAGATGCGTGCGACAGAGAATGGGTGACTCCGCTCCCGTCGCCGATAATGAATAATCCCGGATGTCTGGTCTCGAGGTTTTTATCAAGTTCCACTTCCATGTTGTAGAATTTGACTTCTACGCCGTAGAGAAGCGTATCGTCATTGGCCGTGCCCGGAGCGACTTTGTCAAGCGCATAGATCATTTCGACGATGCCGTCAAGGATCCGCTTGGGCAGCACAAGGCTCAGATCACCGGGTGTAGCGCCCAGGGTAGGCTCAGTGGTACACTCTTCAATGCGCTTCACATTGCTTCTGCGGCCGCGGATCAGGTCTCCGAAACGCTGTACGATCACTCCGCCGCCCAGCATGTTGGAAAGGCGGGCGATGCTTTCGCCATACTCGTTGCTGTCTTTGAACGGCTCGGAAAAATGCTTGGACACCAGCAGCGCAAAGTTGGTATTCTTCGTCTTTTTCGCAGGGTCCTCAAAACTGTGTCCGTTGACGGTGACGATCCCGTTGGTATTCTCATTGACCACGATTCCATTGGGATTCATGCAGAAGGTCCGGACATTGTCTTCGAACATCTCCGTGCGGTACACGATCTTGCTTTCGTAAAGCTCATCGGTGAGGTCCGAGAAGATCTCGGCGGGAAGCTCTACACGCACACCGATATCGACGCGGTTGGACTTGGTCGGGATCGCGAGCTCCCGGCAGATCTCTTCCATCCATTTGCTTCCGCTCCTGCCGACGGATACGATGCACCTGCTGCATTCAGCCTCTCCAAAAGAAGCTCCCTTCACGCGGAAGCCGCCCCCCTCAAGGACCTCGATCTCTTCCACCGGCGTGCGGAAAAAGAATGTGACCTTGTCCTTCAGCTCATCATACAGATTTTCCAGAACAACATAGTTCTTATCTGTTCCCAGGTGCCGGACGGAAGCGTTCAGCAGATGCAGCTTGTTCTGCAGGCAGATCTTATGGAATTTCGTGGCTGCCGTAGAGTACATATGCGTCCCCTCGCCGCCGCGCGCCATATTGATCTCATCCACATATTCCATCAGTTCAATGGCCTGCTTCTTGCCGATATATTCGTGCAGGGAACCGCCGAAGTCATTGGTGATATTGTACTTCCCGTCCGAAAACGCGCCCGCACCGCCAAATCCGTTCATGATGGCACAGGTCCTGCACCGGATGCAGGATCTCACTTTTACTCCGTCGATGGGGCAGTGCCGCTTGTCGAGCGGATTTCCCGCCTCATAGACTGCTATGTTCAATGCCGGATTCAGGCGGGTCAGCTCATAAGCCGAAAAAATGCCGCCCGGTCCCGCGCCGATAATGATCACATCGTATTTCATGTACTTTCTCCCATTCAAGTCCCTCCTGCTTACACATTCACCGGACAAGCGTAACATATCCGGGAAGAACTTGCAAGCGGCGGTGGAACTGTCAATTTCATTCTTCTCCCTCATCTGATATAATGATTGCAGCGCCAAAAGTATGATCTCACAAAACCAGAAAGGGGAAACGGATCCATGAAACGAATGACAACAGTAAAAAGACATATCATGTATCTGTGTGCAGCGCTGATGCTGTTCCCGGGCTGCGCACTTGCCGGAGCGAAGGAAACAGAAGGTCTGAAGCAGACAGAAAAACCGGCAGAGACGGAAAGCCTGAAAGAAACGGAAGGCCNNNNCATATCGGACAGACCCATGTGTGGAAGCCCTTTATAAAGTACCCGGATCTTACGGTCAGCTACCGCAGCGGCGACCAGGGGATCGTCACGATCGCTGAGGACGGAACCATCACTCCCGTGAAGAAAGGTGAGACCTCCGTTTATGCTGCAACGCCCCGGACGGATACCTTTGGAGCGTGTGAAACAGAACTGTTTTTATATGTCCTCCCGGAAGAGAATGGGCTGTATCTTACCGATACGACATGCCATTTTTATTATAACGGAAAGGAATATCAGCCCGGAGAGCTCCCCTTCGATACAGAGAAGGAACTGTGTCTGACACATCCGGCCCTGAAGCGGTTCATTGAAGACTATCTTTCTCCACTGCAGAAGAAACTCGAACCGACCGAAGCGGTACTGACCGCCATCCTGAATTACGGCAGCCAGTACTTCGACAAAAACTTCCCCTTTGAGAAATATGGAAGCAGTCTGGAGTCCGGAAAGACGGACTGGATGCTGCTGCTGTACAGAAAGCAGGGACTGTGTGCCTACAATGCAAGCCTGCTCTGCTATCTGATGTATCTTTCCGGGCTTCCGGCCATGCAGGTCGACTCTCCCGTCACCGAGTCCCGGGCACACAGCTGGAACCTGATCGAACACAACGGCTTCTATTACAATCTGGAGGAATATCATTTCCTTCATAAGCCGCGGGAGCGCTATGTGATCCCGCCTCTCTCCAAAAAGACCGCCGCATATTTTCCGGGACATATCATCGGACAATACGCCGTGCATTTTCCTCAGTCCGGAAAACTGGATGAAACCATGAAGTTCGAAGATCTGGGCAGGGATCTTGCGCAGGCATGCCCGGTTCTCATGTATGAGCGCGGGAAAAACGGCGAATACCTTGTCCGTTTCGAAGAGATCCGCAAAGATCACATTCCGGTCTGGGCAGACGGCACTCCTCTGAAGCTGGAGGAGATCACCTACAAAAATATGGAGACCGACACGGACGACGATCAGTATAACAAAGAGGCGAAACCTTTATTTGATGAGGCAAATAAGCTCCTCTGGGAGGAGATTCGCCCCCTGATGGAGAAATAGAAACAGACAGGACAGGGGATGGGGCAGAGCGCCCCATCCCCGATTGAATTGAAGCCGCGGCCAGGCCGCGGCTTCTTTCAGAATCCGAAAGCGGTCAGATAGCACATCGTGAAGAAGCATACTATGCCAAACCATACAGCAAGGCACTCAGGCGGTTTGAACAGCAGTTTCAGGACCGTTATCGCGATCTCCTTTTTACTCACCTGCGTCTTCTTTTTCCTGTACCTTTTTTTCTTCCCGTCCGCTGACACGATATAGATCCAGGGTCTGTCGTACAGCTCGATCCGTCCGAACTTCAGCAGATAGATCGGAATGACCGGTACAAAAATGCAGAACCACGCGGCGCTTCCGCCAAGTTCCAGCTGCGAGAACTGAAATCCGTTCAGTAAGAGGGCGATAATGACCGGAAGGAACAACACCACTGCCGCCTTCAGGATCATGCCTGCAAAGCGCGCCGGGGAGGAAAAACGGAATACCACTTCTTCCCGCTTCCCGTTCACGGTCTCAAAAAACACCGGCGATGCAACGCTCCTCTCCGGAAGCGTTTTCTTTGTCAGAACGCCTTCCTTTCCGCCGGGAGCCCCGTCAGCACCCCCATCTGCAGATGTAAAGACCTTTCTTCCCCGTTCTATGCGCAGCGTCACGCGGTCCGTATCACTGTAGGCCACAAGCGTGACGATCAAAGTGAAAAACAAAAGCACTCCTGTCAGAAGCAGTTTTGTGCCATCGTCCATTCCAAACGCAGAAAATCCCGCAAACCCTGCGGCTCCGATAACGATCGTCGCAAAAACAGCCTTCAGCCACCAGGGCAGAAAATAGAAGTACGATTCCTTTATGGCGCGGACGCTGACTTTCCCCGTCTGCCCGTTGACCGCCGCCATCAGATCGCCGTCACACAGATAATAGACCGGCAGCAGCGCCGGCATCCGCACAACGCCGGAAACGTCCGCGTCGATCTCCACCGCCTTTGTCTCCAGCACCTTCTGCACGGCCGGTTCATAGGTTTTGCCCACTTCTTCCCGGACACGATTTTCCAGTTCCTTACCGGAAATATTGTCGGTCTTCACCTGGTGTCCGGCAACATAGGCAAGATCAAATCCGGTCAGCTCATCCAGATCAAAGGGTTCCATGCCGTCCAGCAGCAGATTATCCAGCTGCCCGGAACAGTTAACGAACATGTCCTCAACAAATCCTCCGCACCGGTACACACTGCCCCCGGAGATCCTGCTCACACTGCAGCCGACCGGTCCCCGTATGAACTCATAGGGAAGATAGCATCCTTTCAAATCGTCCGTTTTGCCTTTCAGGAGTTTTGCCTCTGCCTTTCTGCGGTTCGTTTCACACCACCGGGTCAGACATTCGCCCGCTTCTTCTTTCGTGATCTGAAAAGGGATCACGATCTCCGGCAGATCTTTTTTATGCAGGTAAGCTTTACGGACAAGCGAACGTCCGCAGAAGGCACATTCTGCGATCGCTTCATTTTCTTCAAATATGACCTGCGCGCCGCATCCCGTACAGGAAGCGCGCTGCAGCCGGTAATTTGCCGCGGACGCATAGAGCCTGCTCTGCTGGAATTCCCGAAATCCGCGCTTTTCCTCCTGTGCCTGTCCTGCGGTAACTTCACCGCCGCAGTACCGGCACGCATAAACGCCGCTGCGGATATCATACAGCGCAGGCGCGCCGCATCCCGGGCAATGAATATCCACGATCTTACTGGTGCTCCTGCCTTCTTTCATGCCCATGCCTTTGTCCTCTCTCATCCGGATCTTTACAGCTGAAGATATTGTAAAACATTTTTTCCGCAAAGGAAATGTCCGAAACTGCACAGAGTGATTTTCCACGGAGTGCTTTTCCGCGAAGTGCTTTTCCACGAAGTGCTTTTCCACGAAATACTTTTGTCTCATGGGAAATTCGACGGACTTTCCCATGAGACAAAAAAGGACTGCCGCGATCTGCGGCAGCCCTGCGTGTGGCGATTATTCGATTATTATTCCTGCGGTGCAGCTTCTTCCGTTTCCTCTGCCGCTTCCTGATGCGTATGCGCAGCCGTCACGGCCACGATCACAGCCTGCCTGTCTGTATGCAGATGGATCTTCGGATTCTTTGCGATCTCCAGATCACCCACGGTCACGGTGTCGCCGATATTCAGCTTTTCGGCATCGATCACGATCTTTTCCACCAGGTCAGCAGGAAGTGCGCTGTAGGAGACCTCCGTAAGCTCCTGCTGAAGGACGCCTGCGTGCAGCTTATCATGATTATGGATCTGTACTTCCGCAACGGACCGGACCATCTCATCGCTTACGAGAGCCTGGAAATCGATCTCATCAAACTGCCCCTTCATGGTATTGTACTGGACTTCCTTGATCAGGACCGTGTACGTTTTGCCATCCAGTTCAAGAGCAAGCTTCGAGCCTTTTCCCTGAGCCTTCATCAGCTTTTCAACATCGGGACGGCTCATCTTTACAGGGATGGAGCCTTCGATCTGATGTCCGAAAATATTGCCGGTGACAAATCCTTCTCTGCGAAGCTTCTTTGCTTTCTCTGCTAATTCTCTGCGTTCAGTTTTTAAAGTATTCATTTGACTTTTCCTCCAAAACATGTACGCTTAGCAGCCTTCAAAATTCTGTGCGAATAAGAATCAAGGTTTTGTTAAGTGTCGTTATTTTATAAATTGCAAAAGAACATTTCGGCTGGATCCTTCCGACGGTTCATGTTATAGCACCTTTTTTGGCACTCGTCAAGAGAGAGTGCTGATTTTTTTTGTTGTTTTTGCAGTGCCGTTTTTGAAAAGACATCCTCCGGAAGAATATCACATTACCGGCACTGACAACAGGCTTCATATGCGGTATAATGCAAACGATCTCATTGATACCGTCTTGTTTCTGTATCATTAGTATTAAGCTGATAACGAAAACGGCACTCCGGATGCCGATTGAAGAAAGGAGTATCCTTATGATCCCGCCCATCTACAAAGCAAAGGAAGAACGTTACGACAAAATGCAGTACCGCTTCGTCGGCAAGAGCGGCCTGAAGTTCCCGGCTGTCTCGCTGGGCTTCTGGCACAATTTCGGCTCCATCGGCAGATATGAGACCATGAAGGAGATCTGCCGGACCGCCTTCGACAACGGCGTCACACACTTTGATCTGGCAAACAATTACGGCCCTTACTACGGCGCCGCCGAGACAAATGCCGGACGGATCCTGGCGGAGGACTTCCGTCCTTACCGTGACGAGCTCGTCATATCCTCCAAGGCCGGTTATGATATGTGGCCGGGGCCTTACGGAGTCGGCGGATCCCGCAAATATCTGATGGCCTCTCTCGACCAGAGTTTGAAACGACTCGGCCTCGACTACGTAGATATTTTCTATCATCACTGCATGGATCCCGATACGCCCCTTGAGGAGACGATGGAGACTCTGGTGGACATGGTCCGCAGCGGAAAAGTGCTTTACGCAGGCATCTCCAACTACGACGAAGCACACACCCGCTCTGCCGTCGAATATATGCGCAGCCGTCACTGCCCGCTCATTGTAAACCAGAGACGGTACTCCATTCTGGATCGTACCATTGAAAAGGACGGGGTCAAAGACTGCTGCCTGGAGGAAGGCCTCGGCATTATCGTGTTCAGCCCCCTTGCACAGGGTCTGCTGACGGACCGTTATCTGAACGGTATCCCGGAAGACAGCCGCGTGATGACCGATCCGCGGTTTCTGAACAGGTCCGCCCTCACGGAAAAGACCCTGAACGGAATCCGGAAACTGAACGATCTGGCTTCGGAGCGCGGCCAGACACTGGCGCAGATGGCCCTCGCCTGGCTGCTGCAAAATCCCGTGGTCTGTTCGGTCCTTGCCGGCGCTTCCCGCCCCGAACAGCTTCTGGACAATATCAAAGCAGCCGAGAACATCTCCTTCAGCGAGGAGGAGAACGAGCTGATCGACCGCATTACCGCTGAAATGACGTGATTCTTTCTGCAGGAGATGGGACAGAGAATCATCCCCTGTCCCATTTTCGAAGAGGGAACCCGTTTCCCCGTTAAAAACGTGCGCCGCCAGGCGCACCGGGACAGAAGGAGCCGGCCCCTGCTTCAGACAGCAGGGACCGGCCCTTTATTCATACGATCAGATTCACGAGAATACCCGACACAAACGAAAATGCCATGACAAACACGATATACAGGGCAAACCGTTTCCACCCCATCGCGATCTTGAGTGCGCCAAGGTTTGTGATCTTTGTCGCCGGACCCGTGATCATGAAAGCTGCGGCGCTTCCCATGCTCATCCCGCTCCAGAGCCATTCCTGCAGGAGCGGGATCGTTCCTCCCCCGCACGCGTAAAGCGGCACTCCGATCGTTGCGGCCATCAGAATCCCCCAGGCTCTGTTCCCGCCGAACAGGTTCACCATGATATCCTGCGGCACATATCTCTGGAACAGGGCAGACAGCAGGATCCCCAGCAGAAAATACGCTCCCGTCGCCTTTATGTTTCTCCCCAGATTGAACAGATAGCGCAGCAGGATATTCGGATGGGTATCCCGCCCGGCACGCACTTCAAATCCTTCAAAATCGAAGAATTCCCTGTCCCTGAAAAACAAATGCATAAGGAGTCCCGCAGCACAGCCGCAGGCGAAGCAGGTCACGATCCGCACCGTCAGAGCAGTGGTCCCAAGCGCCGCGCTGTATATGATCAGCTGGGGATTGAGCAGAATGGAGGCCATCATAAACGCTGCCAGGTAATCCTCCCGCATCCCCTGCTTCCGGAAAGAAGCCGCGATGGGAATCGTCCCGTACATGCACAGCGGCGATGCGATTCCCAGCAGACATGCCGGTACGATTCCCAGCAGCCCCCACTTCGACTTCCTCATCCCTGCAAACAGCGCATGGATCCGGTCTTTCGCGAACACAGAGACGGCGGATCCAAGCATCATGCCCAGGATCCAGTACAGGAAGATCTGCCGCAGCTGAAGTTCAAAATAATACCGGATATATATCCATTCACGCCGCAAAATGGCGAATAACTCATTCATCGATGTCTGTCAGCTCATAGGTCCGGCTTCCCAGACCGATCTCCTCCGCATGCTCCAGCGCGTGAATCCCGTGAAGGGCCTCTATTCTCGCGACCAGGTTTTCATTTCCCTCTGCCTGATACACCAGATCCACACAGGCCTGATCCAGGGCGACCGGATCACGGCTTGCCAGAATGCCGATGTCATGGATGTCCGGCTCAGTCGGATTGCCGTCACAGTCACAGTCTACCGAGAGCCGGTTCATCACATTGATGTAAACGATATGGTCCTCTCCGACATGGTCACGCACTCCGGACACCATCTCCGGAAGGGCTTCCAGCCACGCATCCTGATCATCGTACCAAAGGCTGCCGCTCGTCGAGGTCCCTGCGGTATGTACATAGATCTTTCCGCTCGGTGAAGACATTCCGATCCCGACATTCTTGATCGCACCTCCGAACCCGGCCATGGCATGTCCTTTGAAATGCGACAGGATCAGCCAGTCCGTATAATTCTCCGCATGGCTTCCGACGATCGCTTTCTCAAGGCGTGTCCCTCCGGTGACCGGCCACTCCGTCTCACCGTCCTCATCCAGCAGGTCGAAATCAGCGATCGCTGTAAAACCATGATCTTCGGCAACCTGTTTGTGCATCGCGCTGCTGGCTCTTGATCCGCCATACGCCGTATTGCACTCCACGATCGTTCCGTCAAGCATCTTCACCAGATCACCGATCAGTTCCGGGCGCAGGTAATTGCTTGCAGGCGGCTCACCGGTAGATATTTTCACCGCCACATTTCCTTCCGGTTCCCATCCGAGCTGTTCGAAGACCCGCACAAGTCCTTCCGGTGAAATATCCGACGTAAAGTATACGACCGGCACGGATTCTCCCTCAGCCGCATCGTTTTCCTCTGCCCCGCAGGGAATCACGAATGCCGCCGCCAGCATTATCAGCATAACTGCAAGCCATCTTTTTTTCATCTTCATAACCGCCTCCTCAGCCTGATTTTCCGTACTCTTCCTTCTCCTTTTTTACCGATCAGATCTGCATCGTATCGTTTTTTACTGCAAGATAAATATAGCATACTCTCAAAAACGCCTCAACTCCATTCTGCCGGGATCGCAGGCAATCACCGGACCTGTCGGGATTTTCGGACATCATTTTGATATACATTATAAACATGAAAGCTGCCTGCCGTACGATCGCTGTTGACAAAGTGAATTTTACGGTGTATTCTATACTCACAATTCACAGAACGTATGTTCGAATAAGGTCCTGCACTGTGCAGCAACGGAAAGGAAATGATCATGGCAAGCTTTGGAGAAAAGATCAGAATGAAGCGGGAAGAAATGCAGCTCAGCCAGGAGCAGTTGGCAGAGCGCTCCGGCCTGACCCGCCGTTCCATCGTCAGTTATGAGACAACGGGAAAGCGTCCCTACGCTTCTTCCATGCGCAAGCTCGCAGCCGCACTCGGCGTGACTGTCCGTTATCTGGAGCATGATGAGATCGATGACCCGGAAGCCGGGATCAATGAGGAGCCCTTCATTCAGGAAGCCAGGGAAATGTACGGAAAAAGAGGCGCGGATGAGATGGCATCTCTGCTTGCCCGGAATGAAGCTCTCTTCGCAGGCGGCACCCTCACAGAAGATCAGAAAGATATGTTTTTCGAAGCCATTACGCGTGCCTATTTCATGAACAAGGAACGTGCCCGCGGCAAATTCGGCCGGAAAGGCCATCCTTCCTGAACGCCCGCTCTTCGAAGAACGGCATCCGGTATGTATTGGGGGGACTGATTATGATCGATTATGGGCTGATTGAGGATAAAGTTACCGAACTCAGGCGCTGCTACGGCAATGCGGATCCGAGAGAGATCCTTGCCGATAAAGGTGCTGCCCTTCTGGAGATGGCCATGGGCAAAGAAGAGAATTCCATCAAAGGATTCATTGTCAAAAACAGCCGGATGGTGACCGTAGGGATCAATACGGATCTGCCTGAGGCCGCGGTAAACAAGGTGCTTTTTCATGAGACCGGGCATCTGTGTCTCGGGCACTTAAACGGATTCCGGTCAGGAGCTCTCCGGGATACCTCCTTTGGCTACCGGTCCGACGGCACCCGGCTCTCCCGGTTCGAGAACGAGGCGAATTTCTTTGCTTCCGAATATATTCTGGATACAGAGGAGACCCTTGCCGCAGTCCGCGAATATGACCTGTTCTCTGCCGCACGGTTCCTTCATGTACCTGTTGAATTTCTCGATTATAAGCTGCGCTTCTTAAGCTGCCGGGGTATTTTCCCGGGCTACCGGGATCTCCTCTCCGTAAAAAGCGACTGTATGCGCAATATGAAGCTCGCTGATGGTTCTTACGATCAGGGTCACTGATGATTCTTACGATCAAGAACGCTGCTGATTCACAGGATCAGGCCATACGGCCTGTTATTATTTTTCTTTCCAGACCGAACATTTGTTTTGCTGTTGTATTGGAGGTGCTTATGATTCTCTGTACTTGCGAAAAATGCCGTTACACCTTTGAATATCCCCGGATCCCGGAGCACTGCCCGGACTGCGGCGCAGGATCTGTGCGAAAAGCCACTGCCCCTGAGGTCCGGGACTTTGCCCGGATCCGGAAGATCCTCCGGGAAGAGATCCGCCTGGGACTCTGGGAGGACGGTTCCTCTGTTCAACCGCTTTACAGCGCTCCGTACACCGCTTCCGGATATGACACGGCGGTGTCCGTCTGACGATAAAGCAATGTTTCCGCGCACGAAACAGAAAAATATTCTACGTTATAAATAATAGTGTAGATACCAGTAAGTACAAGGGATTGTAAGATTACGTTGATACTCCAGGAGATAGACGATATCCTTGTCGTCGACGTTTTATAACGTCGATTTTAGACAGGAACTGTATTTTCAGGAACCGGTCTGTGCAGATCACAGGGGAAAGCGGGGAAAAGGAGCTGTATCCCTGCATCGCACTCTATGAAGAGGCCACCGACATTCCCATCTGCTACACCGGGCTGGAGCGTTATCTATGCCATCTGGCAAAGAGCCAGCTGCTGGATGGGAAGACGCTCGAAGCGAGAGCCTATGCGGTATGTCATTTCCTGAACTACCTTCTCTGGGAGACGGATATCCGGTCACTGCATGAGTGCTCCCTGGATACCATAAGGGATTTCCTGAAGTCCTCCCGCAGGAAACAGGACGGGGAGGAGTATAACAAAGATACCTGGCTCCGTTACAGGGATTACCTGACGGATTTTCTGGTGCTGTATCATGAGTATAACCAGGACAGTCTCCCCTTCCGTTACACCGGCACCGAACTGCGAACTGCCGTTGTTTTGCGGGATGGGCAGAGCCATCGGAAGGTTGCGATGGTCTATCCGACCTCACTCCATCTGAAAGCCCCGAGGACCACCCATAAGAAAAACCGGATCCTTGTGGACGGCTACCTGGATCTCCTTCTGTATGAGGCAAAGAAGTATGAACCAGACATTGCCCTGGGGATCGCTCTGGGAGCCTATGCCGGACTCCGTGAAGGTGAAATCGTAAATGTAAGTTTGGGCGCGGTCAGAACGATCTGCAGAGGTTTTGGCATTGTCTCAGGAGTTGAGATTGACCTTACCGATGATGCCCCGTTCTTCAAAGGATGGGATGGCCGTACAGATCCCGGAAGCATAAAAAAGTACCGGAAACAACGCGTATATCCTGACTTTGTGCATGCGGTCATTACCCTTCTTGATGATCATACAGTTTCCATGGCCGCGAGGGGCTGCCCGACAGACAAGGATTCTCCGGTTTTTGTGAACCGCCAGGGATCTCCTATGACGGTAAAAACCTATACCGAGAGGGTAAAATCCCTCTTTTATCAAAGGTTTCTGCCTGCACTGCACAGCACCTGTGAGCAACAGGGAACTTTTGCGGAGAATGCCGCCTTTATCGATGCATATGAGGCCGAGTATCCGGGTGCCCATATGTTCCGACACTGGTTCACCATGTACCTTCTCACAAAAGCAGGGCTGACCAGCGGGGAGATCATGAGATGGCGCGGAGACTCCAGCCAGGAGTCCATGAATGACTACATCCATGAGAACGCAGACATGATCCGCTTATTCAGGGAGACTTCCTATACCTTTCAGGAACAGATCCTGGAGGCAATCGGGAAGGAGGTGCCCTGATGGGAAAACGCAAACCGTCAGAAGGCCTGACAGTCAATGCCGCAGCCAGGTTCCTCGGCATTCAGCCATCTGATATGCAGACCTATATCGATGCAGGACGGATCATCAGCACCGATGGTCGTATATCCGGACTCCTTTTGGAAAACATCCGTGAACGGCAGGAAAAATATATCAGCCTGCGTGATTATCTTAAAGGGCATGATGGCGGCCTGTTTGATTCGCGGCTGATTCGGAACAGGGAGAAATACACAGACTTTCTGGAAGAGCATGGTTACTTTGGCATACAGACCATAGATCCGGAGACGCTTATTCTCAAAGCTTCGGAAAAAGAAGGATGGTTTATAGCCAAAGAGGACATTTCTTTCCTTGACTATAAAAGCCAGGATTTTTTCGCGGACTTCGGCCTCTCTGAGCAGGAAAAAACGGACAGGATCCTGTCCGGGGCCAGTGGCCATAGCCATACGAAGGACTGCGTTGCCGGGTACCTGAACTTCATACATGATGAAAGAAACATTTATACGCCTTCTTTGACGGACTTCGCCAGGATCGTTTTTGAACTGCCGGATATCATCTATGTTACTGATGAAGATATCCTTAACGCAATGGAAAGCGCGGGAACAAGAAAGACAAAGGAACTCCTCACAGGTTTTTTCACATATGCTGCTTCCCGCAAAAACGTATCTTACCATAGTGTGGAACTGAAGAAGGCAGAATGCAATCCCCCGGCAGCATATCCCTATGCGGATTTCGTAAAACTGGCCAGGGTTCTGTTTAATGATACTTATGACAGGGAACACAGGCTGACGGAACGGGCTCTGGAAAACAGCAGCTGCGCAGAAGCGTGGATGTTCCTGGCCTGCCATTATGTATGCGGATGGCGGTCAACCGATATCTGTTCGCGGTGGGTTTATCCCAACCTGAAAGAAGGCAGTAATCCTTTTGGTATCAACACGGGTACCCTGAAAGAGGATATCCTGGCCGGAAGGATATCGGATACGGTTTATGAGAATGTCGCCCTTTATGTCATACGGCGGATAGAAATGTCTTACAACGTTCCCGGAAAGACCGGGAAAGGAAAGCTGCGTTCCGCAATCATACCGGATTTGCGTGTCTTTTTTGGCAGGCTCACTTTGATTGCTGAGTATCACCATCTCAGGTCCGGCGAAGGATATATGAGGCCTTACCGGGCAGCCGGTTACCGGAACTGGGTCACATGCCGGGAATTCTTCGGTGAGGACTTCTATGCTGTCACAGGAAAGCATGCCATTTCATCCAGACGGCTGAATAAATCTTATCTGCAGGGAATGGAACAGGCTGCGCGGGCCGATGGAAATACCACACTGGTCTCCCATGTCATAGCCTCTTATGCGCGCAGCCACGCAAATGTCGACACGACCGTTGCCTACCTGAAAGACCACGGCCTGACCGGTGAAAGTGCCGAAGTTGTCCTGTACATGATGATGCAGCGCGGTGTATTCGGTGTATCCCTGTACCATGCGCTTCTGGCAGCATTTCCTGTATTCGGTGTATCCCTGTACCATGCGCTTCTGGCAGCATTTCCTGATGCCTTCGGGAAGCTCACAGCAAAGGAGCAGTCAAGGCTGATGGCGCAGGTTCCGCTATCCGCATACGAACTGGAAACAGCCGGCAGCGTATTCGCTGCCTCAGAAGAAATGGCTGCAGAACTGGCCTGCGGCAAGACAGAGCTGCCCCGGGTGGTGTTAAGAGCGATGCTGGTCATCGGACAGGGACAGGGCAAGGCAAAAGATGAAGGAGTCTACTGCAAGAGGAAAGCATTGGGGCTGTGCTGTGACCACCCCCTTTATGAATCGTGCCTGGCAAACCTTTGCCCGCATTACGTATTTACAGGCGAAGGGGTACCTGCATTGGCAAGAGTTATCCGGGATTACGCCGAAAAGGCACGGCGTACCGGGGATAAAAAATATGAAGTCGCTTTACGCAAGTACATCATTCCGGCATTCCAGGATGTTTTGAACGATGTAATCCGGGAAATGTCCGGCGCAGAGAAGGCCTCCACCAGAAAGCTGCTTGAGGAGGTGCTTCATGAGTAACCTCCTGAGAAAAATAGAAACAGATGACGTGGTGATCTACAAAAACCACACTTACAGTACCAGCACCCTGGAGAAATGCCGCAGGCTCCATGAGGAGCTCGTAAAGGAAGGAAAACTCACCGGCGCCTTTGACAGTGACCTGTGGATGGGGTATTCCGGGGTCAGGCATTCCGGAATGAATTTCGCCATCGACCCGGATGCTTATCAAAAACACTGTGGAAAGGAATTCGGGATCAGCACCGATACGATGAAAAACATGCTCCGGTGTTATGCCATCTATTGCAACGGAGTATATATTTACCAGACGATATCCCGGGACAGGCTGAATGTCATCAAAAGCTTTTTGGAAGGTTTCCCGGGAAAAGGGTTCAGGCTGAAGGAATCCGGCATTTCAGCTGTTGGAGATTTCCTCGCGTTTATCAATACACCGGATAAGCAGATCCGTGACATCTTCTCCCGTATCGCTATGGAAAAAGAAGCAGGCACACGGCAAAGAACCCTCTCACCGGTTATGAACTATCTGGTGATTGAGAACGAGATCAACGCCCTCTTTCGGAGCGATCCGGATGAAGCTTCATTCCGGAAATGGTTTCCCATCTATTTCTGGGTAAATATCACTTTTATCCTGCCTCTCCGGGCAACCGAGATGCTTGTAACCCCGAAAGACTGCATACGCCGCACTGATGATGGGAAAGCCGTCCTTACCGTACGCAGGACAAAGCTCAAGAAAGGGAAACGCACTGTTTATTATGATGTTGACAGGGACTACAGGGAATTCGCCTATGAGATCCCGGATAATGGCGTTGCCGCAACGATTGAAAAATACATAACGGTCACTTCCGGCCAGGACCGCCGTTTCCTTTTTGAGTACAGCGATCTTATGGTCAATGACATGCTCTCTCTTCAGGCCTTTAATCACCTTCTGGCAGAGTTCATGGAGGAGAGGATCATTGGCAGCCCCCGCTATGAGTTTGCGAAATACGCTGCCGGGATCCGGGAATTCGAGAAGGTCACGGCAGGCGACAG
Source organism: uncultured Lachnospiraceae bacterium (assembly GCA_902785635.1). Lineage (GTDB taxonomy): Bacteria > Bacillota > Clostridia > Lachnospirales > Lachnospiraceae > Merdiplasma. The sequence goes on from CACZZH010000064.1 coordinate 39,231, forward strand.
CAGGCCGATTGCGATGGCCAACCTGTACTTCCAGAATGCCGGCGAAGATATCTGCCGCCAGCTTGCAGACCATGTGCACATCGACACGAGTTCCGGTTATTACACGAACATTTCCGAAACGATCTGGGCATCTTCCGTGATACGTTTCCAGAAAAAGATGGAATACGACCACAGATACTCACAGGAAATGTATGGAAAAGGAGAACTGGCTGCCGCAGGGCTGCATTCGCAATGCCTGTCCGAAAAGCGCCTTTCTGATCCAGAGGACCTTGATGACTGCATCAGGCAGGGCCATCTTGCCGACTGCATGGGCTGCCGGTTCTACCGGCCTTCGGACCTGGAGCTGTCAGACTTCATGGAGGCGCAGAAGAAACGGGCTGATGACGGGGCGAAACGCGTCATCGAGTTTATGAACAGCACCTTGAAAGCCAAAGAGCAGAACATATCCATGGAAGAACTGTTCCTGTCAGTCCAGACCGATGCCAGCCGGTACCGGATGGGCTGCGATATCAGCGCAAAGGAGAAATACGACGAATGGCAAGAACACAGAAATTCCCCGAAGACCTGCTTTTAGAGGCAGTCGTTAAATATGCGGAAGCGGAAAAAGGAAAGATCAAAGCTACGGAGCTGGCAGCATGGGCGGCATTAAATATCAAAGGCCTGGAAGGTGTCCGGGACTATCATTTCATGCGCCCGGTCCGGGATAAGGATCCAAAAACCGGGAAAAAGACCGCCGGTAAAAAGGCCTGCACAACTCGTATGGAAGAGATCAACCGGGCACGGAGCCTGTCGGAAAGTGTCAAAAGAAACGCTCTCCTGAAAGCATCTACGATAGAAGCGTTTATGGACCAGCCTGACTATGTACAGCGCCGCCAGATCGCTGAAACAAGAGAAACCGTCGACCGGATACTTGCCAAAAATGCCAGGCTTACCAGGGAAAACGACTCATTGAACACAACGAACAGGCAGCTGAAGGCTGAAGTAACAGCCTTGTCAGAAAAGGTGGAGGCATTGCGCCGGATGCAGGCGCTTCTCTCCAGGAAAGTCCTTTTTCTGATGAAGGTAACAGATGAGGCTTCAAGAAAAGCGATCCTGGCAGAAATGGGGATTGAAGATCAGGGTATTGATCTGGATACCTATACACAAAGCCTTTCCCTTGAGATCAGGAACATCATGGATATCAACAGGGCTGTCACCAGGCATGCGGCAACCTATGGAAGCATTCCTGATGAGGCTGAAGACGGAAAAAGCAATGTCTCATTGTCAGACAGTGTCATTGCCGGACTTTATCTCGGGGAGGAATGCAATGAGCAGCCGGCGCATTGAAAGGGACAAGAGCCTGGCCGTCTTATATCCGGAGATTGCTGCCCAGTGGCATCCCACAAAGAATGGGGAAGCGTCCCCATATGATGTAAGCGATGGTTCCAGCGTTAAAGCCTGGTGGTTGTGCAATAAGGGTCATGAATGGCAAGCTGCGACTTGCCAGGAACCACTCCGGCTGTCCTTACTGCTCCGGCAGATATGCCATCAAAGGCGAAAACGATCTGGCAACACTATATCCGGATCTCGTCAAAGAATGGAACTATGAAAAGAACGGAGAATTAAAACCGCAAGACTGTAAGTCATTCACCAATAAAAAAGTCTGGTGGATTTGCAAAGAAGGCCATGAGTGGCAGACGGAAGTTTACCATAGGACAAGCCGGGAAACCGGCTGTCCTTACTGCTCTGGAAACATCGTGATATCTGGGAAAACAGATCTTCAGACTTTGTTCCCGGAGATATCCCGCGAATTCGATGCCGACAAAAACGCAGGAATTACACCAACGGAGATATGTGCCAAATCCGGAAAGAAAATCTGGTGGCGGTGCAAGAAAGGACACAACTGGCAGGCACCCGTTATCAGCAGGACAAACTTGAAGGCGGGCTGTCCGATCTGTGCCGGCCAACGTACACTGCCCGGGGAGAATGACCTTGCGACACTGCGGCCTGATCTTGCAGCGGAATGGCATCCTTCAAAAAACAGGGATTTTAAGCCCTCTGACTGCACAATTTCGTCCGGGCGAAAGGTTTGGTGGCTCTGTAAGGAGGGGCATGAATGGCAGTCTGTTGTAAGTACCAGAACAGGAAAAGATAACTGCGGCTGTCCGTATTGCTATGGCAGATATGCGATTCCCGGAGTTAACGATCTTGAAACCATAAAACCAGAGTTGGCATTAGAGTGGCATCCCACGAAAAACAAAATGAAACCATCTCAGATCTTGCCGAGTTCCAACAAGAAAGTATGGTGGCTGTGCCCCGAATGCGGTTATGAATGGCGTACATTAATACCATCAAGGTCTGCGAGAGGCAGTGGCTGCCCACGGTGTGCCGGGAGGGTTAGATGATGTCTCAAAATGAAAAATCGACGATAAAAGGGGATAAAAATTTTTCCCTTCCACGCACCTATATTGCGATCGACATGAAAAGTTTTTACGCCTCCGTCGAATGTGTCGCGCGGGGGATCGATCCGCTGAAAGCCAACCTGCTGGTGGCGGATGCCTCCCGCTCCGACCAGACCATCTGCCTGGCGGTCTCCCCGGCTCTGAAGGCGATCGGTGTACCCTCAAGGCCGAGGCTTTTCGAGGCAAAGCAGGCCATCCGTAAATACGAACAGCTGCATCACACAAAAGTCTGTTACTATACAGCCGTTCCGCGGATGGCGGAGTATGAAAGGATCTCCTCTCTCATCTACTCGATCCTGCTGCGCTACGCCGCCCCGGAGGACATTCATGTCTATTCGATCGATGAGTCCTTTGTGGACTGCACTGCCTATCTCCATTTTTATAAGGCGGAAGCCGAAAAGCAGGGCGTCCATCCGGCCCATGTCATGGCCATGACCATGATCCGGGATGTGCTGAAGACCACCGGGATCACAGCCACAGTCGGGATCGGCACCAATCTGTACCTGGCCAAAGTCGCCATGGATATCGTAGCCAAGAAAAAGCCGCCCGATCGGGACGGCGTGCGGATCGCGGAACTCAACGAAAGTTCCTACTGCTATCTTCTCTGGGATCATCTCCCGCTGACGGACTTCTGGCAGCTCGGCCCCGGCAAGGCGCTGCGGCTGCAGAAGAACTGTATCTTTACCATGGGCGAAGCGGCGGAGCGAAGCATCTGGGATGAAGAATTCTTCTATAAAACATTCGGGATAGACGGGGAGATCCTGATCGACCATGCCTGGGGAATCGAGCCGGTCACCATGGCGGATATCAAGGGCTACCGGCCGGAAAGGCACAGCCTCTCCCACGGCCAGGTGCTGCCAAGGCCTTATGCGTACGAGGAAGCCAGGAATGTGTTTAAAGAGATGGTCGATGTGCTCTGTGCTGACCTTCTCTCCAGAAATCTGGTCTCAAAGACATTTACCTGGTGGATCAGTTACGACTACCGATCCCTCGAGGTCTGCCCCAATTATGACGGACCTCTGACGATCGATTTTTATGGGCGGCTGCACCCGAAACACACGGGCGGGACCGCACGGCTCCCGGAGAAGACCAACTCCGTAAGGACGATCACTGCCGCCATGCTGGAACAATTTGATAAAAAAACCGACCACCGCCTGCTGCAGCGCAGGATCGGGGTCAGTGCAGATCACACGAACACAGACGAGCAGGCCTTTCAGCTGAACCTGTTTACAGACTATGACGCTCTGGATAAGGAACGCCGGATCCAGGGAGCCATGCTTGAAGTCCGCAAAAAATACGGTTCCAACTCTGTGGTAAAAGGGATGAACCTGCTGAAAGGCGCCACCACCATCGAGCGGAACGGCCAGATCGGAGGCCATAAGAAATAACGATCGTCTTATCCTCTTCCTTCTCCGGCAGGACCGTTCCCCGGAGAAAGGGGATGTTATACCATGTCAGCTGCTGTTTCCCGTGTTGTCGGCTACATGCCCATGCCGGCATCTTTTTCTCACAAAGAGACCTTCCTCCACGGAAGGCCTCAGCACCAAAGGCTGGACGATTTCCTGATCCGGCACCCGCCCATGAGCACCGCTCACCGCGCCAAGATCTTCGCTCCGTTCGATGCCCTGCGCGGATTTGACTTCTGCATTATGTCCAAAGAAGTACAGTATACACAGCGCAGGGAACTGTCCGACGCGGAAAAGGAACAGCTGGATCATCAGCTTGGCGTGCTGCGTTCGCTCACGTATAACGGCCGTGCCGTCCGCGAGAACCATCCGGCCGCAAGGGTCACCTATTTTGAACCCTGTACGGATCCGGAAAACTTCGCCTATGGAAAAGGCGGACAGTATAAGACCATCACCGGCTTCGTCAGCAAAGTGGACATCCTCATCCGCAGAAGCATTACCATTGACGGCAGGGACATTTCATTGGATACTGTAAGTGAGATCGCCATTATTTAATATTATGATGCCAGGGTCAAAAGCCTCTTTCCACGGCAAGCCCTCTTTCCGGTGGGACAGAGGGTTATTGACCCGCCCACACACCTCAGTCAGGATGGGAAAAACCATGTGTACAAGATACTATGTCGAATTATCACCGGAACTGCGCCCGATCATTGAAGCTGCAAGGCATTCTTCCCTTGCAGCAAAGATGGTCCATGATCTTGGGCGGCCCGTCATCACGGAAGGGGAAGTAAAACCAACCGATATCGCCCCGGTCATCGCTTCAAACAGCAGAGGGATCCGCTCGGTATTTCCCATGATCTTCGGTTTTCAGCAGTCCGACCGCGACAATACCAGGCGTTCCCGGCCGCTGTTAAATGCCCGGGTGGAAACAGCCGATCAAAAGCCAACCTTCAGAGAATGCTGGCAGCGCAGGCGCTGTATCATCCCCGCATCCTTCTATTTCGAATGGGAACACCTGACGAAGCCGGACGGCACGAAGGAAACAGGTGATAAGTACGCGATCCAGCCGGCCGGTGCCACTGTCACCTGGCTGGCCGGATTATACCGCATGGAAAATGGCTATCCGTTCTTCACGATCCTTACCCGGCCGCCCGTTGGGGAGGCCGGCAGGATCCACGACCGCATGCCGCTCATCCTTCCGGAAACAGCCATTGCCGGCTGGATCGATCCGGCATCCCCTGCCGATACCGTGAAAGAAATATCCGCTGCCGCCCTGACAGAAATGGTGCTGGAGAAAGTACAGGATCATCAATAGTCATCCCAGGCTCCCTCATCATCCAGGAACCCGTCGTAGGCATCATCATAATCCTCGTATTCATCACGATTGTCTTCATAATAAGCTTCTATGTCATGATCATCCGGATCAAAGGACGGCTTTGAAGATGAGGAACTCTTCCGTGAGGAGGCCCATGGGGATGTCGCCGTGGAATTCCTGGTATCGTATATATCCTGGATCTCTCCGTCAAAGTAATGTGCCCGGAAGATCTGCCTGCCGCCTTTTTCCCAGACCATATCGCCATACGTATGCTTCTTATGGCTCCAACTTCCATGCTCGGTCGTTGTCCGGGTAGGCGCGCCAAGTTTTGTCGACCTTGCCTGTGATGTGCTCATACCAACTGCAGGAACATCCGGCCTGTTGGCATATTCCAGGCGTTCCTCTTTCGCCTTCGCGCTTTTCAGGCCGTCGATGCCGGCATTGTACCGCTTTTCAAAAGATTCCGCACTCCCAACGGCCCTGCTGACTTCATACAGTTCATTGCTTTTGACTGCACTTAACAGGTCCGCTTCACAGCCGGCCCTGATCAGTTTCGGACGCAGTCCGTAGGCAATGTCCATCGGAAGGGCACTCCAGTCCTCTTCCAGTCCGTAACGCGCCAGCGAGTAAGCCTCAAGACCTGCGCCTTTTTCCACAGCCTGCATCACTTTCCGGATCTTTGGGAACCGTCCCTTCTTATAACAGGTCAGCACAGCCTGCCGGTCCAATCCGTAGGATTTTCCGCTCTTCTCAAAAACAGCCAGAACCGCTTCTTCAACGCCGTCTTCAAGAGAACCGCGCAGCTTTCTCCATTTTTCTTTCATTGCAAAAGAAAGAAGTTCCTCCTCTTTCTCATAGCCGCTCTTTGACTGCGTATCTCTGGTTTCGTACTCCTTATCCGTATAGTGAAATGCTTCATTGATACCGGTTCTTGTCTTCTGTTCCCATTCTGCCAGTTTTACGATCTCATTCAGCAGATCCTCCCTGGAGCTTATCTGGTCACCGACTGCATAATGCGTTTCAATGCCTTGGGATACGGCATATTCATCTGCCGCCTTCCTTGCCTTATGAAGCCGGACCGGGCCGGCACAGGCCAGGAGAATCAGTCCTGCGCAGAGAATGATGATCACAGTTTTCAATATCTTATTCATAAACAACCCACCTTTCCGGCGCTGCCTTTCTATTTCCTTTGATGACCATGGGGACAGGTTCCATGACCCGCTTACGTCTATCAGGTATCCCGACTTACGCTCTCAGGTATGCGTGCCATCGGGGCAGAGATCATTTATAGCGAAACTGTCAGGACAGGAACGCAGACGAGATATGCACCCTACGCAGTCTTAGGCTCCGACGTAAGAGCGTTTCGTCTATGCGCGAA
>CACZZH010000065.1 GCA_902785635.1 uncultured Lachnospiraceae bacterium
CCTGGCATGCGGTTCACTTGTATGCTTCCTTGGTTCGATCGGTGCTTACTTTATGGCAGTCCGGAATTTTGCTCCCGGCATTGCGATCGTCCTGATGCTTCTGATCGGCATCGTGTACGGCTGCGTACTTGGATATCTGATCGCTTATATCAACATTCCGCCGTGGATCGCGACCCTTGCCGGATATCTGGCATTCCGCGGACTTGGCACCAATATCCTGAGCAGCAACAGTAAGACCGGTTCCATCAGCGTGAAGCAGGTGGAAAGCTTCCTGGGAATCTTTGCCGGTAAACTGTTCAAGACAAAGATGGGCGTTCTGAATGTACCCTGTATCGTGGTCGGTATCGTGGCAGCGGTACTGGTGGTGCTGCTGAATGTGACCAGCCGTGCGAATAAGGTACGGAAAGGGTATGAAGCAGACTCGGCCGGCATGATGCTCGGAAAGTCTGTACTTGAAGCAGCTGTGATCCTGCTTGTGGCGTACAAACTTGCCATGGCAGGCGGAATTCCCACAGTATTGATCTGGGTCGCTCTGGTAGTTCTTTTCTACAGTTTTATTACAGAGAAGACCACGATCGGACGTCATTTCTATGTGGTAGGCGGCAACCGTGAGGCTGCGCGTCTTTCCGGCGTCAATACGAGACGGATCATGTTCATTGCTTACCTGAACATGGCCATCGTGACGGTGATCACGACATGGGTCGTGCTGGGCAGAGTCCAGGCAGCCAACTCCACTGCAGGAACCAACTTTGAGATGGATGCCATTTCCGCATGCGTTGTGGGCGGCGTATCTGCGTACGGCGGTGCAGGCCGGATCTTCGGCATGGTCGTCGGCGCTACCCTGATCGGTGTGATCAACTTGGGGATGAGCCTGATGAATATTGATGCGAACTACCAGAAAGTCGTGAAAGGCGTTGTACTTCTGGGTGCAGTTGCATTTGATATTCTTTCCAAGAAGCGCGGTAAATAAATCAGAAGAACGAGTGGGACAGGGGACGGTTCTCTGTCCCATCTTCCGTTCGCAGAATACATCAGTGGAGAAAGGGAATAAACAGGAATGAGCGTTACAAGAGAAAACTTCGGAATGTCGAAGGATGGAAAACAGCTGCATCTGTACACGATCAAAAACGGTATGGTGACCGCAAAAGTTACGGATCTTGGCGCAACGATCGTATCAGTGATTCTGCAGGATAAGAGTGAGAATGATACAGATGTTGTGCTGGGATATGACAGCGCGGAAGGGTATTATGCAAACAGCTGCTATTTCGGAGCAGTGATCGGCCGCAGCGGCAATCGCATTGATAAAGGCCGTTTCACTCTGAACGGAAAAGAGTATCAGCTGGATATCAATGACAATGAGAACAATCTCCACAGCGGCAACAATGGTTTTGACCACCGGGTGTGGGAGACCGAGTGTGTCGGTGAAAACAGTGTGTCTTTCTTCCTGAAGGACGCAGATATGGAGCAGGGGTATCCGGGAAACTTCCAGGTGACCATCACTTATACACTCACTGCTGAAGGAAGTCTGATCCTGCATTATGAAGGCGAAACAGATCAGGATACTGTTGCTAATCTGACCAATCATGTATATTTTAACCTGGGTGGACATGCAAGCGGTAATATCCTTGGACATGAGATGCTGATGAGCGCAAAAGCTTATACACCTGTCCGTGACGGACAGGCGATTCCCACCGGACAGATCGCTCCGGTAGAAGGAACTCCCATGGACTTTACAGTCAAAAAGACCATTGGGCAGGATATAGACGCTGATTTTGCACAGCTTCAGTATGTAGGCGGTTATGATCACAATTATGTGATCAAGGCAGAGAAAGGCGTTGTGGAAAAATTCGCGGAAGTTTACTGTCCTGCTACAGGCATCTGCCTGGAAGCCTTTACGGATCTTCCCGGGTTCCAGTTCTATGCCGGTAACTTTATCACGCCTCATAGCGGTAAGAACGGTGCAGTATATGAGAAGCGCGCAGGCTTCTGTCTGGAAAGCCAGTTCTATCCCAATTCCATCAATCAGGAGGGCTTCGCAAAACCCATACTGAAGGCAGGAGAGAAGCTGGATACCACGACTGCTTACCGTTTCTCGGTAAAATGAGGTCAATGTCTTGACAAGCCCGGTTTTTTTGCTAAAATAATCCAAGATAAAAGGGAGTAGCTGGCAGCATTTCAAGCTGCAGCCGGGTGCGACATACCCGATGAAGATCATGAGTCCGGAATGAGCGGCTCATATATTCATCCGTATCCGGCATAGGATAATAAATGAACTGATCGACCGACAGCAAGACTTTTATCGCAGTCAATGCGGTAAGAGTCTTGTTTTTTTCGGTTAAAGTCCGATCTAAGACTTCTTTTTCGGCTTTCATATTTACCGCGTGAGCACGTTTTCAGTGAAGGAAAGGAGCAGTGCATGGAACAATTTTTAAGCCTGTATGGTAATCTGTCCAATCTCACCTGGCAGATGGTTGTGATGTGGGCAATTGGAGGGATTCTGATCTGGCTGGGAATCCGAAAGAAAATGGAGCCCACATTACTGCTTCCCATGGGTTTCGGCGCCATTCTGGTCAATCTGCCGATGTCCGGTGCGATCACGCAGACGGTGAACGGTCTGATCGAGGAAGGACCGTTGGACGTGCTGTTCAATGCCGGAATCGCCAATGAACTGTTCCTGCTGCTTTTGTTTATCGGCATTGGTGCCATGATCGATTTCACCCCGCTGCTGGCCAATCCGTCCATGATGCTTTATGGTGCGGCTGCACAGTTCGGAATCTTCTTTACGCTGGCACTGGCAACATTGTTCGGTTTCAGCCTTCAGGATGCTGCTTCTGTCGGTATTATCGGTGCAGCGGACGGTCCGACTTCCATATTTGTGGCAAACTATTACCATTCCAGATATCTGGGGGCGATCATTGTTGCAGCCTATTCTTATATGGCACTGGTGCCGATCATTCAGCCTCCTGTGATCCGCGCGATCACGACGAAGAAGGAACGGCGGATCCGGATGGATTACAATCCAAGAAATGTATCAAAAAGGGCAAAAATTCTGTTTCCGATCTTTATCACCATCATTGCCGGGCTGATCGCGCCGCGAAGCATTGCGCTTGTGGGTTTTCTGATGTTCGGCAACCTGATCCGCGAGTGCGGTGTGCTGGGACATCTGTCTGACACTGCACAGGATGTGATGGCCAATCTGGTCACGCTGGTTCTCGGTCTGACGGTGGCATCTCAGATGCGTGCAGAGGACTTTCTGAACCGCCAGACACTCTTTATCCTGGTACTGGGTCTTGCGGCGTTCATTTTCGATACGGTCGGCGGAGTACTCTTCGCCAAGCTGATGAATCTGTTTACAAAGAAAAAGATCAATCCGATGATCGGTGCGTGCGGTATCTCGGCATTTCCGATGTCCGCCCGTGTGATCACACAGATGGGTATCAAAGAAGATCCGTCCAACATCCTGATCATGCAGGCTACCGGCGTAAATGTATCCGGACAGATCTGTTCCGTGATCGCAGGCGGTCTGCTGCTGAGCCTGATCGCACGTTAAGGAGATCACGGGATATTGCGGAAAATCGTAACTGTGTGCTGCACTGCGGCCCGGTGCCCTGCAGCCCGAAACAGTTACTGTACATCTTTTGGAAAGGAATTGAAAATGGAAAATTTTGCGGCTGCCCTGCGCGTCATGGGAATGGGAATGCTTGGTATCTTTTCGGTCACGATCGTTCTGATAGTGGTCATGAGCCTTCTGACAAAGATATTTCCGCCTGAAAATAACGAAGAAATGTAATAATTATGCAAAATATGCTTAAAAACGGCTTGACAATTATTGGGTAATAATGATAAAATTTGGCAGAATGTCAATTGATTTTTGGCAAAAGTGTTGCTATATTTAGATTATCAAAAAGGGAAAAAGCAGCGCGTTTCCTATGAGATAACGTAGCGGTCGTTCTGACTCTTCGAAAAGAAGAGAGAACGACCGCTTCGCTTTTGGATATTTTGAAAAGGAGTTATTTTGTCTTATGAATAACAGTGGGAACCAGGCGAAAGGCGTAACCTGCTTATTTCTGGCATCATTGATCTGGGGAACAGCATTTGTAGCACAGCGGGTCGGGATGGACTATGTCGGTCCGCTGACTTTTAATGCTGTGAGAAGCCTGATCGGCGCGGCGGTCCTGATACCGGTGATCTTTCTGCTGCGTGTGATCAGACGAAGGGGAGGAGAAGTCGCTGACACAGTGATGAATTCCGGGGATTGGAAGAATCTTCTGAAAGGCGGCTGCGTTTGTGGAGTGTTCCTGTGCATTGCCAGCAATCTCCAGCAGGTGGGCATCAAATATACAACAGTCGGAAAGGCCGGGTTCATTACAGCTCTTTATATCGTTGCCGTTCCGATCCTGGGTATTTTTCTCGGGAAAAAGGCGGGACTGAAGATCTGGATCAGCGTGGCAGCAGCTGTAGTGGGACTGTATCTGCTGTGCATGACGGAAAGACTTACGATCGGAAAAGGAGATCTGCTTGAGCTTGGCTGCGCGCTTGCGTTTGCCTTTCAGATTCTTGCGGTAGATCATTACAGCCGTATAACAGACGGCGCCATGCTTTCCTGTGCAGAATTCAGTGTGAGCGGAGGGCTGTCGGCAGTGCTGATGCTCTTTACGGAAGAAGTGAACCCCGCGGCGCTGCGCCTGGCGATCATTCCTCTTCTGTACACCGGTGTGCTTTCCTGCGGTGTGGCTTATACGCTTCAGATTCTGGGGCAGAGGGAGTTGAAGCCAGCCCTGGCTTCGCTGATCATGAGCTTTGAAGCAGTGATCTCTGCGATCGCGGGCTGGCTGATTCTTGGGCAGCAGCTTTCAATAAAAGAACTGGCAGGCTGCGCCGTGATGTTTGCGGCGATCCTGCTGGCCCAGATGCCGGAGCGTGCGGAAGATAAAAAGCGCTGACCCAAAGTATGCTTACAGCAGCGGTGCAAAAAGGCGGAGGATGATCTGTCCGAAACGCATCAGGCGGCTTCGGCCGGTATGGTACTGTTCCGTGACATCATGGCACTTCGGAAAGGTGTCAAGGAAATCCTTCTTGATATCCATTACCTGCGGACAGTCATAGAAGAGTACCGCGTCCTCAAAATGGTGATAGAGGCTGCGGAAATCCATATTAATGGTTCCGCAGATCGCAGCATGGTCATCCGTGACACACAGCTTGGAATGTATGAATCCGGGTGTGTATTCATAGATACGTACGCCATTTCGAACCAGTCCGTGGTAATAGGAGCGGGTCACTTCATAGATCATTTTTTTGTCCGGGATACCGGGTGTTATGATGCGCACGTCTACTCCGCGCTTGGCAGCAAGTCCGAGCGCATGGGACATTTCCTCTGTAATGATCAGGTAGGGGGAACTGAAATAGATGTAGTCCACTGACTGTTCGATCATAGCGATATACACATTTTCCCCGACCTGTTCATGGTCCGTGGGCACATCACCGAAGGGCTGAACAAAACCTTTGTGAACATCCTCTTTCTCCTGCAGGGGTTCCTGCGGAACGGGAGGAAGGTAGCGGTCAAAGGATACGTCGTCGATATCATCATCCTGAATGGCATTCCACATCTCCAGAAACATTGCAGTGAGAGTGCGGACTGCCGGTCCTTCAAGACGGATGCCCGAATCCTTCCAGTGTCCATAGGGATGGGTTAGATTGAAGTATTCATTGGCAATGTTGAATCCCCCGGTATATCCGACTTTTCCGTCGACTACCATAATCTTGCGGTGATCCCGGTTGTTCATGATCAGTTTCAGGAAAGGAACGATAGGGTTGAACACCCGGCACATGATTCCGTCCTGCTGAAGCTGCTTGCGGAAATCCCGGTTCAGAAAGAAAATGCTTCCCATATCATCATAGAATACACGCACTTCTACGCCGGCTTTCACTTTTGCTTTCAATATATCCGAGATCACGATCCAGCTCTCGGCGTTTTCGATGGCATGGTATTCCAGGAAAATGAAATGCTTTGCGCTTCGAAGATCATCCAGCATGGCCTGCAGAGCAAGTCTTGTATCCGGGTAATAGGTGACATCCGTATCTGTGTACACCGGAAAATGTGCTTTGTTCTGAATGTAAGCTGAAATATTGCTCAGATGCTTATTATAAGAGCGTGTCTGCTCAAGGTACTTTCCCTTGTCTTCCAGGAGAGGGAAGAGTCTGGCGTCGATCTTATCGAGACTGTTCTGCAGCCTTTTCGGAGTCCATGCAAAACCGACCAGAATGTACATTGTGATGCCGACGACCGGCAGAATCAGAATCAGGATGATCCATGGCATCTTCAGTGAAGCCGTCTGATAACGGCTGTAGATCAGCAGGACGAGAACCAGGGAAAGCAGTCTTGCGGCGATCGAGACCCATTCCGCATATTCAGTCAGCGAAGTTGCCAGAATGACTAGCAGAAAGAATTCAATGATCACGGAAATACCGGCGAAGACCAGCCGGCCGGCACTTGCTTTTGCAGCGGTTTTCCTTTCGATAGTATGTTTCTTCATGTTCATGCAGGTGTGATCACTCCGTTTTATCTTTTATTTATGTATTATATCTTTAAGAATGTATTGGTTCCCGGTCGCTCACGCCAGATACAGAAATACCATCAGGGGCATGGTGAGAACACACACCACGGTGGTGGCAGCGTTGATAAGCCCTGCATATCTTGCATCTGCTCCGGCCAGCTGAGCCATCTGCGTGACAGAGATCGCTGCGGGAGCACTTACTGCCAGCAGACTGATCAGCAGTATCTTTGGACCTTCGGATGTGAAGGAAGAGAGCGGGCTGAATTTAAAGATCAGCAGCAGCATGAGAGGGAAAAGCAGCATGCGCAGGAACACCGTCAACAGAATCCGGCGGTTTGCCAGGATCTCCTTGAGATCGTAGGTGCTCAACAGCATGCCGATCATGATCATGCTCACCGGACCGATCGCCTTGGCTATGCTGGACAGAGTCGTGTCCACAACTGAAGGAAGGGGCAGAGAGAACATAAAAAGCACGATTCCGACAGCGGCAGCGATGAGGTTTGGATTTGTAACGATCTTCCGGATCCGGATCGAAGCGCCGTCTCCGTGAATCATCTTCAGGCCGTGGGTCCAGATGAACAGGATCTGTACGCAAATATATGCACTGGAATAGATCACCCATTCGTCACCCAGTACGGAAGAGACCAGCGGCAGGATCAGATTTGCACAGTTGGGATAGATGATCGAAGCACAGTCTTCTGCGCGCAGGTGCAGCGGCGATCGCAGCAGTCTGCACAGTGCGATCATAAGAAGATGTGAAAGCAGCGCGGCTGCCAGAGCCAGCAAAAAATTATCCCGGATCTGAGGCGTGTACTGAATCCGGAATGCATTTACAACGGAACAGGGAAAGATCACATAGATCGTCAGGACTGAGATCGTGTGGCTTTCTTCCGCTTTGAGCAGGCCTGCTTTAACAAGCGCATACCCGCATCCCATCGTCAGGATCATGCTAAGGATCTGTTTCATCAGCAGTATAGATATGGTCATGAAAATCCTTTCTTTAACAGATCATCCGGTCTGTGCGTCCTTTCAGAAAACGACCGGCGTGCCTTTTCGGAAAAACTTTACCTCATCAAACAGATGTATTATAGTAAGAATATGAGAAAACATCAACTGCGGATGCGGATAATGAAAGCAGTATACAGAAACAGCGTTATTGAAGCAGTGTAAAGAAGCAGCGTACAGAAGCAGCATTCAGATACCGAAAACTTCTGAATGGTTATCCCGCCCGCCTATTTGAAGAAAGGATATCATTATGAAAACAGCAATCCATACCGAACATGCGCCGGCCGCTATCGGCCCCTATTCTCAGGCAGTAAAAGCAGGAAATACGATCTATGTATCCGGTCAGCTTCCGATCGATCCTGCGACAGGAGCTTTTGCCGGGGAGGACATCGCTTCCCAGACCCGTCAGAGCCTTACAAACATTAAAAATATCCTGGAGGCTGCAGGGACAGATATGAGCAGTGTTGTGAAGACGACAGTCCTGCTTGCGGATATCAGTGATTTCGCAGCCATGAACGAGGTATACGGTCAGTTCTTTGCGGAGCCTTATCCGGCAAGAGCTGCATTCCAGGTGGCAGCTGTTCCGAAGGGAGCGCTTGTGGAGATCGAGGCTGTAGCAGTTACCGAATAAAAGAGACAGTTTCCCTGTACCTTATAAAAAGAGGTGGCTTCCCCATATCTTTCTTACAGCGCGCAGGGCAGGCCCTGCATGCAGAGGGAAAAATGATCATATTTCACATTGACGTGAATTCCGCTTTTTTATCATGGTCCGCAGTGAAACGTCTGGAGGAGGATCCGGAAAGCGTGGATCTGCGGACGATTCCGTCCATTGTGGGCGGCGATCAGGCGACCCGCCACGGAATCGTTACCGCAAAGTCCATACCTGCCAAAAAGTACGGAATCCGTACGGCAGAGCCGGTGGCCCAGGCAATGAAGAAATGCCCGGGTCTTGTTGTGGTGAAGAGCGATTTCAAAACCTACCGGCGTTATTCGGATGCCTTCATGAAGATACTTCGAAAATACACTCCGGTGGTGGAAAAAGCCTCCATTGATGAAGCCTATCTCGATGTCACGGACCTGCGGGAGAAGTACCGGTATCTGGAGACACCTCAGGATCCTTTTCCGGTGTGTCTGGCCCGCCGGATCAGGGATGAGATCCGGGATACCCTGGGATTTACCGTAAATGTGGGGATCTCCACCAATAAGCTGCTGGCAAAGATGGCAAGCGATTTCGAAAAGCCCGACCGGATCCATACGCTGTATCCGGAGGAGATTCCGGAAAAAATGTGGCCGCTTCCGGTCCGGGAGCTGTACGGCTGCGGAGCACGCACTGCCGCACGCCTGGAGGAGATGGGCATGCACACCATCGGGGACGCGGCGCGAGCTCCGGAGGATTATCTGCAGTCTGTCCTCGGTGAAAAAGCCGGTGAATATATCTGGAGAAGCGCTAACGGAATCGGTTCAGTTACGGTGCGCATGCAGCGGGAAGAGGTGAAGAGCTGTTCCAATGAAGTGACGACTCCTTATGATATCACTCTGTCCAATTATGAAAAGGAGATGCTGCCGCTGCTGAAGAAACTCTCGGAGAAAGTGGCCGGAAGACTGCAAAAAGACGGCTTCTATGCAGGGACTGTGGTCGTGACGGTCAAGACCAGCGAGTTCGTCAGGCGGTCCATTCAGGCCAAACTTCCGGATCCGACGAACCGCGGAGAGATTCTGTACGCCGAGGCGAAGCGCCTTGCCGGTCAGCTGCTCCTGGGAGACAGAAAAGACGGAAAAGACGGACAGGAAGGGCTGCTGCACCGCACCACCGGTATCCGGCTCGTGGGGGTGGGGACTACAGACCTGGATCATGGGGAGTACCGGCAGATGAGCCTCGCGGATCTGCTGTCCGTTCAACCTGCAGCCGTTCAACCTGCAGCCGTTCAACCAGTATCTGACAGTTCTACAGTGTCTGTGTCCGATCATTCAGCAGTGTCTGCAGATGATCGTCCTGCAGTGCCCTTGCCGGGTCAGGCAGAAAAGAATTCTGTACAGGATGGAGGGAGAGAACAGAGAAAGCCTGAAAAGCGGTCAGTTCCCAGGCGCAGCAGAGCAGAAAAAGAGGAAGCCCTTACAAAAATGGCGCAGAAGATTCGAAATAAATATGGAAATGATGCGATCCGCAGAGGTATGTGATGAAATGGCACCGCTCTGCGGATAAAAATTAAGAAAATATTTAGCACTCGATACTTGCGAGTGCTAACAAACAGTTGTATAATAGCGTATCATTTGATATTTGCAAGCTGTGCTTTCACATTTATTCCGGTGGGCGTACGAAAGGTGTGCCATGTTGTGGGAAGCGTGAAAGACAAAGAAGGAAGGGATAATATGAATCAGATCAAGACCCCGAAAATACCTCTTATGACCTATTACCTGATCGCGCTGGCAGTGGTGCTTCTGGGAAATCTGTTTATCGGCCCCATGCTGGCTGAAAGGCAGATAAAAGAGGTGGATTATGGTACTTTTATGGGAATGACCCAGAAAAAAGAGATCGGTCAGGTGGAAGTGAAGAGCAATCAGATCATCTTCACAGACAAGGATCATAATCAGATCTACAGGACCGGCCTTATGAATGATGCCGGCCTTGTGGACCGCCTCTATGACGCGGGAGCAGAGTTTTCCGGCGAGATCGTGCAGCAGGCAAGTCCGCTGCTTTCATTCCTGCTCTCCTGGCTGATCCCGATCGGGCTGTTCCTGCTGCTCGGGCGTTATCTGCGAAGCAAGATAATGGATAAGGAGAGCGGCGGCAACGCCATGTTTTTCGGCGGAAGCCCCTTTGGCAATTTCGGAAAGAGCAGCGCAAAAGTGTATGTGAAATCCTCTGATGGGATCCGCTTTCAGGACGTTGCAGGGGAGGATGAGGCAAAGGAGAATCTCCAGGAGATCGTTGAATATCTCCACGATCCCCAAAAGTACCAGGAGATCGGTGCTTCCATGCCAAAAGGCGTGCTGCTTGTAGGCCCTCCCGGAACCGGTAAGACCATGCTTGCAAAGGCAGTGGCAGGCGAGGCCAATGTTCCGTTCTTCTCCATGTCCGGTTCCGAATTCGTGGAGATGTTCGTAGGCATGGGCGCTTCCAAGGTCCGCGATCTGTTTTCCCAGGCGAAGGAAAAAGCTCCCTGCATCGTGTTCATCGATGAGATCGACGCCATTGGAAAGAAGCGTGACGGACAGCTGTCCACCAATGATGAGCGCGAGCAGACCCTCAACCAGCTCCTCACGGAGATGGACGGATTTGAGGGGAACAACGGTGTTGTGATCCTGGCAGCGACCAACCGTCCCGAATCCCTGGATCCTGCACTGACAAGACCCGGGCGTTTCGACCGCCGCGTGCCGGTAGAACTTCCGGATCTTCAGGGCAGGGAAGCGATTCTCCGCGTACACGCCAAAAAGATCAAGATCGCCGATAACGTCGATTACGGTAAGATCGCCCGGATGGCGGCCGGTGCTTCCGGTGCTGAGCTGGCCAATATCGTAAATGAAGCAGCGCTTCGTGCAGTCCGTGACGGGCGCAGATTCGCCAATCAGTCAGATCTGGAAGAGAGCATTGAGGTCGTGATCGCCGGATATCAGAAGAAAAATGCGATCCTCACGACGAAGGAAAAACTCATCGTGTCCTATCATGAGATCGGACACGCCCTTGTGGCCGCAAAGCAGACCAATTCCGCACCGGTCACCAAGATCACCATCATTCCGCGTACGTCAGGTGCCCTTGGATATACCATGCAGGTCGATGAGGACAATCATTATCTCATGACAAAAGAAGAGATGCTTAATAAGATCGCAACTCTTACCGGAGGCCGTGCCGCAGAGGAGGTCGAGTTCGGTTCCGTGACGACAGGCGCTTCCAATGACATTGAGCAGGCTACCAGGCTTGCCAGAGCGATGATCACTCGCTACGGTATGACTGATGAATTCGACATGGTAGCGATGGAGACTGTCACCAACCAGTACCTGGGCGGAGATACCTCCCTGTCCTGTTCGGCACAGACCCAGAACGAGATCGACAAAAAGGTCGTTGAACTGGTCAGGACCCAGCACGAAAAGGCAAAACAGATCCTTTCCGAGAACAAGGCAAAGCTCGATGAGCTTGCCAAATACCTCTATGAGAAGGAGAACATCACCGGCGAGGAATTCATGGATATCCTCAACAGTCCGGTAAAGAGTGAAGCAGCAGAATAATGCTGCACAGATAAGAGCTATGCGGCGGAGAAATATGAAAAAGTATTACTGAAAAAAGTTTAAGAAAAACCTTGACAGCGTTCCAAACTGATGTTATTATAATCAAGCTGACGCGAAAGCGAAGCAATCGATGCGTGGCTCAGTTTGGTAGAGCGCTGCGTTCGGGACGCAGAGGTCGCAAGTTCAAATCTTGTCGCATCGACACCGAAAAACCCTGGAAATTCAAGATTTCCGGGGTTTTTTATTGTCCCGGATTTCTTCGATTCGTGAGTTACTCACGAATTCACTCACGAATCGGAGGGCCTGATGCACATTTGATGAACGCGGATGCTTATGCCGGCTGATCTCTGAAGAAAGTTTCCGACATCCTTTTGGCTACTTCCGCCTGTTCCTTCTCTGTCGTGCTGGCGTAGATATTCATGGTGGTTTGAATATCCCGATGTCCGACCCAGGTCTGAATGTCCTTGATATCCACTCCCTTGTGGACCAGGATACTGATACAGGAAGCGCGCAGGCTGTGCAGTGTCAGATCAGAACTTAAGTGCTCGCTGGCACGGACAACCTTTTTGAACTCTTTGGTGATGTAGTCGGTACTGTAAGGATGTCCGTCCTCCCAGGTAAATACATAATCGCTTTCCTGGTAGTCACTGCCAAAGAGAGCGCGATTCACATCCTGCGCCGCCTTAATCTGAGCCAGTTGTGATTCGATCTCCGGTGTGAGGGGATAGCTGCGATAGCCGGCCTCTGTCTTAGCACGATCCTTGGCCTGAGTCGTTTTCATTTTGCTGATCGTATGCTCCACATAGATCTTTCCGTCACGAATGGCACTCCACCGAAGCCCGAGAATCTCGGATCTTCTCATGCCATAGTAGATGGCAAAAGTGAAAGGGAGTTCCAACCTGTGTCCGCGGATAGCTTCAAGAAAATCGCTGCACTGGTCAGAGCCCACATAAGGCCGTAGTTTTTTCTCTTCCGGCTTTTTGGGGATCTTCACCCGTGCAGCAGGACTTCTTTTCAGAATTTCCATATCAACCGCTTCGGCTAAGGATGCTTTCAAAATCAGTGCGATATCCTTAATGGAGCGATTGCTGTACCCGATGATACGCTGTTTGCCCTTAAAGTGTTCTTTGGTGAGCAGACTGCTGTAGAAATCATGAATATCTGCCGGTTTCAGTTCCGTAAGAAGCACCGGATGTGCCTTAAAATACTCCCGAATGCTGTTAGCCCGGTACTGGTATCCCTCATAGGTTGTCAGTTCAAGGGTCGGTTTCTTTCCCTCAAGCCACCTGTCCAGATAGTCATGGTAGAACATACGGTTATAGTCGCTACTGGACGATGTAATTGCATCGTCCAACATGGCGTTTGCTTTTGGCCAGTTGCGTTTTGTTGCTTCCAGCCCGGTGGGCAGATCCTTTGTCGAATAGCGTTTCATTCCGTCCGACAGGGTCTCTACAAAATTCAGACGCATATAATACATCTGTTTGTCTTTCTTTTTTACTTTGATCACTCGACCGGATCCACATTCTTTCATTGGCTCACTTCTCCTTTCTTTCGATCCGGTGAGCCTTCCATGACAGCATTATAACATCCTTGTTCCAGATAGGACAGGAGATATTGTTTCGGAATGCGATACTGACGTCCTATTTTGATGGAAGGGAATTCACCGCTTTTTAGGAGCTGGTACATTGTGTTCCGGCCGATATGCAAAAATGCCATCACATCTTCGACCTGCATGATGTCCGGCAAATCATCAAGCCTCATGTATTTTTTCAAGCTAATCACCGCCTTTCGTTATCATTGTTGTTCTCCGTATGCCGGTCAAATGGCGTTGTTTCCTCCGGCTCCAGTTCAATAAAGTCTTCGTTATCTGTTCCTTCGATGTATTCACCGGCTGTATGTAGTGCAATATCCTGATAGCAGTAACCTTCTGTTGCATATCTTTTTATCTGGTAGACTTCATTCAGCCGTTCAAAGAAGCGCCCTTTTCCACAGCTCTGACGCTTGTTTTCACGACAATAATTCTCATAGGCTTCAAACACAAGGCTTCGCATAACCCGTTTACCTGGGGCATCGCCTATACAATCCTCTATAAAGGCCTGTACGTTGTCTGCCCTGCGGCGCAGTTCACGGATTGCCTCACTGCACCCGCGGCTTTCCGTAAAATGTCCCTGCGCGTACAACCTTTTAAGACCTGCAAGAGCGTGGTAGAGAATGAACTGCCATTCTTCCGCCAGCTTTTCCCGAAGATGTGTATCCCGCTTTTCAGGAGCAGTTTTATGGTTCATACGCAAGACCAGGAGTCTTCTGTAAAAGGCATCGGACTTCTCGTCGAGATTGAGAGGGATCTCATTGGCGGAAAAGACCAGTTTTGCATAACTGCGGAAAAAATGGGCATCCTTTCCCTTACGTTCATAGAGCAGGGTGTCTTCCCCAGTCGCCTTTTTCAGATTGTCGACATTCTTTCTTATAGCAATAGCCATGCTGACAATTCCAGCCACGTTTTCCGTTCCCGCACGAAGGCCATGCTCTTGAGCTCCTCCGTCCGCATAGGCAGTAATAGGTGTCCCTTTCCGTATATACAGAAAGCCGACACCCTTAGCACCATTAAACTTATGAGCAGAAGCAGACAGCATATCTACACCGAGTTCATTTACATCAATATTTATATGACCAACAGCCTGAACTGCATCAGTATGA
>CACZZH010000066.1 GCA_902785635.1 uncultured Lachnospiraceae bacterium
TCCCCGGGGGTTTGAGCATCTGTACCTGGAAGATCCCGCGCTGGCAAGGCGGACTTTATTTCACCTGATTCTTCACTGTCTCCTGGGTCATCTGTGGAAGGATCCGCAAAAGGGCTCCTTCTTTCTGCCCGCCCGTCCCGAAGCAGAAGCCCTGGTAAATGCCGCAAAGGATATTCACGTTGAATTTCTGATCGAACGCAGCTGCCGGAAAAGCGCTGCCATCCGGCAGCTTCTTGGCGGCCTTCCGATCCCGGGAAACTGGACCGGACTCTATGATCGTATGCAGGGACGAATCTGGTCTCCGAAGCGGATCCTGCAGGAAGTTCCCGAAAAAACGCTTCTCCTGCTCGCACCCGTCTGTGCAAGGGATGATCATACCCTCTGGCCTTCAGATGATGCCCTCAAAAGCCGCTGGTCTTTGCTGGGGCAAAATGTTTTCTGGCAGGAACACAGCCGGGACGGAGATTCATCCTCCCGTGACAATAGTCCTGTCCCGGGAGCCGGGCGATCCGGTGCTGCGCAGGGGCAGGGCACCCTTGCGGATGGCGGGGCAGATTTTGGGATCGGTGCTTCTCCGGGAACAGATTCTCTGCCAATGGGGATGATCGCGCGGGGGACCTATGACTACCGGTCCTTCCTGCACCGCTTTGCTGTGTTCCGTGAGGAAATGGAGCCGGATCCGTGCAGCTTTGATCTGATCTATTATACCCTCGGAATGGAGCGCTATGGCGATCTTCCCCTGATCGAGCCTCTGGAAACACGCGAAGGCTACCGCCTGGAACAGCTGGTGATCGCCATTGATACTTCCGGATCCTGCAAAACGCCCACCGTCCGGCGTTTTCTGGAGGAGACCCGTTCCATTCTGGAGGAAAAGGAAAACTTTTTCCGCCGCATGAATGTGTGGATCCTGCAGTGTGACTGCATCGTGCAGGATGCGGTAAATATCCGTTCCCGGGAGGACTGGGACGCATACCTGCGCACTTTAAAGATCACCGGCCGTTCCGGCACAGACTTCCGCCCGGTATTTACCTTTGTGGAAAAACTCCGCAGCGAAGGCAGGCTGCCGGATCTGAAAGCCCTGATCTATTTCACGGACGGAGACGGCGTATTTCCCCGCGAAGCGCCGGACTATGAGACTGCCTTTGTGTTCGTGGAAGAACCGGAAGAAGGCCTCCATACCCCGCCATGGGCGACCCGGCTGCTGATTCCGGATGATTATCACCGCTCTGTATAAAAGAACAGGATTCAACTCCGTCGGAGGAAGTCTCCGCCTGAGCAGGCGGCAGACAAGAAAGAGGAAGCAAATGAATATTGCACAGGCAAAAGACGAGATCAAAAGAGCTCTGCAGATCTATTTCCGTAAGGACGAGACCGGTATGTACACCTGTCCTCCGGAGCGTCAGCGGCCCATCCTTCTGATCGGACCGCCCGGTATCGGGAAGACGGCTGTAATGGAGCAGATCGCCCGGGAATGTAATGTGGGGCTGGTAGCCTATACAATGACCCATCATACCCGTCAAAGTGCGATCGGCCTCCCCCGAATCGTATCCCGCGAGTACGACGGGGTGCAGACCCATGTCACGGAATATACACTCAGTGAGATCGTTGCGTCCGTCCGGGACTGTACCGCACGCACCGGCCTTACCGAGGGAATCCTTTTCATCGATGAGATCAACTGTGTATCAGAAACTCTGGCGCCGGTGATGCTTCAGCTTCTGCAAAGCAAGACGTTCGGGATGCATCCGGTCCCTTCCGGATGGTTGATCTGCGCTGCAGGAAATCCTCCGGAATACAACCGTTCCGCCCGGCCGTTCGATCTGGTCACCCTGGACCGGGTCCGCTGTATCCCGATCGAACCGGACCTCGACTGCTGGCTGGATTACGCCGTTTCCAGGAATCTGCATGAAGCCGTTCTCTCTTTTCTGCAGATGAATCCGGAAGCCTTTTATCAGGCTGAATCCTCCGCTGCCCGGCAGGTGTTTGTAACAGCCCGCGGATGGGAGGATCTCTCTTTTCTGATCCGGAGCAGTGAACAGCTGGAACTTCCCCTGGGAGAAAGCCAGATCCGTCAGTATCTGGGCAGTGACCGTACTGCAAAAGAATTTGCTGCTTATTACCGACTGTGCTGCACCTGCCGCACAGATTATGATATCCGTTCCATTCTGGACGGAAGTACCGGCAAAGACCGGCTTGAAGAGCACAAAACACAGCTTCAGAAGGTTTCCTTTGAGGAGCGCTACCTGATCAGCAGTATGATTCTGGGGATTCTGTGCCGGGAAATGGAAGCATATCAGCAGAAGGCGGATCTGTATGAACGTCTGCTCGACTTTTCGGGTTCATTCACCGATACCGGGGCTTCGGATCTGTTCCGTTCCCGGATTCTTGAAGAAGAGGTCCGTATGAAAAAGAGAAAAGCCGCCGGCCTTCTTCCGCCGCAGGAAGAGCACCGGCAGCGGGCTTTGCTGCATCTTCTGGAACAGCTCCGGGAGAGATCTGCATCCGGACATGACGTGAGTTTTCCGGCCCAAAACGCCGTGCTTGCGGAAGAACTTGCAGGAATGCAGAAGGATACCGCCCATACCGCACAGAACATTCTGGAAATGCTGGAGAAAGCTTTTTCCTTTGCCGGCTCGTACTGCGCCGAGGACCAGGAAATGCTGGTACTGGTCTCCGGACTGTCCCGGAATAAAAATGCCGTGCGCTTCCTCTCCCGGTATCGGAGTGAACCGTTCCTGGAATGGAGCGCACGGCTGCTGCCTGACTGATCTGTCTGAGATCAGAGTGTACAGCTGTTGTCTGCCGGATCGCTGCATCCGGCAGTTTTTTCTTTCTGCCGGTGAACTCCGGCTGTCATTACAGCTTGATCCCGAATTCCTCCGGAAGGAACCTGGGACAGACATTCTCTTTTGTTGCGATCACCGATGCTGCGAGCTTCGTGCCGATCTCACAGGCTTCTCCCAGGCTCTTCCCATAAGTGAGCCCGATCGCCACACCTGCGAAAAACGCATCTCCCGCACCTGTCGTATCGATCACATCGACATTCTGAGGAGGGCAGTATCCTCCGGTCCCGTCTATCTGCGCATATACAGCCCCCTGGTCTCCCATCGTCACGACCATCCTCGGAATTCTTGCTGCCTGAATGCGCTCAATGACCGCATCCTCCAGTTCATCAAACGCATAATACTCATAGTCTTCAGAGAACAGCATTCCTGCTTCCTGCACATTGCACACAATACAGCTGATTCGCTTGAGCAGATCACGTCTCTCCAGAGCCAGCGACATATTGGACACTACGGCATATACTTCTTTTCCGTATTTCTCCGCAAGGTCCAGGATCTGCTTGATCTGCGATGAATCCATATCGATCTCCACCACGATGCTGTCCGCGCCGGATATGATCTCATCTCCGTATTCATCCAAAATCTGAGTCACTTCCTTCAGATCCGGCCGTTTGGACACAGAGCCGATCACATCTCCGTTGTTGTCAAAGATCGCAAGCCAGGTCCCAAGGCCGTCTTCCGTCCTGCGCATGTAGTCTGTATTGACCTTATGCTTTTTCAGTTTTTCGATCACATCCGTGCTGGTTCCCGTCTGATCCACCACGCTTACAAATGTCGGCCGCAATTCTACATTTGCGATATCCTCCACCACATTGCGGCTGACTCCTCCGTGGACCTGAACCACTCTTCCCACATTTCTTCCTGTCGGAATGTACTGTGTGAGCGGATATCCCTTGATGTCTACGAAGCAGGCTCCAAATACAACGATTCCCATAGCTTCCTCCCGATGATCTCTGATCAATGCGCATGTAAATTGCTCTGAAAACAGTTTATCACAAATCGTTCTGTGCGAGAACCCTTTTCTTCACTGCTGCGCATCCTGCCGAAAGCTTTTTGTCTAATACGAGATAAAAAAGTCCCGCGGATGCGGGACTTAGAAAACCATTTTCAGTAATGCTTATGACGCACTGCTGCGTTTCATATTGAAGTTCATGATCAGCAGCTGAATGATCATCAGGCAGATCGCCACCGGAAGCGCCACATAGGGTTTCGGTATGAATCCGGCAATGATATAGCTCACAAAGCTGATCGCGGCAACTGTGATCGCATAAGGCAGCTGCGTGGAAACATGGGTCACATGGTCGCACTGTGCACCAGCGGAAGCCATGATCGTGGTATCTGAGATCGGTGAGCAGTGATCCCCGCATACAGCTCCGGCCATACATGCGGATACACACACTACGCCCAGCGGATCCGTGAGCGGGAATACACCCAGCGTAATGGGAATCAGGATACCGAATGTTCCCCAGGAAGTTCCTGTAGCAAAGGACAGGAAGCATGCGATCAGGAAAATGATCGCCGGCAGGAAAGACTGGAACCCGCCTGCGGAATTCCTTACCAGCGCTTCTACGAACTGCTTGGCTCCGAGAGAATCCGTCATGGCCTTCAGACTCCAGGCAAAGGTCAGAATCAGGATCGCCGGAACCATGGATTTAAACCCTTCCGGAATGCTGTCCGTGATCTCCTTAAATGTAAGTACCCTGCGCAGCATGTAGTAAATAAAGGTGATGACCAGCGTCACAGCGGAACCAAGCATCAGTCCCACAGAAGCATCGGAATTCGAGAAGGCTTCTACAAAGCTCATCTTATCCGGTCCGAAGAAACCTCCGGAATAGATCATGCCGATCACACAGGATACGATCAGAACAACGATCGGCAGGATCAGATCCATCACCTTCCCGTTGGGGTTGGCGTGGGCTGAAGCGCTGTCTGCATAGGTCTTCATACCGGAGAAAATATCTCCTTTCTCACGGGCATTTTTCTCATGTTTCTGCATGGGACCGAAATCCATGTTCGTAAGTGCCAGGAAGATCATCATAACGATCGTAAGGATCGCATAAAAGTTGAACGGGATCGCACGGATAAACAGTTCGAGGCCGTTGCCTTCCTCCACATAGCTGGAAACTGCCGCTGCCCAGGAAGAAACCGGAGCAATGATGCACACGGGAGCAGCCGTTGCGTCGATCAGATAAGCCAGCTTTGCTCGGGAGATCATTTTTTTATCGGTCACGGGACGCATCACGCTTCCGACGGTAAGGCAGTTGAAATAGTCATCGATAAAGATCAGGACGCCCAGTGCGATCGTAGCCAGCTGCGCACCGACTCTCGTACGGATCCGTGCGGACGCCCAGCGCCCGAATGCTGCCGACCCGCCGGCTTTATTCATAAGGACTACCAGAATGCCCAGGATCACCAGAAATACCAGGATACCCACATTGTAGGAGTCCGCCAGCGAAGCAACGATGCCGTCGTTAAATGCATGTGTCAGCGTACCTTCGAAGCTGAAATTAGAATAAAGGAGGCCTCCCATAATGATCCCGATAAACAGGGAAGAATATACTTCCTTTGTGATCAGGGCAAGCGCAATAGCAACCACCGGCGGAAGCAGCGCCCAGGGCGTTTCATAAAACATGCTTCCTCCTGAAGCAGCAGCACCTGCCTCCTCAACAGCCTCTGTCATCTCCTCTGCCGCCGTACAAAGCGCAAACAGCATTGACGAGACTCCCGTCATGCAAAGTACCGGCAGCATTTTTCTACGGAATCGTTCTTTCATCATCTCTCAATCCTTTCCATGCAAAAAGAAAAAAACCTTCTGCTGTGTGAGATCATGACCGTCATGACTTCACAGAACAAGAAGATTTCCTCTTTTCCATATGCCTGACAGCTCTCCACTAAACCGGGACCTGTCATCGACAGTTCCCCAGTGGCAGTGCAGCGGATATTCTCCGATGCCCCGGACCTGACATGCCGCCGGAACGCGGCTGACAGTCCTCGGCGGCTTTCCCTTTCGATACAGAGCTGTTCCGGACGTATCAAACGAACCGGAACCGAACCGGCAAACTCTGTGCCTACTGATGAAAACCGCGCCTCTATCATTGATTTCCGAGACCTACTGTATACGATTGCAGGAGAATTGTCAACTGCAGCAGACGACAAAAGTCTATTTCCTTCCGGCAGCTGCGCCTTATATGCGTGAAACATGATCCGGGAAATGACAGATCGGATCCCACTGACAGTCCCCGCAGATCTCACAGCGCCGTCCCCGCGAGAAGATTCTCTCCTCCACCAGTGCCGAAAAATCCCGCCAGGACATTACACTGCCGTTTCCGATCCCGCAAGCCTTAAGAACACCGCTGTCATAGCGGTCTGTTTTTTCTTTCGCGGAACATACGCCGTTTTCCAGCTGCGGACAGGCACTGCAGATCTCATCAGGCGCTGCTGTGATCCGGACGGCCCGCTCCGGACACTCCTCAAGAGATGCTTTCAGTCTGCCCATATGTGCCGTAAAGCCGTCGCTGTATCCTTTTCCCTGAAAGAAAGCAAGGCACATACCATGATGTGCCCGCAGTGTTATTTCGTTAAGCATAACAGCTCCTTATACGTATCTGCGCAGGCGTCTGCTCAGAAGCCATGCCAGAGCGATCTTGATCAGGTCCGGAATGATAAAGGGAATGACACACCATCCCAGTACCGTCATCAGGCTGACAGGGCCGCTGTTTTTCGTAAATACCCACATAAACCATAAGGTTCCCAGCGCATAGCATACCAGCAGACCTGCCAGCATGGACAAAATGCCCGTCACCGTTCCGTTTGGCAGAACCGTTTCCAGAAGCCACATGATCATGGCGCCAAGTAAAAATCCGACAATATAGCCGCCTGTAGAACCGGTGATGATTCCCATACCGCCTGTAAATCCTGCAAACACAGGCAGACCGACCGCTCCAAGCAGCAGATACACCAGCACGGAAAGCGTTCCTCTTTTCCCGCCGAGCACTTCGACCGCCATAAATACGCCAAATGTCTGCAGCGTGAAGGGAACTGCTGTCGGTATACTGATCCAGGAACATACCGCGATCAATGCCGCGAAGATCCCGATCAATACAATATCTTTCGTTTGAAAAGCACTCCGGGTGCCGGCTGCGGTATCAGGCATGATCTTTTCCTCCCAAGTCTGTAAAATGATGTCAGGGGCAAGTGGTCCTTTTCCCCAAAATGATGTCACGGATCGTTTCATCAACCGGATATGAGGCTACCATAAAGTTTTTGAATTGTCAACCCGGATTCGTTAATGGTAAACAATCGGATGTTTCCTGCACCGGACGCTTTAATCTCATATGGTTTTCCGCAGCCGTATCTCTGAACGGACGGCATACGCGATTCAAAAAGAGGGACGGATGATCCGTCCCTCTGCGGTATTCGGTTTAATGATCTTAATATTCCAGCGGATATTTGTCCGTAAGTCCTTTCACAAGCCTCCTGGCCTCTTCGATCCGGCATTCCCCGTCCTTGAGCAGCATGGCAATGGCCTGCGCGATAATATCCATATCCCCTGTGTTCATCCCTCTCGAAGTAACGGCGGGCGTTCCCAACCGGATTCCGCTGGTCACAAATGCAGAATTCGGATCATTGGGGATGGTATTCTTGTTGGCAGTGATATTGGCGCTGTCCAGAAGTGTTTCCGCTTCTTTTCCGGTGCGTCCAACAGTCGTCAGATCCACAAGCATCAGATGATTGTCCGTACCGCCGGAAACGATCCGGATGCCCCGGCTGATCAGTCCTTTGCACAGAGCCTGCGCATTGTCGACCACTCTTCTGCCATATTCCCTGAATTCAGGCTGAAGCACCTCCTGGAAACACACTGCCTTTGCAGCGATCACATGCATCAGCGGACCGCCCTGGATACCGGGGAATACCGCTTTATTCAGGCCATGCTCACTGGCAAATTCCTCAGAGGAAAGGATCAGACCGCCTCTCGGCCCTTTCAGAGTCTTATGGGTCGTAGTGGTAGTGACATGTGCATAGGGAATCGGGCTCGGATGTACTCCTGCCGCCACCAGCCCGGCAATGTGGGCAATATCGACCATAAGATACGCGCCGACTTCATCCGCGATCTCACGGAAACGTTTGAAGTCAATGGTCCTTGCATAGGCACTTGCTCCTGCAACGATCATCTTCGGTCTGCATTCCAGTGCGATCGAGCGCACCTGTTCGTAGTCGATCACACCTTCATCGTTCACGCCGTAAGGCACGACCTTGAAATAGGTACCGGAAAAGTTGGCAGGGCTTCCGTGGGAAAGGTGTCCTCCGTGTGCAAGGTTCATACCCATCACGGTATCCCCTTCATTCAGGAGTGCGAAGAACACTGCCATATTTGCCTGCGCACCGGAATGCGGCTGGACGTTTGCATAGGTACATCCGAAGATCTCCTTTGCCCTGCTGATCGCCAGACGCTCCACTTCGTCCACACAGGAACACCCGCCGTAAAATCGTTTTGCCGGGTATCCTTCCGCATATTTGTTGGTCAGGACGCTGCCCATGGCAGACATCACCGCCTTTGATACCCAGTTTTCCGAAGCGATCAGTTCGATATGGCTGTTCTGGCGCTCCTGCTCCGCAATGATCAGATCAGCGATCTGTGGGTCTGTTTTTCTGATATCATCAATTGTATACATGCAAACTCCTCTCCCTGCAGCCCTCCGGACAAATATGCCGGGCACGCTGCCTGTTGATTACGGTCTCCTTTGAATACCCGCCTCTTTTCACTTCAGCACGGTAAACCGTTAACGTTTTATACTATATCGAAAAACGGGATGAAAGTCAACCTGCTCATAAAGAAACCGGTGCTGCATCTTACTCATAAAGCAGCCGGTGAAGCATCTGGTTCGTCTCCGGCTGACTTGGCATCAGCATTTCTCCCTGGGAAGAGTACATTCCGTCAAAAGGCACCCGGCTGGTCTGCATCTCATAAGAGGAAAGATTCATCATGAGGGGAGCGATCTTCAGCATTGACACCGGAGTCAGATCGGTATCCACATTTATGAGCAGTTCCTTCAGCAGTGCAGTCACATCGTCCGGGCTCCCGGGGTTAAATGACCCCAGTAATGCAGTCAGCACCCTTCTCTGACGTTCTGTGCGTTCATAATCATTATCTCCCACAAAACGTACACGGCAGAACGCGACAGCCTGCATACCGTTCAGATGAAGATATCCGCCGGAGGACAGAAGATAATCGTTCTCATTCAGGCCCATATACGGACACATACTCATGATGTACATATTGACAACATCGACCTCTTCATCCCTGACTTCCATATTCACACCGCCCAGTGAATCTATGATATCGATCATCTCATAAAAATCCACTGCAGCATAGTTGTCGATCCGGACATTAAAGTTTGTGCGAAGCGTATCTTCCAGAAGTGAGATCCCGCCTACAGCAAAAGCCGCATTCAGTTTCTGGGTCCCATTTCCCGGTATATCCACGCCCAGATCTCTCATAAAGGAAACCATTGAGATCCTGGAGCTATCATAATTCACCGTGACAAGGATCATTGTATCGGAATTACCGTTCCAGCTGTCGTCGCGCCGGTCAGAACCGACCAGAAGAATATTGTAGCTGTTCCCGCCATCGATCAGAGCCTGATCTGCCCCACCGTTTTCTTCCGTGGAGTTCTCCCCTTCCTGGAGAAGATCCTCCGTGCTTACATAATTCTCCTCTCTCTCGCCGGAAACGCTGTCGGCAGCATTCTCATTTCCTGCGGTGATCAGAGACTGCGCAACTCCGATCAGCTGTGACAAAGTATCGTTTTCCGAAGCAGATGCACACATTGCCGCCATTCCTGAAAACATCCAGAAAAGAGCCAGCACTATGGCTGTTCTCATACCATGTTTTCTCACTGTTCTTCCGTCATTTCCTTTCCCCGTGCACATTACGATGCTGTTCATTATTATTGAGCTCCTTCCTGCCTTATTACTGTTCCAACCGTCTTCAGCATGATCTGAAGATCAAAACCCGCACTTCGCTTATCAATGTAGTGCATTTCCATTTCCTGTCTGCGGCCGCTCTCATAAGACGCCGTATTTCTTGCATACGCCTGCCAGTACCCTGTCAGCCCCGGCTTTACCGAAAGCAGTTTGCGTATGTCTTTGCCATAAACCGCTGTCTCTTCCTCGACGATCGGCCTGGGGCCGACGAAAGACATATTGCCGCTGAGAATATTGAACAGCTGAGGCAGTTCATCCAGACTGGTCCGCCGCAGAAAACTCCCGACTTTGGTGATTCGCGGATCATTGTCGATCTTGAATTCAGTGCTGTACTGTTCGTACTGTTCGGGGGTCAGCAGCTTGCTCAGATCACCCACTTCCTGACGCATGCTCCGGAATTTGTAGACCCGGATCCGCTTCCCGTTCTTTCCGATGCGCGGGTGTCCGTAAAGAGGACTGCCGCCGTCGTCTGTCATGATGATCACCGACAGAATCAGCATCAGCGGTGAGAGAATTATGATCCCAGCCAGCGAACCGACGATGTCAAAGATCCGTTTCCCGAATTCATAGATGAATACTGCAGTCGTTCTCGGTGCATGGTAATCGCTTCTCGGCATCACAAGAGGCTTCTGCTCTTCCAGATAATCCTGAATCAGGACCAGTTCTTCATTCCATGAATCCCTTGTATTCTTAATATTCAGGCGCCCTGCTGACTGAAATGTGATATAACGCAGCGTCATGATGACCAGCAGCCGGATATCCTTTACCAGATGCCACTGTTCCACATAAGACCGTTCGTTTTCGATCACGGTGTCCGCGTCATCTTCACAGCTCCACAATCCCATGATGCCCGGCTTGATGCTCAGGTTCTTACGTTTTTCAGGCGAATAATTCAGGTAAGCCGGAAGGGAAGGACTGTGCGGACCGATAAAGCTCATGTCGCTGCTGATCACATTCAGCAGCTGCGGAAGTCTGGCCAGATGTGTTCTGTTCAGAAAAGCTCCCCATGCTGTAAACGCATTTCTGCCATGGGCTTCTCTGGCAGCGGCATCCATCCGGAGGACCCGGAAGCGGTATTGGTAAAACCTTCTTCCGTTCTTTCCGATACGGACCCGGTGAAGAAGTACCGGTCCCGGAGAAGAGATCCTGTAGATCAGCCAGGTCAGGAACCACACGATCAGAAACAGGGGCAGCATTGCGAATGCGAACAGCAGATCCAGAACACGTTTCAGGAATGCCTGTCTTCCCGACATCGGCGAGATCGGCATATAGCTTACTACGGCACATCCCCCGATGTAATCGATCGCACGGTCGATATTGATCGGCAGATCAAATTCACGGATATTGACATGGACGACCTTTCCCATATCCGCAAGCGCGTTCATCAGCCATTCCAGCTGATCTCCCTCCATGTCTGAAGCCAGCAGGCATGAATCGGCCTCCTGCTTTGCCAGATCGATCAGCAGATCTCGCTGATTGGATACGACCGGAATCTGGTCCATATATTCCCCGGTCAGATCCTCATCGGTCACGACCAGCCCTACGATCTTCAGCCTCCAGTCAGAATGCTTTGAAAAACGGCGCAGAATTCGCTCTACATCCGTTTTTCTTCCGATCACTATCACCCGCTCAGCCCCTTTGCTGCTGCTGTACAGCGGCAGAATCTTTCTGCGGACAAATGTCCTGAGCAGATACACAAATATAAAGGAAATGATCGCAAATGTGAATATGAAAATACGGGAATACAGATCATTAGATTTGGTGAAGAACACATAGACCATCAGGCCAAGCGTCACAAAAGAAACCGTAACAAAGGTCTCCCTCAGTTCACGGGAAGCGTTGCGGTTCATGAAATCATAGCGTCCCAGATAGACGATATCCAGGATCATATAGGCAACGACAGTCACCAGCAGAAGCTGCAGATAAGCCTGCGGTGAGTAGGTCTCACTGTCGAAGACATAAAAACGCAGAAAATAGGATATCGCAAAAGAAATCACCAGGGCTGCGACATCCGTAATATTTTCAATATACAGGGTATATCGCCTGAGGTTATTCATGTATCATACCCTCAAAACTCCGAAAGTGTTTTCCGGTCAGACACCATCGGTTTATTTCAGTGCAACGTATCTAATGTATCACTTCTTATATTTCTTTGCAAGCGCGTAAACCGCCTGTAAAAGCATCATTTCAAATGCTGATAGGGCTCCACATTTCCTTCCGCAAACCGCGGCAGGCCATAATAAACATTCAATGCCTGGTCTGCCAACGGAAGCACCGCTGCTGCTCCGGTACCCTCTCCGAGATGCATCCCTGCATACAGCACAGGCTCCAGCCCCAGCCGTTCCATGATCAGCTTTCCTGCCGGCTCGGAGGTGGCATGCGTCGCAAACATATAATCTGCTGACTCCGGACAAAGCATGACTGCCAGACAGGCAGAGATGCCGGAGATCACACCGTCGATCCATACCGCAGTTCCGTTTGCGGCACCTCCCAGAAAACACCCTGTCATACCGGCGATGTCAAGCCCGCCGACCCGGCTGCAGATCAGCAGAGGATCACGGCGGTTTTCCGGATGGGACGCATCCAGCTCATTGACCTCCAGGGCCTTCTCCACCACACGGATCTTCCTCGAGAGTCCTTCCCCCGACAGGCCGGCTCCCCGTCCTGTCACTGTCTCCGGGGCGGCTCCGAACAATGCGCAGGCGCAGGCAGCGCTGGTCGTCGTGTTCCCGATGCCCATTTCTCCGGTAATGATCAGGTCATAGCCTTCCTGTGCACATTCATCTGCCATACGGATTCCCGCTGCGATGCTGCTGATACATTCTTCCCTCGTCATAGCCGGCCCCTGTGCAATATTTCCCGTGCCGAAACGCACCGGAATATTGCGGACACGCGGATGCTGGGCATTGCTGTTCATGCCGATATTGACCGGCAGTACATCCAAATTCAGGATCCGGCTCATCACACAGACGCTGCTGATCCCTTCTCCCATGTTGTTCAGCACCTGGAGCGTTACATCACTGCTGCACTGGCTGATTCCTTCCGCCACGACCCCGTTGTCTGCTCCCATGATCACAGCTGCTCTTCTGGAAAGATGCGGCCGGTCTGTACGCTGCACCCCCGCGAGCCGTACGATCATTTCCTCCAGTCTTCCGAATCCGCGAAGCGGCTTGCACAGGCTGTCCCAATGAGCCCATGCCTTCTCTTTCATTACCGGATCGGCCGGCCGGATCTTTCGTATCGTTTCCTGAAGCAGTACCTCATCTTCCGTCATTCTTTCAACCTCTTTTATAATGATGATGGGGGCAAAAGGTCTTTTGCCCCCAGATTATGTCGTATTATCTCAGCAAAACCAGACTCTTCCCCCGCACAGGCAGTTGCAGAGCAAATTCGCGATACACAGCCTCGTACACCAGTCACCGCTGTCCGAGAGCGGGTTCCCGTAAAACTCACCCATACCGCGATATACATTGCCGCCGTTTTCCAGACGGGACGCAAGATTTGCATACTGAAGATTATTCGGATCCATCGATGCAGCAGTCCTAGCATGTTCTTTTGCGGTCACATTATTACCCGCTCCGGCATTTGCCAGCGCGCTGTAGTAATACCACTGCGCCTCCCGGGTGGGAATATCTGAGAGGACACGCAGCGCTTCCGCATAGTGGCCGCTGTTGATATAGTTTGCCGCGGCACGCAGATGAACATCCGTCTCTGAATAACTGTTTCCCGCAGTGTTTCCGAAACCGCCAAATCCTCCGAAAGGTCCGAAACCGCCGAAACCGCCGTAGCTCTCCCGGCCCGGATCCGCATAACCGCCCCATCCGTAGGATGATCCCTGGGAGCTGCTGCCATATCCGGTGCGGCGTCCGTAACTGTCATATCCTCCGGTATATCCTTTCTCACGGTCATCCATGATCATCTGATAAGCCTGCTGAACTTCTTTGAACTGTTCCTCCGCCTTCTCCTTGTTCGGATTGTTCACGTTTGCATCCGGATGATACTTGCGGCTCAAAGCCCTGTACGCTTTCTTGATTTCCTCTTCGGAAGCGCTCTCCGGCACTCCCAGCACCTCGTAAGGATTTCTCATCTGAATTTCACCCACACTCCCGCATATAATATATTCTTAAGGATCTCTTCATGCGCCAGTGCCGGGAGACGTTCAAATGCACTGCAGCAATTCGCCATCATATCTGTGAGGATCTCTTTAACGTCCTCTGCCGTAAAAATATGCCCCTTCCTCTCATGCACCAGAAAAAGATTGTAGCTTCCTTCTTTGCGGTCCTTCTCCAGATCCTCCCAGGCATCCATCAGATAGATAAATTTCCCAAGGTAAAAACCGATCTGATACAGAAGATTTTTCCACGCATCTTCACTGTATACGAACATTTCCGCAAGGAACCTGCCGGTATATCCGCTTACCAGGTCAATATCATCCGCCTGTTCCTTTTCGGCAGTCATCAGCGCTTCGATATTCCCGTGCAGACTCTGTGCCTGGCGCGGCCATCTGCCGGCGGCCTTCTGTGCCTTTTTCCGAAGGCCCTGCTCAAGAAGTTTTCCGCGCAGGGAATGCTCATCCGTCCAGTCA
>CACZZH010000067.1:0-6217 GCA_902785635.1 uncultured Lachnospiraceae bacterium
GTAATTTTATTCTTTGCAAGCACATAGTACATTCCTCTGTGCGGACATCCGGAGCACATTGCAGGCGGACGGGGCGGAATATTCACATCGAGGGAACGGCCTTCCGGCGCTTCCTTGCCGAGGGCTTTCGCGATCAGGCTCTGGGAGAACTCATCGGTCATGGGAAGAAGGTCTTTGCC
Organism: uncultured Lachnospiraceae bacterium; assembly: GCA_902785635.1. Classification (GTDB taxonomy): domain Bacteria; phylum Bacillota; class Clostridia; order Lachnospirales; family Lachnospiraceae; genus Merdiplasma. The sequence continues at coordinate 180 of CACZZH010000067.1, forward strand.
GGATACCGGAATCCCAAGTGCCTTTACATGATCTTCAATAATCGGATCCAGCTCTTCTACAACGACCAGACGGTCGACTTTTGCGGCAAAATCGCGGATCAGCTTCTCAGGCAGCGGGTTGGTCATACCAAGCTTCAGTACGCTGACGCTGTCGCCGAACACTTCTTTAACATATTGATAAGAGGTGGATGCAGTAATGATTCCAAGCTGCGTCCCGCCCATTTCAACGCGATTGAGAGGACAGTCCTCTGCGTAGGCGGTCAGATCAAACGTACGCTGTTCCACGATGGGATGACGGCGTTTTGCATTGCCGGGCATCATCACATATTTCGCAATGTTTTTCTCATAAGATCTTACCGGCACCGTGCGCTCCCCGCGGGTCACTACGGACTGGGAATGCGCTACACGTGTGCACATTTTAAGCAGGACCGGTGTGTCGAAACGTTCGGAGATCTCATAGGCAAGTTTTGTGAAGGAAAGTGCCTCGGAAGCGTCAGACGGCTCAAGCATCGGAACTTTTGCAGCGATCGCATGATGGCGGCTGTCCTGCTCGTTCTGGGAAGAGTGCATTCCTGCATCATCGGCTACGCCGATGACAAAACCTGCGTTTACGCCGGTATAGGACATGGTATAAAGCGGATCCGCGGCTACGTTCAGACCTACGTGTTTCTGGGCACAGAATGCCCTTCTTCCCGCAAGACATGCGCCAAAAGCGGATTCCATCGCAACCTTTTCATTGGGTGCCCACTCACAGTAGATGTCGTCATATTTGGCGGCCTCTTCCGTGATCTCTGTACTGGGTGTACCGGGATAGCTGGAAATGAAGCATACACCTGCTTCATATAAGCCTCTTGCAACCGCTTTGTTGCCGAGCATCAGCTCCCGGGTACAGACATTCGTCTGTTCCTTGCTCATTAGTTACCTCCTTGCTGTATATGCACGTTAAGGAAACGATTGACTGATTATACACCTGCATGACTGTTTATGCAAGAATTTAGCAGTAAAACTAAAGAATGTAAACTGCATCACCCCTTATACTATATTGAAAATCCATGAAAAGCAAGAGATTTCCCCGGAACACCTTGACAATTTGGTCAAAAAACGCTAATATGCTTTAACGAGTTAAACCAATATAATCATTGCAAACAGAGAGGACTGGAAAAATGCCTATTACTGACCTGCTGGAACGAAACAGTAAACTGTATGGAGAAGAAGTGGCTCTGGTGGAGATCAATCCGGAGATCCGTGAGGAGCAGCGTGTGACCTGGAAGGAATATGAGCTGATACAGCCTACATCTACTTCCTATTACCGCAGGGAGATCACCTGGTCGGTGTTTGATGAAAAAGCGAACCGGGTCGCCAACATGCTGATGTCCCGCGGAATTCGAAAAGGACAGAAATGTTCGATCCTTCTGATGAACTGTCTGGAATGGCTTCCGATCTATTTCGGGATCCTGAAGGCCGGTGCCCTGGCGGTTCCGCTTAATTTCCGTTTTACTGCGGAAGAGATCCGTTACTGCCTGGATGCTTCCGATTCGGATGTGCTGTTTTACGGACCGGAATTCATCGGCCGTATCGAAGATATAGCCGGACACATCAAAAAAACGACCCTGCTTTACTTTGTAGGCGACCAGTGTCCGTCCTATGCAGAGGATTATTTCAGGCAGTCTTCCAACAGTTCATCGACTGCACCGAGGATCCTGGTGGAAGATGTCGATGACGCGGCGATCTATTTCTCATCCGGCACCACCGGTTTCCCAAAAGCGATTCTGCATAAACATACAGCTTTGATGCAGTCGGCACAGATGGAAGCGATCCATCATGAAACGAAGAAGACCGACAATTTCCTGTGTATTCCTCCGCTGTATCACACCGGCGCAAAGATGCACTGGTTCGGTTCCCTCTATACCGGAAGCCGTGCCGTGATTCTGAAAGGGAACTCTCCGGAAGCGATCTTCTCTGCAGTTTCGAATGAGCGGTGTACGATCGTATGGCTCCTGGTTCCGTGGGCACAGGATATTCTTGCCGCACTTGATTCCGGGAAACTGAAGCTGGAAGACTATCATCTCAGCCAGTGGAGGCTGATGCATATCGGTGCACAGCCGGTACCGCCCAGTCTGATCCGCAGATGGATGGAGTATTTCCCGAATCATAAATATGATACGAACTACGGATTGTCCGAGTCAACAGGTCCCGGATGTGTTCACCTGGGAATGGAAAATATTCACAAGGTGGGTGCCATCGGAGTGCCGGGCCATGGCTGGAAGACAAAGATCGTGGATGAGAACAATGTACCGGTCGCACAGGGTGAGGTCGGCGAGCTCTGTGTAAAGGGCCCCGGTGTCATGATCGAGTATTACAAGAATCCGGAGGCAACGGCAGAGGTACTCAAGGAAGGCTGGCTTCATACCGGCGATATGGCCCGTATGGATGAAGACGGTTTCATCTTCCTCGTGGACCGCAAGAAGGATGTGATCATCTCCGGCGGTGAGAACCTGTATCCGGTCCAGATCGAAAACTTCCTGATGACCAACAACAAGATCCATGATGCGGCAGTGATCGGTCTTCCGGATCCGCGTCTTGGTGAGATCGCGGCAGCGATCGTACAGGTGAAAGAGGGCATGGAACTGTCCGAAACGGAACTTGCCCAGTTCTGTGTGGATCTTCCGCGTTATAAGCGTCCCAGAAAGATCATTTTCGCACCTGTGATCCGCAATGCAACCGGAAAAATCGACAAACCGAAGCTGCGTGAGATCTACTGCGGCGTACGTCTTGTGGAAAAACAGAATAACAGTTGAGCGTTACGGCGTATTCCTTTCGCAATCTTTGCGGACGGAATACGCCGTCTGCAGTTGACTTTATGGTCAAAAAATGAAATAATAAAATAGCTTTTCTATGTGCGGGAGTAAAAACCGCATCGGAGAGATCGAAAAAACGATGCTCCAAAATAATAACAGAACAGTTCCTCCGATCAAATGTCTCCCTGAGGATGAAAGACCGTATGAGAAATGCTGGAACAGAGGGGAACGGGCGCTCTCAGATGCGGAACTGCTGAGTGTGATTCTCCGGACAGGGGTCACCGGCGAGAGCGCACTGGATCTCAGCAGAAGAATTGTCATGGAACTAGGCCGGGAAGGACTTTCCGGTCTTTATCATCTCAGTACGGTCCAGCTGATGCAGATCCGGGGAGTGGGGCGTGTCAAGGCTGCCCAGCTTAAATGTATCGGAGAACTGTCGAGACGGATCGCAGGTAAGAGTCTGCACCCGCAGGAGATAAGCTTTAATGATCCGGAAACGGTCGCATTATATTATATGGAAGAATACCGGCATGAGGAGTGTGAAAAAGTGCTTCTGATCATGCTGGATACGCGCGGTCATCTTCTCGGGGAGGAAGTGATCGCTTCGGGGACGGTCGATCAGTCCCTGATCTCTCCGCGAGAAGTGTTTTTAAGCGCTCTGCGCCGCCGAAGCGTGAATATCATCCTTCTGCATAATCATCCCAGCGGTGATCCGACTCCCAGTGAACAGGATATTCTGATCACTCAGAGGATCCGCGAAGGAGGGGAACTGCTTGGGATAGAACTGCTTGATCATATCATTATCGGCGACCGGAAATGTGTAAGTTTCAGAAGAGAAAATCTGCTTTGAAGAAGGTTTAGACGATATGCTTTTTTCGTCCTTATATGGAGTCGATCTGGGAACCGACACGATAAAGCTGCGGGACCGGACGGGCCAGGCGTTTTTGGAAAGCAAGAACATGATCGCCCTGCGCGGCGGCAAAGTTCTGGCCATAGGCAATGAAGCCTGGGAAATGTATGAAAAGAATCCTGCTGATGTGGAGGTATCCTGCCCCATGTCGGGAGGAATGATCGCCAGTGCCACCAATATGGAACTGGTGCTTTCGTATACCCTGAAAAAGTTTACCTCATTTGCCAGGAAGAGCTCCGGCCTTTGCCTTGCGGTCCCTTTCAATGTGACACCGGTGGAACAGAGGGCATTTTTCAATGTTCTCATGGACAGCAGGCAGACCAGCCGTGTCCGCCTGGTTGAAAAGGGGATCGCGGATGCGGTGAGCATTTCTCTTCCCGTGATGGAACCGGGCGGTCATATGATCGTGAATATTGGCGCGGATACTACAGAGATCTCGGTGATCACCGGAGGCAGAGTGATCCTCGGGCAGACCCTCAAGATCGGCGGAAAAACACTTGACAATGACATCATTACTATGATAAGAAGAAAGTTCAATCTTCATATTGGAATGAAGACTGCCGAGAGACTGAAAAACAACCTTGCTTTCATGATCAACGGCCCGAGACTTGAACAGAAAGTGTTCGGCATTCACACGCTTTCCGGCCTTCCGAAATCAGATGTCATACCGTCACTGGCCGTAAGTGTGGCGATTCTCGAGAATATTGACAGGATCATTTCCGAGATCCGCGCGGTTTACGGAAGGGTACCGCCGCAGCTGGCCAAGGATATTGCCAGGGAAGGACTGTTCCTGACCGGGGGAGTCTCCATGATCCTGAATCTTCCGATATATATGCAGAAAGAGATCGGTCTTCCGATCTATCATCTTCAGGATCCCCGGAACAGTACGATCCGCGGATTACTGGAGATCATAAACAGAAAAGAGCTGAAAAGCCTTACCAGAGCTCCCTCTATCAACGAGTACTGATCGCGGGACGGGAGCACCCTGACATACTACGAAAGAAGGATTTGCCATGAGAGAAAAACGCAGCCAGAGACAGGTGGGAAGCAGAATGATCATTCTGTTTTCCGTCTTGTGTGCGTTTCTGATCATTGTATCACTGATCGGACCGGAGAGCACCGGTGTTGTCCACCGGGCAGCGGGTGTGGTCATGACTCCGATCCAGAAAGGAATCAATACATTCGGCGGCTGGCTGGGATCGATCACGGAGAATTTCCGCGACGCCGCCGCTCTTCGCGAAGAAAATGAAGAACTGCGTGAACGGGTCGATACGCTGACTGCCGAGAATTCGCAGCTTGTACTCGACAAGGAGGAACTTTCAAGGCTCCGGGAACTGGTGGATCTTTCGAAGACCTATGAGGAATATGAAACGATCGGTGCCCATGTGATCTCCAAGGACAGCGGGAACTGGTTCTCCACATTTACGATCGACCGGGGAACACAGGACGGTGTCCGGGTCGACTGCAATGTCCTCGGAGGAGCAGGGCTCGTGGGCATTGTGACAGATGCAGGTCCCAACTGGGCGGTCGTCCGTTCGATCATAGATGACAACAGCAACGTGAGCGCCATGGTATCAGCAACATCGGATACCTGTATCATTGCAGGCAACCTTCAGCTTATTGACACAGGCTCTCTGAGCCTTGTAAAGCTCACTGACCGTGACAATAAAGTTCATGTGGGCGACAAGGTCGTGACATCCAATATCAGCGAAAAATACCTGCCCGGTATCCTGATCGGCTATATCAGTGAGCTGGGAAATGATTCGAATAACCTGACAAAATCCGGGCAGATCACACCGGTAGCTGATTTCCGGCACCTGCAGGAAGTCCTGGTCATCAAGGATCTGAAACAGTATATTGCAAGCCCTGAAAATTCCAGGACCAATGTGATCAACGATGTGGAAAGGCCGGCAAGTGCACTTGCGGCACCGGACAATGCCGGCGGCGAAGAGGAACAGGAAGGCGGGGACGAGGAATAAAACGTTCCCGAACGGTGTGGAATGAAACGAAAAATCGTTATGGGCGTTATGCTGCTGATCACGGTGATCCTGCAGTGCAGCGTATTTCAGATATTCGCGATCGCATCGATCAAGCCGAACCTTATGGTGATCATGACGGTTTCTTTTGCGCTGATGTGCGGGAGAAAGACCGGAATGTACACCGGTTTTTTCGGCGGACTGATAATGGACCTGCTTTATCCGGGAATCATTGGATTCAATGCCCTGATCTATATGTGGATCGGATATGTGTGCGGGTATTTCTACAGGATCTTTTACGATGATGATATCAAGACGCCGCTGACCAGCATTGTGAACTATGTGGATCTGCTG
>CACZZH010000067.1:6238-20419 GCA_902785635.1 uncultured Lachnospiraceae bacterium
TGCGTACGGGCTTTGCTGCTATCTGTTCCGTTTCCTTATGAGAGGGAGGATCCATCTGTTTTTCTATCTGCGCAGGATCATCATCCCGGAGGTCGTTTATACACTGCTGGTCACACTGGTGATCTACCGTCTGATCTACAGGATCAATCAGTGGCTCGCAAAATCCGATAAAAGGAGTATGGATCGTTTTGCATAAAAAAAGAAAAGGACGCTTTCTTCAGGGACAGCTGCTGCGGCTGATCATTTTGGGAATCTTTTTTTCCGCGCTTTGCGGAGTACTGGTGAACCGTCTGTTTGATCTGCAGATCGTCAATGGGGAAAGCTATAAATCCGATTTTACGATGCGCATCAAGAAAGAACGCAGGCTGTCCAGCACCCGTGGAGAGATCTATGACTGTGACGGGAATCTGCTTGCCTATAACAAACTTTCTTATGTGGTAACCTTTGAAGACAGCGGCTATTATCCTTCGACGCATATCCGAAACCTTACCCTGAACAGTACGCTTTACCGTTCGATTCAGATCATAGAAGGACACGGGGATGAAGTCTATACGGATTTTCACGTGAAGCTGGATGAAAACGGCGAGTTTGCCTATGATGCAGCCGGGTTTACCCTCAGCCGCTTCAAGGCGGATGTGTTTGGACAGATCTATATCGATGACCTTACGGAGGAGCAGAGAAATATCACTGCTCCGGACCTGATCGATCTTCTCTGTTCCACGAAATATTACGGTATCCTGGATGAGAGGATCACTGTGAAGGAACGGGCAGATTATGGTCTTCCTGACAGCTTTTCGAAGGAGGAGATCCTCCAGCTGTGCGCAATGCGCAATCTGCTGGCGCAGAACAGCTATCAGCGTTACAACTCGATCACGATCGCAAAGGATGTGAGCGAGGAGACGGTGGCACAGCTCCTTGAGAACAGTGATGTGCTGTCCGGAATCGATGTTACGGAGGATTATCTGCGTGTCTATAATGATGCAGAATACTTTGCGCAGATCATCGGATACACCGGAAAAGTGTCCTCGGAAGAGCTCGCGGCTCTGAAGGAAGCCAATCCGGATAAAAAGTACGACAGCTCTGATGTGGTCGGAAAAGTTGGACTTGAACAGGTAATGGAGGCTGAGCTGCACGGAGACAAGGGACTGGAGACCCTGTATGTGGACAACCTCGGACGTGAGCTGAGCGTCGAGTCCAGAGACGAACCGCAGGCGGGCAACAGCCTGTATCTTACGATCTCCAGTGACCTTCAGAAAGCAGCTTACAAGATCCTTGAGCAGTATATCGCAGGCATCCTCTGGAGCCATATTGTGGATACGGATGAGATCAACGAGGAATGGTATACATCTTCCGATGACGTCGTCGTACCTGTATATGATGTTTATTTCTCGCTCTTTGAGAATAATGTGCTGGATGTGTCGCATCTGTCGAAAGCAGATGCCTCTGTGAATGAAAAGCATGTATATGAGCTGTTCCTGAAAAAATCCGATGAGATATTCCGGGAGATCCATCAGCAGCTCACCACTGCGGATCCGACTCCCTATCAGGATCTTACGGAGGAGATGCAGGTCTATCAGTCCTATATCGTGAATACGATGCTGACATCCGAGGGAATCCTCAATTCAGATGCGATCGATGAGAGTGATCTTACATGGATCGCATGGAACCAGGACGAGACGATCAGTCTGCAGGAATTCCTGACATATGCGATCTCCAAAAACTGGATCGATATGAACGGCGTGATCGAAGAAACTTCCTATATGGATTCCTATGAGATCTATACCGCGCTTTCGGATTACATCTCCGAAAATCTGATCCAGGATACGGATTTCTGCAAGAGGGTATTCCGGTATATGCTTAAGGAAGGTTCCCTGAGCGGAAGTGAAGTGTGCCTGCTGCTGTATGATCAGGACATCCTTATGCGCAATGACACGGATTATGATGCCCTGTCCTCCGGAGAGATCAGTGCGTATGATTTTATCCGGGATAAGATCTATAATCTGGAGCTTACGCCCGCACAGCTTGCCCTGATGCCCTGCTCGGGTTCAATCGTGATCGTCGACCCAGGTTCCGGTGACGTAAAATGCTGTGTAAGCTACCCCGGATATGATAATAACCGTCTTGTAAATGAGATGGATTCGGCATATTACAATAAACTCGTGACGGATCTGTCTTCGCCGTTCTACAGCAGAGCGACGCAGGAAGTGCTGGCACCGGGATCGACCTTTAAGATCGTTACCGCTACAGCCGGCATCATGGAAAACCAGGTATCAGTGGACGAAGGAATCGTATGTTACGGAAAGTTCACGGAAGTGGATCCTGAGATCAAATGCTGGGTGTTCCCGGGTGCACATGGTGTTGAGACGCTTCAGACAGCGATCCGTGATTCGTGCAACTCCTATTTCAACACGATCGGATATCGTTTGAGCATGGTGAGCGGGACTTATCAGGATGACACGGGAGTGGAAACGCTTCAGAAGTATGCTTCCATGTATGGATTTGATGCGAAATCCGGAGTGGAAGTTCCGGAATCCTCTCCGCATATGGCTACATACGGTGCTGTGCCGATGGCGATGGGACAGAGCAACAATGCGTTCACAGTATCGCAGCTTGCCCGGTATGTATCAACGATCGCCAATAAAGGAACCTGCTATGATCTGACACTGATCGGTAAAGTTACGGACACGAACGGCAATACGATCGATGAGAACGAACCGACTGTGCACTCGGTCGTGGAACTGCCTGATTATCTGTGGAGCACCATTCATGCGGGCATGCGGGCAATGGTTCAGAATCATTCCGTGCTGAAGGCATTTAATGATGTGGCGATCGCCGGAAAGACCGGTACGGCACAGGAGGTCGTTACGAAGCCCACGCATTCGGAATTTATCGGGTTTGCACCCTATTCGGCGACAGACGAACCGACCATGGCGATCGCGGTGCGGATCGCAAACGGCTACAGCAGCGCGAATGCGGCTGCCCTGGCGATGGATACCGTTTCGTATTATTTCGGCACAAGACCTGAGAATGAGCTGATCACCGGTCATGCAGTGGAGGCGGTTACTGTCAACGACGCCATTCAGGACTGATTGGAAATAATAATCAAAAGGAGGAAGACATGCGGCCGAGTTCTGTGATCATAAAAAGCTGTGCATACGGGCTGATCATACTTCTGGATCATGACTTGCCCTTTGACCTCCTTTGCAGGGATGTTGCGGAAAAGTTCCGGGAAGCTGCGAGATTTTTCCGCAATGCACAGATGGCGGTTTCGTTTAAAGGACGGGAACTGACTGAAGAACAGGAAAGAGAACTGGTAGGAGTGATCTGTGAGAATTCTCATATTCAGATCGTCTGTATTGTAGATGAAAGCAGGGAATCTTCTGATTATTACAAAGAAGCGGTGGTCCGTGCGCTGGAATCTACTGTTTCCGAGCATGCGGCAGTCTATTTCGGCAGCATAAGTCCCGGGCAGACGCTCGAAAGCGAGAACAGCCTCGTGATCCTCGGGGATGTTCCTCCGGGAGCCAGCGTGTGCGCGGACGGCAGCGTGATCATCCTCGGAAGATGTATGGGACAGGTAACTGCCGGATACTCAGGTTATGACGAGGCTTTTGTTGCGGCCCTTCTTCTGAAGCCGTCTTTCCTGCGCATTGCTTCATCCGCCTGCCGCTCCGCCATCACCAAGAAAGAGGACGACGGGGCGATCCCGAATGAACCGGCGATCGCATATCTCAAGGACGATCATTTTGTAATGGAGCCGCTGGAAGGAGAGAATGCCGGCAGCGGAAGTGTATTTGAACATCTGAAGGACCGGATCATCCGTTCATAATAAGGCTGACGGGCCGCTGCTTCAGGATTTGCGCAAGGAGAGGAGGATTCTTCCTTATCGGTTATGTTTCGGCAATATCATTTCAGAGATTATAAAGTCAGTCTGATCCTGTGGGTCTCGATTCTTTCGATTCTCGGGATCATGATAATAGGCAGTGCCCAGAGATCATCGCAGAACCGGCAGATTCTCGGGCTTGTCCTCGGACTGGCTGTGATGCTGATCTTTTCACTTGTAGATTACACCTGGCTGCTGAGCTTCTCATGGGTATGGTATATCGCAGGCGCTGTTCTTCTGGCGGCTGTACTTGTGATCGGTGAGAATGTAAACGGTGCTACACGGTGGATCCGTATCGGTATTCAGTTTCAGCCGTCTGATCTTGTAAAGATCGTCCTGATCCTGTTTTTTGCGGATTATTTTGCCCGCCATGAGGACCGGCTCAATACGTTTCGGGTGATCGCGTTTTCCGTAGTGCTGCTGGGCATTCCGCTTTTCCTGATCTACAAAGAGCCGGATCTTTCCACAACGATCGCCACAGGGCTGACTTTTTGTGCTATAATCTTTACAGCCGGACTGAGTTTTCGGATCATAGGCGGGATCCTTCTGGTGATGGTTCCGCTGATCGTTGTCTTTTTCAGCATTATTCTCCGTCCGGGACAGACGCTTCTGAAGGATTATCAGCTCGATCGTATCATGGCGTGGCTGAGGCCGGCCGATTATGCTCAGGAGGCATACCAGCAGACGAATTCTGTGATCGCGATCGGATCCGGACAGCTATATGGAAAGGGACTGAACAATAATGTGGTCTCTTCTGTAAAGGGAGGCAATTTTATCGCGGAGCCTCAGACGGACTTCATTTTTGCGGTGGCAGGTGAAGAACTCGGTTTTCTCGGATGCTGCCTCATCATTCTGCTGGAACTGCTGATCGCGATCGGATGCCTCCGGGTCGCATATACAGCGAAAGATACTGCAGGAAAGCTGATCTGCTGCGGCATGGCTTCACTCATAATGTTCCAGAGCTTTATGAATATTGCGGTCGCGACCAATCTGATGCCGAATACAGGTATCACGCTTCCCTTTGTAAGCTATGGCGTTACCTCGCTGATCACATTCTGTTTTGGAATCGGAATCGTTCTGAATGTGGGGCTGCAGTCCCGCAGATACTAAAAAGCCTTTGTCAGAAGAAAGGAGGACAACTATGAATATCGGCCTGATCGCCCATGACGGAAAAAAGAAGCTTATGCAGAACTGCTGTACGGCTTATCGGGGGATACTTGCCAGGCATGATCTTTACGCTACGGGAACCACCGGCCGGCTCATTGAGGAAGCCACCGGACTGATGGTACACAAACTGCTGTCCGGTCATGTGGGAGGAGAACAGCAGCTCGGCGCAATGATCGAACAGAATCAGATGGATCTTGTCCTTTTCTTTCGTGATCCGGAGAATCCAAAGACATCCGGACCGGATATCACCAAAGTGATACGTCTGTGTGATATCCACAATGTACCTCTTGCAACTAATATAGCTACCGCAGAGGTCCTTTTGAAATCCCTGGAGAGAGGAGATCTTGAGTGGCGAGAAATGTACAAGTAAAACGGAGTTCCGGCAGATCCGGCTCCGGAAAGAATACCGGCCGCAGGCAGAACGTTGATCCGAGAGAACTCGGGTATACACAGCGCGAATGGAAAAGAATCAATGAACGCGATGCTCGGGAACGCCGGGCGGAACGACGCCTGGCTGCTGTGTTGATCGTGCTGATCGCTGTGGTGATGCTGTTGGGATATCTGGTCTGGTATTACGTGATTCGTTCCCATGATTATCATCTGTCAATGGTCTATGACAGCCACTCAACTGTATACGGACTTGAATCGGCAGATGCGCAGGCTGGTCTTTCAGAAGGATTTGCAAAGGAGCTGTGTGTAACAGATTCTGACCAGAATGTGGATATGCTCAGCATCGGTGCTCTGAGCGCAGGATTGTTTGATCTTACCAAAGAGGAGATCGTGTACGCGAAGGATGTATTTACCACCCGTTCTCCTGCCAGCCTTACAAAGATCATGACCTGTCTGACTGCTTTGAAATACGGAAACCCGGATGACATTGTAACCGTTACAGATACTGCTCTGGATATTGAATACGGTTCTTCCGTTTGTGATATCAAGCCGGGGGACCGGATCTCTCTGAAACAGCTGTTGTATGGTCTGATCGTTGCTTCCGGAAATGATGCAGCGATGATGATCGCAGAACATGTCGGCGGATCCGTTGATAATTTTGTTTATCTGATGAATCAGGAAGCGCAGGTACTTGGCGCCACGAGAACCCAGTTTACAAATCCTCACGGACTTACCGATTCCGAGCATTACACCTGTGTCTATGATCTTTATCTTATGTTCAGGGAAGCCATGAAGTATGACCTGTTCATGGATATGATCAGCCGTAAAAATTATTACGCAGAGTACACGAGAGAAGACGGAAGTGCAGTTGCGGTCACGTGGGAGTCTACGAATCACTATTTTACAGGTGAAGCCCAGCTTCCCGATAATGTGATCATCTACGGCGGAAAAACGGGTACGACGGAGGATGCGGGAGCATGTCTGTTTCTTCTTGTGAAGGATCTTTACGGCAATCCGTTTATCGCGGGCCTCATGCATTCCGCAGACAAGGATGTGCTGTATACGGAGATGAACGGCATGTTGTCGCTTGTCAATTACTCCTGATTGGAATATAATTATCTTATCGGAAGTTCGTAAGGAACTGTCCGCATATGCGGCCGATGAGATAACGAGCAAAAACGTTGGAAATGTTTTTCGCGGGTCTATCTATCATTTTTACATGGAGGGAAAAAATCATGATTCAGTTAATTATTGGCGAGAAAGGAAAAGGGAAAACAAAAGTCCTTTTGGAAAAAGCAAATAATGAGATCCAGACAGCACATGGAAATATTGTATATGTAGATAAAAGCAAGCAGCATATGTATGAACTGAACAGACGAGTCCGTCTGATCGACATTACAGATTATCCGGTGAAGAACACCGATGCGTTTGAAGGATTTCTGTGCGGACTTCTTTCGCAGGATAATGACCTTGAACAGATCTATCTTGACAGTTTTCTGAAAATCATGAAAATCACTCCCGAGCAGGCAGGCGATGCGATCATGCATCTTAATGAGATCAGCAAAGCATTCGATGTTGATTTTATTATCAGTATTTCAGTGACCAGAGATCAGCTTCCTGAGGCACTGCATGAAATGATCATTCACGAATAAAAGGCATTTATTACGATTGGACGAAGAGAAAAGCTCCATCCGGGCTTTTCTCTTTTCGGTTAACAGGCATAAGATCGTCGGAGGAGACATTGTTTTGGCGGATCGCAGAAAGGTGACATCCATAAAGCAGTATAATCGCTTTGCGTGGCTGAATATAGGCACGATTCTTTTTGGCGCGATTTTTATCTATATGATCATCACTCTTTTTTCCTATCTTACTTCTAAGCATACGGCTTCCTATGAAGTGACGGTGGGTTCCATTTCAGGCAACTACCGGTACACTGCACTTGCGCTGAAAACCGAGACGATCATACCCGCAGGCTATTCCGGATATGTTACCTACTATGCACGGGACGGAGCCCGCATCGGAGCCGACAGAACGGTATGTTCGATCGATGAGCAGCTTCCGGCATCTGCTGCAGCAGAAATGGCTGCCGGAACAGGAGAGGAGCTGTCTGCGATTGACCGCAGCCAGCTGAGAGATGAATTATTTGCCTATTCTCTGAACTACTCCGGAAGCGCGTTTCAGGAGGTGTATAATCTTAAAGCGAACCTTCAGAGCATACTTCTGAACAGCAGTTCCTCATATTCAGCTGCAACAGGCGGTCTTGTCAATCTGGTCAATGCTCCGGTGTCAGGTTTTGTAGTATATACGATCGACGGAATGGAAAGTCTTACCGAGGAGAACATCAGCCCGGATTCTTTCAGCAAGAACCAGTATCGTCCTGTGAATGTACGGCTTTCCGGAAATGCTGTCCGGAATGGCGATGATCTTTTTAAGCTGATCACGGGTGAGACCTGGTATCTTTATTTTCCGATCTCATCGGACCTGAAAATCAAGCTTCAGGACCGTACCTCTGTGCGGTTCCGGTTCCTTAAGGACAATACGACCTTTTCAGCTGCCTTTTCCGTGATCGAAAATGCATATGGTTCTTATGGACGCATCACTTTGAAGAATTCTCTTGTCCGCTATGCGGACGACCGGTATCTGGAGATCGAGCTTCTTATGGACAGTAAAAAGGGACTGAAGATTCCTTCCTCGGCGATCACAGAACGGGTATTTTACAGGATTCCCGAGGAATATGTGATCACAAATCCTGATAATTCCGGAGAGATCACTTTCCTGAGAGAGTCTTACAGGACGAATGGCGAGGCTGTGGTGAACTATGTTACAGCTTCTGTATATGCAAAGGTAGATGGAGGCTGTCTCGTGGACACTTCGCTGCTTAATGAAGGTGATTACATTCAGATGGCGAACACAAGTAAAAAGCACAAGGTGACTCTGAGCAATCTCTATACGATACAGGGCGTTTACAATATCAATCAGGGTTATGCGCAGTTCCGACAGGTCACAGTGATCGATTCCAATGAAGAATTCTGTGTAGTCGAACCATTCAGCAGCTACGGGCTTGCGGCACATGATTATATTGCGCTGAACGCTTCGGAAATACAGGCGGATGAGATCATCTGACAGAGCAGATCCGGGCGGCGGTACAGCATATTTTTGAGGTGAAGCATGAGTATCAGAGATAATATAATGGAAGTCAGACGACGTATTGCAGCTGCGTGCGAAAGGAGCGGCAGAGATCCGGAAGAAGTCAGACTGATCGCGGTATCGAAGACCAAGCCGGTCTCAATGATCGAAGAGGCGGTGGCTGCCGGACAGAATATATTCGGTGAAAACAGGCCGCAGGAGCTGCGTGACAAATATGCGCTTCTTCCTTCTTCACTGCAGTGGCATATGATCGGCCATCTTCAGAAAAACAAGATCAAATATGTAGTCGGACGTGCCTGCATGATCCATTCCATCGATTCACTGGATCTTGCTGAGGCAGTGAATGAACAGGCAGCAAAGAGCCATGTGATCATGCCTGTGCTGGTGGAGGTGAACGCAGCGGGAGAGGAGAGTAAATTCGGGGTACGGCCGGAAGAAACGGAAGCGCTTGTGCGTGCGATCGCAGGCCTTGAGAATATCCGTGTAAAAGGTCTTATGACCATCGCTCCGAATGTGGAGGATCCGCAGCTGAACCGTCCTTACTTCCGTCAATTAAAGCAATTATGTATTGACATTGGGCAGAAAAACATTGATAATGTCAGTATGATTGAGCTTAGTATGGGTATGACCGGTGATTATGAGGTCGCTGTGGAAGAAGGCGCTACTTTTGTAAGAGTCGGAACAGGAATATTTGGTGACAGGAGATCTTTAGACGTATGAGCGTTCTTGATAAATTTTTAAATGTGATCAAGCTGAATGACGATGAATATGATGAAGAAGATTATCTTGACGAAGAAGTCGAAGAGGAAGAGAGCGCACCTCGCAGCCGTGTGATCAAAAAACGGGAAGAGGATACCGTTCCGGATCTGTCTTCTTATGAGTCTGATGATAAGGATGATGATCCTGAAGAGGATGAGCCGCCTGTGAAGACACGTCCATTCTCGGTACCAAGAAGATCCCAGGACAGCGGCAAGATCTCATCGATTCGCAGCAGAAGGCGTTCGGCAGAACCTTCCGGTATGAAGGTGTGTGTGATCCGGCCGCACTCCATGGAGGATGCGCGTGAGATCACGGATTCGCTGCTTTCCGACTGCACGGTCGTCCTGAATATGGAAGGTCTGGAGCTTGAGATCGCTCAGCGTATCATTGACTTTACGGCAGGTTCCTGTTATGCCATGGATGGCAATCTTCAGAAAGTCAGCACATATATCTTTGTGATCACACCGGCCTCGGTGGATCTTACAGGCGATTTTCAGGAGATCATAAGCGATGCGTTTGATGTTCCTTTTGACCGAAGGTAATCCTCAAGGTCCGGTTGAGAGTGAATGAGCTGAATGAATACAGAAAAAGAAGAAGAAATGCTCCGAAATCGTCTGAAGGATCTCGCGTCTGCTTCCTATCGAAGACAGAGCCCGTTCTTTTCGGATTTTCTCGGATTAAACGAACAGAATATTTATCATTCGCTGGAAAAGGAGATCGGATACGCAGGTCCGGTACTTTTCGGCGGATACAAAAATGCGGAGCGTCAGATGCTGGGTTTCCTACCTGATGCTCTTTCCTTTACGGAAAATTCGTCTGTCTTTCCGATCTGCTGTATCGGGATCACGCTGTCTGATCCGCGTTATTCGGAGAAACTGTCCCACAGGGATATTCTCGGGGCCGTGCTGCATCTCGGCATTGAGCGCAACAGGACGGGTGATATTCTGATCGGTGAGGACAAGGCCTATCTGTTTGCGGAGAAAACGATCGGCAGATTCATAACTGAAAATCTGATCCGGGTACGCCATGCTTTTGTTCACTGTGAACTGATGGAGCCCGGGGAGGTGATTCTGCCGGCACTGCGCACCGAGAGGATCGAGGGAAGCATTTCCTCGCCAAGGCTTGACGCACTGATACCGATGGCATTTCATGCTTCCCGCAGCAGTCTGAAGGAACTTGCCGCCGGAGGAAAGGTCTTTCTTAACGGCCGCCTGATCACGGACGGCAGCACACATGCTGCTGTCGGAGACATGATCTCTGTCCGGGGCCTCGGGAGATTCCGCTACCTGGAAGAAGGAGGGACCTCAAAAAAGGGACGGACTTTTGTTGTTCTGGAAAAGTTCATATAAAGTTTCATAGCAGAAAGGTTTTTTATGGAAACAAATTATGAAGTTCTGGCTGTAAACTACGAGGGCAGTCATGCGTATGATATTCAGATCCGCGAATCTTTTGAGGCACTGTCGCAGTGCGTCGCTTCTTTGGATACGGCTGATCGACGGATCTGCATCGTCACAGACAGCAATACAGGTCCGCTGTATGCCGAAGCTGTGATGCAGCAGATCCGCCCGATATGTAGGGAGGTCTTTGTATTTACACTTCCCGCGGGTGAAGAGCACAAGACACTGGATCAGATTCGTGAGATCTATGCTTTTTTGATTCAGCATGAATTTGACCGGCAGGATCTGCTGATCGCGCTCGGCGGCGGTGTGGTTGGGGACATGACCGGATTTGCAGCAGCGACCTATCTGCGGGGAATTCGTTTCATCCAGATTCCTACGACCCTTCTGGCCCAGGTCGACAGCAGCATCGGCGGAAAGACCGGCGTAGATTTCGGTGATTTCAAGAATATGGTCGGTGCTTTTCATATGCCGTCACTGGTCTACATTGCGGCGGATACCCTCAAAACACTTCCTGAGCTTCAGTTTGAAAGCGGTATGGGTGAAGTGCTGAAACATGGGCTGATCCGGGACGCATCCTATTATGAGTGGACCATCGAGAACATGATAGAGATCTGTGAGCGGCAGACCCAGTACCTGATGACGATGATCAAAGGCAGCTGCAGGATCAAACGTGCTGTAGTGGAAAAAGATCCAAAAGAAAAGGGAGAAAGAGCGCTGCTCAACTTCGGGCATACTCTGGGGCATGCGATCGAAACAGCGATGCAGTTCCGGCTCCCGCATGGACACTGCGTGGCGCTGGGATGCGTTGCAGCTGCTCATATTTCCTGGAAAAGAGGACTTCTCGATGAGGGTGAGTTCTATGAGATACGCGATATGATGGTCGGTTTCGGACTGCCGATCAGCTATGACGGAATCGATTCCGGGGAGATTCTCCGGATCGCGCGCCATGACAAAAAAGCTTCAGCGGGAAAGATCCGCTTTATTCTTCTGAAGAAGATCGGAAGTGCTTTCATAGATCTCACAGTCACAGAAGAGGAAATGAAAGCTGCTCTTGATTCGTTAAATGCGGATTTATGGTGACATCAATGAATACAACATCAAGATCCGGCAGACTGCTGCGTTTTGTGCTGCCTGCTGCGTGCCTGATCGCTTTTGATCAGGCGACAAAGCTGCTTGCAGCTTATTTCCTGAAAGGGAATCCCTCCGTAAAGCTGATTCCCGGTGTCTTTGAGTTCTTTTATCTGGAAAACCGGGGAGCTGCCTTCGGCATGTTCAAAGGACGGCAGCTTCTCCTGGCGGTACTGGCATTACTGATCTCCTTTTTCGCAGGCAGAGTATGTGTACATATTCTGCCGCCGGACCGTAAATATCGCCCTCTCCGCATTGTCGGTATTATGCTCAGCGCCGGAGCACTCGGAAATATGATCGACAGGATCTGGCATCATTACGTCATTGACTTTCTGTATTTTTCATTGATCCGTTTTCCTGTGTTCAATGTGGCCGATATTTATGTGTGTGTCAGCTGCGGAGCGCTGCTGATCCTGGTCCTGTTTTTTTATAAGGAAGAAGACCTGCAATTCAGGCACTAGTGCCTGATTCCCGTGACTTGACCAGTGCAGAATTCTCGTGGCTTACAGTTGTGAGATGAATGAGAAACAGCAAATTATGATAATATGATGAATATGACAAAACAGTTCTTCGAAGTATCTGCCGGGCAGAGCGGAATGCGTCTGGACCAGTTTCTGGCGCAGCAGTTTCCGGAACAGACCAGATCCTTCTTCCAGAAACAGATACGGGACGGAAATGTCAGCATAAATGAACAGAGCGGTCATCTCAAGGCAGGGAGCATCCTGCGCGAAAAAGACAGGGTCTCTATTGCATTTGCCGAGCCTAAGCCCCTGGAAGCTCTGCCGGAAAATATCCCTCTCGATATTCTTTATGAAGATGAAGATCTTCTGGTCATCAATAAACCGAAAGGGATGGTAGTGCATCCGGCCCACGGTCATGACAGCGGAACGCTGGTGAATGCGCTGCTCTGGCATTGCAGGGATGACCTTTCCGGGATCAACGGTGTGCTGCGGCCTGGCATTGTGCACCGAATCGACCAGGACACGACCGGCTCTCTGATCATCTGTAAGAATGACAGATCACACAATTTTATTGCAGAACAGCTGGCGGCTCATTCCATTACCCGGGTCTATGAAGCGATTGTTACCGGGAATTTGAAGGAAGATACAGGGAGCGTTGACGCTCCGATCGGAAGGCATCCGACAGACCGGAAAAAAATGGCTGTCAATTCCCGCAGCGGAAAACGCGCGGTAACACACTACCGGGTGCTTCATCGTTTTGCCGGTCCGGCAGGAGTCTTTACCCACATAGAGTGCCGCCTGGAGACCGGACGTACCCATCAGATCCGTGTCCACATGGCAAGTATCGGACATCCGCTTCTCGGAGATGAAATATACGGAAAAGGGGCAAAGAACATCCTGGGCATCCCGCTGCAGGGACAGGTCCTTCATGCAAGGACCATCGGCTTTATACATCCGACGACAAAGGAATATATGGAATTTGAGGCTCCGCTGCCGGGATACTTTATGCAGTTGCTGCAAAAGCTTGGATAACAGCATCAATATGTGGTAAAATAGATATGACACAAGTGTTTTTAGTCAAGGAGGTCTATTATGAGTAAAATTCTTGTTGCATTTTTTTCGCCGACCAGTACTACCAAGAGAGTTGCAGAGGAACTCGCACAGATAGAAGGTGCTGACCTTTTTGAGATCACCCCTGCTCAGGTATACACAGCTGAGGATCTTGACTGGAGAAACGAAAAATCCCGCAGCACAGTGGAAATGAACGATCCGAACTGCCGTCCGGAGATGGTCGGGAAAGTGGATGATATTGCATCCTATGATACCATTTTCCTGGGTTTCCCGATCTGGTGGGGACGTGAGCCCAGTATAGTTGATACTTTCCTGGCAGAGCATGATCTCAAGGGAAAGACCATTATTCCGTTCTGCACTTCCGGCGGAAGCGGTATGGGAAATATCACTTCCCGCATCAACAACCTTACAGGACGTGAATCCAAGGTCCTGGAAGGAAAGCGCTATGGCGGTACCGTCTCCATGGAAGATCTTAAGATCTGGATGGATGACCTGAAGCTTTGATTCATATTCATGCTGCGCAGGTTTTCGCATAGATGCTGTTTGAATGATCGCCCCGTGAAAACGGGGCGATTTTTATATGTTTTTCCGCATTCGCGCATCACTGCAGATCATGAGTTTGCTGAGGCGGCCTCGGGGCAGGATCCCTCACCCTGTCTAATACTTGCAGGGGCCACAAAGCGCTTGACGAAATGCTGTCTGATCAGCATTTCGTCAGCGCCTCCGGCGGATCGCAGTGCTGCACATTTGAAGGCTTCCTGCGGAAGCCGTGCAG